>SKIF01000141.1 GCA_007116575.1 Paracoccaceae bacterium
GCGCCCCCCCCTACCCGGAAGAAATATTACGGATGACATCGGCTTGGCGATGGCCCCGGTTACCCGGCCTGGATATGAGAAACCGCCCGGTGACAAAGAAGCTCCGGCAGGCGCGCGCCTGCCTTGCGCGCCAGATCCGCTCAGTCTTTCTTCGCGCCCGCTTCCAGCGCATCGATCCGCGCCTTGAGCGCCTCATTCTCCTCGCGCGCCTTCTGGGCCATGGCGCGCACGGCGTCGAATTCCTCGCGGGTGACGAAATCGCGATCCGCCAGCCAGCGGTCCATCAGGCTCTTGACGGCGGTCTCGGCCTCGCTGCGCGCGCCCTGCGCCACGCCCATCGCATTGGTCATCAATTGCGAGACATCATCGAGAAAACGGTTGCGGGTCTGCATCGGCCTTGCCTTTCGCGTCAACACTTTTGCCCTATATGTGACCACGGGCGCGGAAACTCAAGGTTGACTTCCCCTGCCCGCCCGCGCCAGACAGTCGCAACTCCCTCAGCCTGTGCGGTGCGATGACCCCTCTTGCCATCCTCTTCCCCGATCTTGACCCTGTGCTGTTTTCCATCGAGATCGGCGGGTTTTCCTTTGCGCTGCGCTGGTATGCGCTGGCCTATGTCACCGGCTTCCTGCTCGGCTGGTGGATCATCTACCGGCTGATGAAACAGCCCGCGCTCTGGCCCGCAGGCACCGTCCCGATGGAGCCTGCCCGCGTCGAGGGGCTGCTGACCTGGGTCATCCTCGGCACCATTCTCGGCGGGCGGCTTGGGTTCGTGCTGTTCTATCAGCCAGGCTATTACATGGCCAATCCGACCGAGGTCCTGCGCGTCTGGGAAGGCGGCATGTCCTTCCATGGCGGCTTTGCGGGCGTGATCGTGGCGGGGCTGATCTATTGCCGCCGTCACGGCGTCCCGCCACTGCAAATGGCCGATGCGATGGCGCTGGTGGCCCCCATCGGGATCGGGCTGGGGCGGGTGGCGAATTTCATCAATGCCGAATTGTGGGGGCGGCCCACGACCATGCCCTGGGGCTTTGTCTTTCCGGGCGAGCGCGCGCAAAGCTGCCCCTGGGACTGGGCCGAGCCGCTCTGCGCGCGCCACCCGACACAGCTTTACGAGGCCGCGCTGGAGGGCGCGCTTCTCTTCGCCGTGCTCGCCTGGCTGGTCTGGCGGCGCGGCTGGCTGAAACAGCCCGGCGCGATCACCGGCGTCTTTGTCGCGGGCTACGGGCTGGGGCGCTTCGTGGTCGAGTTCTTCCGTCAGGCCGATGCGCAATTCATCAGCCCCGACAATCCGCTGGGCCATGTCCTCAGCCTCGGCCCGCTGGGGCTGAGCATGGGCCAGCTTCTGTCGCTGCCGATGATCATCGTGGGGCTGGGGCTGCTGATATGGCGCAGCCGCGCCCCGGCATGAGCGCGCTGAAATCGGCGCTGCTGCGCCAGATCCGCGCACAAGGCCCCATCAGCATTGCCGAATACATGACGCAATGCCTGCTCCACCCGGCGCATGGGGTCTATGCCAGCCGCGACCCCTTGGGGGCTGAGGGCGATTTCACCACCGCGCCCGAGATCAGCCAGATGTTCGGCGAGATGCTGGGGCTTCTGCTGGCGCAGGTCTGGCACGATCAGGGCGCGCCTGCGCCCTTCACACTGGCCGAGCTTGGCCCCGGGCGCGGCACACTGATGGCGGACGCGCTGCGCGCCACCGCGCGTGTGCCGGGGTTTCACGCCGGAGCGCGGCTGCATCTGGTCGAGGCCTCCGGGCCCCTACGCGCGGCACAAGCCGCGCGGCTTGGTGATTTCTCCCCCACATGGCACGACACGGCAGAGACCCTGCCCGACGGGCCCCTGTTCCTGATCGCCAATGAATTCTTCGACGCCCTGCCGATCCGCCAGTTCCTGCGCCGGGGTGCGGGCTGGGCCGAACGCATGGTAGGGGCGCGCGGCGATGACCTTGTTGCGGGCCTTTCGCCCCCCGCGCCGCTGGCCGCGCTCGCGCATCGGCTGGACGACACCGCCGAAGGCCAGATGGTCGAGACCTGCGCACCCGCGCGCCCGATCATGGCGGCGATTGCCGCACGGATCGCGGCCCATGGCGGCTTCGCGCTGATCGTGGATTATGGCGATTGGCGCAGCCGGGGCGACACGCTGCAGGCGCTGCGCGCCCATGCGCCGATCGACCCATTCGCCACCCCCGGCGAGGCCGACCTGACCGCCCATGTCGATTTCGAGGCACTGGCCGAGGCCGCCGCGCCCCTCAGGGCCACGAAGCTCACCCCGCAGGGCGTGCTTCTGGAACGGCTGGGCATCACGGCCCGCGCCGAGGCGCTGGCCCACAACTTGGGCGGAGACGCCCTGAACGACCATATTGCCGCCCATCGGCGCTTGACGCACCCCGATGAAATGGGTCACCTGTTCCAGACACTGGGGCTCTATCCGCCAGTCGCCCCGCCACCGCCCGGGTTTGACGCATGACGCTCGAGATCCTGACCGCCGACACGCTCGTTCCCCTGCGCCACGGGTTCTTTACCCGGCGCGGCGGGGCCTCGTCAGGGATTTTCGCGGGGCTGAATTGCGGCGCGGGGTCCAGCGATCAGAGCGCGACCGTGCGCATGAACCGCGCCCGCGTGGCCGAGTCAATGGCGGTCGCGCCCGAGGCACTGGTCACAATCCACCAGACCCATTCGGCCGATGTCGTCACGCTCGATGCCCCGCCCGACCCGGACACCCCCCGCCCCGAGGGCGACGGGCTGGTCACGGCCACACCCGGCCTTGCATTGGGCATCCTGACTGCCGATTGCCAGCCGGTGCTCTTTGCTGACGCGCAGGCGCAGGTGATCGGGGCCGCCCATGCCGGCTGGCGCGGGGCGCTGGACGGGGTGCTGGAAAACACACTGGACGCGATGGTGCAGCTTGGGGCTGCGCGCGCGCGCATCCGCGCCGTGATCGGCCCCTGCATCAGCCAGCGCGCCTATGAGGTCGGGCAGGAATTTCTCGAGACCTTCCTCGATGCCGATGCGCAGAATACGCGTTTCTTCATCAACGGGGATGCAGGGAAATACCAGTTCGATCTGGTCGGCTTCGGCCTTGACCGACTGCGCGCGGCCGGTGTGGCCGAGGCCGCCTGGATCGGGCATTGCACCTATGAAGACCCGGCGCGGTTCTATTCCTACCGCCGCTCGGTGCATGAGGGGCAGGCCGATTACGGGCGGCTGATCTCGGTCATCCGGCTCTAGCCTGACCCCGCGGGGCTGCATCGCGCGCGGGCGGATACGCCATCCGCCTGAAGGCATCGCGGCAAAAAGCGCCCTGGAAGGCTGCTGAAAAAGTCGCGCGCCTCCAAATGGTCAGGCATTGGACCGGAAAGGGTCGGTCAGGAGCGGCGACCCCGCACCACTGGTGCGTCCTCACAGGTGGCGCGAAATGGCCGCGCATTCTCCCCGAACCTGCCCAAGTCGCGCCCGATTCCGCTGACATAGTCAGATCCAAGCAGTCAGAACGTGATATTCACTCGGAAGGAAGACAAGATGCAGAGCAAAGTGCAGAAGCGCTGGATCGGCAATATGATCCTGGAAGCAGGGCGAGACATGCCCGCGCTGCCCTGGACGCGGGCCGCGAAACGGGCGCGGCGGATAGAGATGCTCAAGACCCAGGCGCGGGTCGCCTGCGTCTAGCAAGCTTCGGGCGGGCGCTGCATCGCGCGCCCGCCGGGAAAGGAACGTGCCGTTGTATGTCGTAAACGGTACCGGGCGCTCCAGACGGAGCGCCCTTTTCCTTGTGCGAGGGCTGGCTCAGGCCGCTTGCGGCTGCGCGCTGCCCTCGACCAGCGTGCGGTCAGCGGCCTGCTGCGTCTCGATGGCGATCTGGCGCGGCTTGAGCGCCTCGGGCAACTCACGCGCAAGATCGATATGTAGCATTCCGTCAACATGGCGCGCACCGGTCACGCGGACATGGTCGGCCAGGTGGAACCGGCGCTCGAAGGCGCGGGTGGCGATGCCGCGATGCAGGAAGCTGCGCTCGCTCTCGTCCTCGGTGCTGCGCCCGGCGACGAGCAGCGCGTTCTCCTTCACCTCGACGCTCAGATCATCCGCCGAGAACCCCGCCACGGCAATCGAGATGCGGTAGGCATTCTCGTCAGTCTTCTCGATATTGTAAGGTGGGTAGCTGGGGGCCTGGATATCTGCCGACATCACGCGGTCCAGCATGTCTGCCATGCGGTCGAAACCGATCGTGGCACGATAAAGCGGGGTGGGATCAAAACGACGCATTTCGCATCCTCCATTTGAAGCGATACAGGGTTGAGCGCCTTCCGGTTTGGACAGGCGCGGTCTTGCTTTGCGCCGGGTCCGAAATCGGCCCCCGGTGCGAGTCAGAGGTGGGAATTGCAAGCGGCGCTGTCAAGACCCGGCACGCAGCTTTGACGTCACATCAAGAACGCCTGTCAGACCATTGATATTGCGTGATTTCAAGGGGCGAAGGAAACGCGCCCCACCGCCGCTGCTCATCTGGCGAGGCGCGTCGCTCTGCGCCGTCGGGGCCTGAATGAAGCGCCGGTCCGAGGCCTCGAGCGCGGCGCGCAACGTGTCCAGCCGAGGCCCCAGCGAGACCCCCAGCGACACGTTCTGCATATCGCCGTCCACCTGCCCCTTGCCCTTGGCCGAAACCACCGAGACGATATGCGCCTGCCCCTGCGAGAAGCCGAAGACCGGCGCTCCGCTGGAGCCGAAATCGACCGAGCAGGACATCATCAGTACCCCGTTGCGGTCGCGGTCGATCACCCGGCAACTTTCCTGCAGCGAGGGGGCCTCGGAACGCCCGCGCCCATAGGACACCACGCCCACCTGATCACCGTGTCGCGGCTCGGAATAGACCGCAAACGGGGTGACACCGCGATTGCGGATCGGGTGGGTCAATTCCAGGAGGGCAAGGTCATGAGCCACATTGCCGATCTCGGCCCCGCCGGTCGGGTTGTAGCCCGGATACACGACCGAGCGCAGCACCCGCCCCTCGGCCGCGGCCCGCCCGTTGCGCCAGCCCGCCTGAAACACCAGATCCGTATCGGCAAAGCGCCGCCCCGTGTCCTTGTCAAACAGGCAATGCGCCGCGGTCAGCACCAGCCGTTCGGAAATGAGCGCCCCGGTGCAGAATCCCTGCGCGCCGATATCGATCCGGCCCACGCCTTCCCAGCCCTGCACATCCAGCCCGCTTTCCAGCGATTGCAGCGGTCGATCGGCGCTTTGGGCCAGCGCGGAGGGCGCAGCAAGGGTAAAGCCCAGGGCAAGGGCGGCGACAAGGGGCAGGCGCATGGCGGACTCCGGTCAGTGCCCGAGACAGATAGCGCGTCAAGATGGCAGCATCATGGCCCCTTGATGACAAGGCCGGGCCGGAACAGCACCGGCACTCAGCCCCGCGTCGGCACGTCCGCCTCGGCCAGCGTGCGGGGCAGCGGCCCGCCGGTGGCCCAGTCCAGAAGCTCGACCGTATGCACCACCGGCACCCCTGTCCCGCTGCCGATCTGGATCATACAGCCGATATTGCCGGCGGCGATCACATCGGGCGCTTTCGCCTCCAGCGTCGCGACTTTGCGCGCCTTCAACTCGCCCGAGAGCTTTGGCTGCATCAGGTTATAGGTGCCCGCCGAGCCACAGCACAGATGCGCGTCCTTCGGCTCTACCACCTCGAAGCCCGCGCGTTTGAGCAGATCCTTGGGGTAAGTCTTGATCTGCTGGCCATGTTGCAGCGAACAGGCGGCATGATAGGCCACCCGCAGCCCTTTGGGCGCACCTTGCGGCAGGTCGAGCGTCATCAGCACCTCGCTGACATCCATCGCGATACCCGCCACCGCCTGCGCCTCCTGCGCCAGCGGCTCTGCGCGGAACATATGCCCGTAATCCTTGACCGTCGTGCCACAGCCGCTGGTATTGATCACCACCGCATCAAGCCCCTCGCCCTGCATCTCCCGCCACCATGCACGGATATTCCTTGCGGCTGTTGCATGGCTCTCCTTCGTCTTGCCCATGTGATGCGTCAGCGCCCCGCAACAGCCCTGCCCCTCGGCGATCACCACCTCCGCTCCCAGACGGCGCAACAGCCGGATCGTGGCATCGTTGATATCAGTGTTCAGCGCCCGCTGCGCGCAACCGGTCATCAGCGCCACCCGCATCTTGCGCGCGCCAATCGGCGGGAAGACCTGCGGATCATCATTGCGGCTGACCGGCGGGATTTGCCTGGGCGCCATCTCCAGCATCGCGCGCAACCGCGCATCGGGCATCAGGCGCGCGAAGGGCCGCCCGAGTTTCGCGGCTGCAAGCGCCAGCCGAAACCGCGTCGGATAGGGTAGAATCCGCGCCAGCGTCCAGCGCAGCACCCGCTCGAACAGGGGCCGCTTATAGGTGGCTTCGATATACTCGCGGGCATGGTCCACCAGATGCATGTAATGCACCCCCGAAGGGCAGGTCGTCATGCAGGCCAGGCACGACAGGCAGCGGTCGATATGCTTGACCGTCTTCGCATCCGCCGGACGCCCCTTCTCGAGCATGTCCTTGATCAGGTAGATGCGCCCGCGCGGGCTGTCCAACTCGTCGCCCAATATCGCATAGGTCGGGCAGGTCGCGGTGCAGAATCCGCAATGCACGCAGGTGCGCAGTACCTCGTTCGAGCGCTGGATGGCGGGGTCTTTCAACTGCTCGGTCGTGAAATTCGTCTGCATGATGATCTACCCCATCAGTCCCGGATTGAGCACCCCGCGCGGGTCGAACCGCGCCCGCAAGCCCTGCGCCAGCGCCGCGACAGGCGCGGGTTCGGGCTGGAACACCGGCAGCGCGGCGCGCGTGGCCTCCGAGCCGCGGATCAGCGTTGCATGGCCCCGGAACGCGCCCAGCTCTGCCCGCAGGTCGCGCCCCTCGGCCACAAGCGCCCAGATCAGCCCGCCGCCCCAGTCCATGACCAGCTCGGCCTTTGCCCGCGCCACCAGTTCCGGAGCCTCCGAGGGTCGCACCGAGACGCGCCAGACATCGCCCGCCTGCCCGGCAAAGGCGCGCACATCGCGAATGCCCTGCCAGATCTCGGCGCTCGCCGCGCCTTCGATCACCTCCCAGTCGCCCCCCAGCGCCGCGCGCAGCGCGGCGCCCCGGTAAGCGACCTGTTCGCCAAACCCCTCGATGCGCAGCACCACGCGCCCATCCGCGCCCCGCGCCGCGCCATTGACCTCATAGGGTGTGCCAAGCGCCCGCGCCATCACCTGCACTGCCGCTTCAGGGTCCAGCGGCGCGCTCACCAGCGTCGCCTCGGTGGCAGGGACGGGCAAAAGCTTGAAGGAACACTCGGTCAGCACCCCCAGCGTGCCCCATGACCCCGCCATCAGCTTGACCAGATCATAGCCGGTGACATTCTTCATCACCCGCCCGCCATTCTTGATGATCGCGCCCGCGCCATCGACAAAGCGTACCCCGATCAGCGAGTCGCGGCACGCCCCCGCCTGCACCCGGCGCGGCCCCGAGGCATTGGCCGCGACCATCCCCCCAACCGTGGGCTCCCCACTGGTTCCCATGAGCGCGCGCATGTCCATCGGCTCGAACGGCAGGCGCTGCCCTTCGGCCGCCAGCGCCGCCTCCAGCTCGGCCAGCGGCGTGCCCGCGCACGCCACCAGTGTCAGCGCGCCGGGCTCATAGAGCGTGATCCCCGACAGCCCGCCCGTCTCCAGCACCTCGCCCGCCACGGGCCGTCCGACAGCCCGCGTGCCGCCCCCGCGCACCACCAGCGGCCCGCGCGCACCGCGCACGATCTCCGAGAGGTCTTCTTCGCTCGCTGGCCGCATGGCACAGGCTCCCTGTCATTGTCCCCATCCGGGGCTTCATCTTCAGACATACTCAAGAAAACGATCGCCCCTCCGGTGACCCGACCGCAGGAAAAACCAGCCCGAGCAGCCCTCATTTTCTTGCCGGAAATACTCAATCCCCGCTCTCCTGCAGGCCACAGGCCCGCTCAGGCCGCCCGCCGCGCGGCACTCGCCGCCAGCGGAAACACCTTGGCGGGGTTGAGCAGCCACTCCGGGTCGAACACATCCTTGACACGCATCTGCGCTTCCAGATCCTCTGGGGCGAATTGCACCGCCATCAGGTCGCGCTTCTCGATCCCCACGCCATGCTCGCCGGTCAGACAGCCTCCCGCCTCGACACAGAGTTTCAGGATCTCCGCGCCGAAGGCCTCGCAGCGCTCCAGATCACCGGGTTTGTTGGCATCGAACAGGATCAGCGGGTGCATGTTGCCATCACCGGCATGAAAGACATTGGCCACATCCAGCCCGAATTCCCGGCTCATCTCACCGATCCGGCGCAGCACAAACGGCAGCGAAGAGACCGGGATCGTCCCGTCAAGGCACATGTAATCATTGATCTGCCCCATCGCGCCAAAGGCCGATTTCCGCCCCAGCCAGATCTTCTTGCTCTCGCCTTCCGACTGACTCTCGCGCAGCTCGACGGGGTTGTGCCGCCGCGCGATCTGCATGATCAGCCCGAGTTGTTCATCGATCTCGGCCTCCGAGCCCTCGACCTCGACAATCAAGAGCGCCTCGCAGTCGGGATAGCCTGCCTTGGCAAAATCCTCGCAGGCGCGGATGCAGGGGCGGTCCATGAACTCGATGGCCACAGGCAGCACGCCCGCCTTGATGATATCCGACACGCAGGCCCCCGCGACCTCGTTGCTGTCAAACCCCATCAGCACGGGCCGCGCGCCCTCCGGTTTCGGCAGGATGCGCAAGCTGGCCTCGGTCACGACCCCAAGCTGGCCCTCCGAGCCGCAGACCAGCCCCAGCAGATCATATCCCGCCGCATCAAGATGCGCCCCGCCCAGCTCGACCACCGTGCCATCCATCAGCACCATGGTCACGCCCAGCAGGTTGTTCGTCGTCACCCCGTATTTCAGGCAATGCGCACCGCCCGAATTCATCGCGATATTGCCAGCGATGGCACAGGCCAACTGGCTCGAGGGGTCGGGCGCGTAGAAGAACCCGTCGCCCTCCACCTCGCCGGTGACGGCCAGATTGGTGATGCCGGTCTGCACCCGGATGATACGGTCAGCGTAATCGACCTCCAGCACCGCGCGCAGCCGCGCCACGCCCAGAATGATCGAATCCTCGGTCGGCAGTGCCCCGCCCGCAAGCGAGGTGCCCGCGCCCCGAGGCACCACCGGCACGCCCTCCTCATGGCAGATGCGCAGGATCGCGGCGACCTCTTCGGTCGAGCCCGGCAGCACCACCGCCATGGGCACGCAGCGATAGGCGGTCAGGGCGTCGCATTCATAGGCGCGCCGCTCGGCCTCATCACTGATCAACGCCTCGGCGGGCAGGATCGCGCCCAGCCGCGAGAGCACACGCGCGCGCCGCGCAAGGACTGCCGGATCAGGGGCTGGCATTTCCATGAACGTCTCCTCCCGGTCATATTGGTAAATTAATATTACCAATTTTGCACGAAAGCAAGGGAAATGTCACATCCAGCCCCGTCTTGCCCGGTCATCGCCAGATGGCGACAGCCGCACAGAGCCCGCACGAGCACGGCGCATCACACGCCCCGCCCCGCCTCTTCGTCTTGCGAAAAACAGCTCATCCGCGCTCGGAGCCGGCCCGGCGCGCACCAGCCGGACCGGTCGCAGCACCATTGCGCATTTTCTTGCCGAAAATACTCAATGCCTCCGCCCCCGGCGCTCACCATCCGGACCCGACCGCACGGCCATGCCATGGCAATGCCGCCCGCAGGGGGGTCAATCCCCCCAAGGGCGGCACCCCCTTCACTCCGCCGCCACCGAGGCCGGGTCGACCAGCGCCACGATGTCCATCATGATCCGGTTGAGCTGGAAATCCTTGGGCGTATAGACCTGCGCCACACCCATCGCGCGCAAGGCGCGCGCGTCCTCCTCGGGGATGATCCCGCCGATGATCACTGGCACATGGCCCAGCCCCTCGGCGCGCAGCAGCCGCATCAACTCTTCCATAAGCGGCATGTGGCTACCCGAGAGGATCGAGAGCCCGACCACATGCGCGCCCTCCTCGCGCACCGCCGTCACGATCTCGGCGGGTGTCAGCCGTATCCCCTCATAGGCGATGTCCATGCCGCAATCGCGCGCGCGCGCGGCGATCTGCTCGGCGCCATTGGAATGCCCGTCCAGCCCCGGCTTGCCGACCACGAACTTGATCCGCCGCCCCAGCTTGCTGCTGACCGCCTCCACGGCCTCGCGCACCTCTTCCAGCCCCTCGGTCCGGTTCGAGGGCGCGCGGCTCACCCCTGTCGGGCCACGATACTGCCCGAAAGCGGCGCGCACGGTCTCGCCCCATTCGCCGGTCGTGGCCCCCGCCTTCGCGGCGGCAATCGAGGCGGGCATGACATTCACCCCGGCCCGCGCCGCCTCGCGCAGATCGGCCAGCGCCGCGCGCACGGCCCCCTCGTCGCGGCCTGCGCGCCAGGTCTCCAGCCGCGCGATCTGGTCGGCCTCGGCCTCGGGGTCGCAGACCATGATCGTATCCTCGCCTGTCGTAAGCGGCGAGGGCTCGGTGGTGGTGTAGCGGTTCACGCCCACCACGACCGTGCCGCCCGTCTCGATCCCGGCGATGCGCTCGGCATTGGCCTCGACCAGCCGCGATTTCATGTATTCGATGGCCTTCACAGCCCCGCCCATATCGTCGATCCGCGCCAGTTCCTCGCGCGCGCCTTCCATCAATGCGGCCACCTTGCGCTCGATGGCCGGGTTGTTGTCGAAGAGGTCGTCATACTCCAGAAGGTCGGTCTCATAGGCCAGCACCTGCTGCAGGCGCAGCGACCATTGCTGATCCCAGGGGCGCGGCAGGCCCAGCGCCTCGTTCCAGGCGGGAAGCTGCAGCGCCCGGCAGCGCGCTTTCTTCGACAGCGTCACCGCCAGCGCTTCCAGCAGGATTCGGTAGACATTGTTCTCGGGCTGCTGCTCGGTCAGGCCGAGGCTGTTGACCTGCACCCCGTAGCGGAAACGGCGGTATTTGGCGTCCTCGATCCCATAGCGGGTGCGGCAGATCTCGTCCCAGAGGTCCACAAAGGCGCGCATCTTGCACATCTCGGTCACGAACCGGATGCCCGCATTCACGAAGAACGAGATCCGCCCCACCATCTGCGGGAAATGTTCCGCCGGCACCTTGCCCTTCAGATCATCGAGCACCGCGCAGGCCGTGGCCAGCGCGAAGGCCAGTTCCTGCTCGGGCGTGGCCCCCGCTTCCTGCAGGTGGTAAGAACAGACATTCATCGGGTTCCATTTCGGCAGGTACTCGCGCGTATAGGCCGCGACATCGGTGATCATGCGCATCGAGGGCTCGGGCGGGCAGATATAGGTGCCGCGCGAGAGATATTCCTTGATCAGATCGTTCTGCACTGTCCCGCTGAGCTTCGAGACTTCCGCCCCCTGCTCTTCGGCCACCGCGATATAGAGCGCCAGCAGCCAGGGCGCGGTCGCGTTGATCGTCATCGAGGTGTTCATCTGCTCGAGCGGGATCTGGTCGAACAGCATCCGCATGTCGCCCAGATGGCAGATCGGCACACCGACCTTGCCGACCTCGCCTTTTGAAAGCTCATGATCGCTGTCATAGCCGGTCTGCGTCGGCAGGTCGAAAGCCACCGAGAGTCCCGTCTGCCCCTTGGCAAGATTGCCCCGATAAAGCGCGTTCGAGGCTTTGGCCGTGGAATGCCCGGCATAGGTGCGGAACAGCCAGGGCTTGTCGCGCTGAGGCGCATCGGGGGCGGAACGGGTGTCGGTCATCGAAACCTCCGGGCAAAGGGGCTGGAGCGCAAAGGTAGCGTGCGCAACATTGTTGCGCCGGACACTAACAAGGCGCAAGATCGTGTCAAGCTGAAAACGCTGCATTGCAGCAAAAGCCGGTCTTTCCGGGGCACGGGCGACAGCAGACCCGTTGCGCAAGGATGCCACTTCAAATGAATGTCAGCCGCGTGGGGCGCGCGCGAGGGGCGCGCTGACGTTGCGGCAAGAGCGCTACTTCACCCGCCGCGCCTTGATCAGCGCCGCCGCCCGGTCCTTGAGATGCGACAGATACAGCCCATCGAATTGCGACAGCAGATACTCGTCCGCATTGGCCGGTTTCAGGTGATGCTCTATCTGGGGGTCATACATCGCGAAGACCCAGGCCAGCACATCCTGATCCCGGACCTTGCGGTAGCTGTTGCGATCCCAGCGATCACGCAGTTTCACGCCAATCTGGTCGAAAAAGGCAAATGTCTCGCTGAGCTTGAAGAAACTCTTGGTCGCATAGGGCACATCCGCCCCGTAGCGGTTGCGGATATTCAGCGCTCCGCCCACTGAATTGACATAGCTGAGCGACCGGCAGCGCGGCGTGATCTGGCCATGCGCCATCCGACTGCCCTCGCGACGGCGCAAGAGCGCGATATCCTGATCGACCCGGCCCAGAAGCTGGCGACCATGAATCGCCGAACCCTCGGAAAAGACCAGCACCTCGGCACTTGCGTAATGCTGCATCTGCTCTTTAAGGCTCAGCGTCTCGGGATAGACAATCCGCACGCCCAGATCACGCAGACACGAGACCAGATAGCGCTCGGCCGCATGATGGCCCTGCGTATGATCAAGCCCCGCGCGGGTCACGAAGACCACCCCCTCGCGGCGCGCCTCGGGCAGATTGCCCGCGATGCGCGCCTCGAGCAGGTCGAGATATTCGCCGGGCGTCGGCGGGCCGTCCAGATGCTCGCCCTGCGCGGCGACATGGACCTCGCGAAACAGCGTCGGGCGCTCGACAAAGCGCAGCCGGTCCAGTGGAATGTTGAGCCAGTCCATCACCGTGCGGAACATGGCCGAGGGCGCGGGGCGCGTGTCGCCACGCAACCGGGTAAAGACGATGGGCCAATCGGGCAGCGCAGCCAGCGCCTGCGGCAGGCGCGGCACGGTCTCGGCGACCAGATGGCCGAAATGGTTTTCATAGACCGATGCGAAGATCACCGGCTCCTCGACCACATCGAATTCGTCATCGTCAAAACGCGGCGGGGCGCAGACCGGCTTGCCGCGACGAAAGAGCCGGGCCGGGGTATGCTTGCGGAAATCGGGCCATTGCGCACCGGGCCTGTTGCGGTTGTGCGCAGGCCCGACGAACAGATCGCGAAACAGCATCAGGGGCGGCAGGCGATCCTGCGGGGCTGTCTCGGGCCGGTCTCGCGACGTGGTGGTGCGAGGTTGCACTGGTTCAGCCGTCACTTGCACTCTTCTCGCATGGATTGACAGGACAGGATGACGCTATCGCACCCGCCTGTGGCGTGCAACCCGCCTGCCCGGTGCCGCCGGAGCCCCGCCCGAAAGGCCGGCCTGTCCCGCCCAGCGCCCCGTCATATTGCAGAGGCTGCAGGCGCGATGTCAGGTAGGGCGCGAAGGCATTGCGCCGGGGCATGATAGCGAATTTTCGGGACAACGTATCCCCACCCGGACCGCAGTCTCGCCCTCACCCGCGGCAAGGTGGCTGCTTCCCCTGCCACCCCGCACCCCTCTGACACCGTCGCGGGCGAACGATCCTCGCCTGACATCCCCGGTGCGGCCCCGCCATTACCACGGCGCAGCACTTGCACCCCAGAACAACAGGCACAAATAGAGAACATCTGCTTGACACACCCCGGCAACCCGTTACCTCTGCCGCCATGGAGCACCCCGTTCTCGTCTGGTTCAAGCGCGACCTGCGCATCACCGATCACCCGGCGCTGGCCGCGGCCGGGGCGCATGTGCTGCCGGTCTATATCATCGAGCCCGACTATTGGCGGCTTTCTGACACCTCGGCGCGGCAATGGGCGTTCACGCGCGAGGCGCTGGCCAGCCTGCGCGAGGAACTCGCCGCGCTTGGCCAGCCGCTGCTGATCCGGCAGGGCGTGGCCGTGACGGAACTGGCGCGGCTGTGCCGCAGGCACAAGATCACGCGCATCATCAGCCATGAGGAAACCGGCAATGGCTGGACCTATGCCCGCGACCGCCAGGTCGCGGCCTGGGCGCGCGCCAATGGCATCGACTGGCAGGAACTGCCACAATGCGCCGTGGTGCGGCGGCTGCAAAGCCGCGATGGCTGGCAAGGCGCGCGCAATCGCTTCCTCGGCGCGGGCTGCGCGCCCGAGGTCAGCGCACTGGCCCCGGTCTGTACGGTGACGCCCACGCATCTGCCCGCGCCCCGCGCGCTGGGGCTGGCCGCCGACCCCTGCCCCCACCGCCAGACCGGCTGCCATGGCGCTGCACGCACGACGCTCGCATCCTTTCTCGGCCAGCAGGTCGAGGGCTACCGGCGCGGCATGTCCGCCCCGCGCAGCGCCGAGCGCGCCTGCTCGCGGCTCTCGCCCTATCTGGCGCTGGGGATGCTCTCGGTGCGCGAGGTCGAACACGCCCGCCAGCAGGCGCGCCTTGCCCGGCCCGAAAGGGCCGCGCCCCTGAACAGTTTCGCCAAGCGGCTGGCCTGGCGGGATCATTTCATCCAGAAACTGGAGGATGAGCCCGCACTTGAACACCGCTGCCTGCACCCCGCCCATGAGGGGCTGCGCGAGAGCGACGCGGCGCGGCTGGCCGCATGGGCGGCGGGCGAGACCGGCCTGCCTTTCGTCGACGCCTGCATGCGATACCTGCGCGCCACCGGCTGGCTGAATTTCCGTATGCGCGCGATGCTGATCTCCGTTGCCAGCTACCACCTCTGGCTCGACTGGCGCGAGACCGGCGCGCATCTGGCACGACTCTTTACCGATTACGAACCCGGTATCCACTGGAGCCAGTGCCAGATGCAGTCGGGCACGACCGGGATCAACACGCTGCGCATCTACAACCCGGTGAAACAGGGCCATGATCAGGACCCCGAAGGCCGCTTCATCCGCAGCTGGCTGCCCGAGTTGCGCGAACTGGACCCGCGCTATCTGCACACGCCATGGAAAGCCCCGGCTCCCCCGCCCCGCTACCCGGCCCCGATCGTCGATATCGAGGCCGCCGGACGCCGCGCGCGCGAGGTCATGTGGGGGCTGCGCAAGGCGGCAGGGTTTCAAGAGGACGCCGCAAGGATCGTGCGCAAACACGCCTCGCGCGCCCGCGACAACGACCGCAGCAGCGCCCGCCACCTGCGCGCCACACGCCGCGCGAAACCGGACCCGGCACAGTTGCAGCTGGATTTGTGAGCGGGCACACGCAAGACAGCCTCACAGCGCCCCTTGCGGTGCAAGATGCGATTCGGAACCTGCATGATCTGGGATTGGCGCACCCGATAGGATTCGAACCTATGACCTCTGCCTTCGGAGCTGGCCTAATGGCCTTTCCGAAATGTACGACAGAGCCCGCCAGAGCACGATAACAAACTGAAAATTATAGACA
>SKIF01000111.1 GCA_007116575.1 Paracoccaceae bacterium
ACAGATGACAGCATGGCTTTGCAGGTCATGGGCCCCTCCCAAAGGTTGCGCTCACGCTACCCCGGCCCGCGCCCCGGCGAAAATACGACCTTTGGCGCATAGACCATTGTCGTATTTCGCGCAGGACGTCGCTCTGGTTGGCTAGCGCAGATCATGCTGACCGGAGGACAATGACATGACCCGTATCCCGACCCTTGCCGCAGCCGCGCTTCTGGCGCTACCGGGCGCGGCCCATGCTGCAGGTGGTGATCTGGCAACCCTGCCGGAAACGCTTGAGACCCTGGAAATCGGTCAGGGTGACAATGGCTTTGGTGTCAGCGTCAGCGAATACCACATGCAGACAGGGCAGGCTTACCGGCTGACCATCGAGGCTGTGGGCTGGCATGAATGCAACTGGGAAGCGCTGGATTTCTTCAAGAACACCTGGCTCCGCAAGATCGAGGCCGGTGGCATGGAGATCAAGGTTGCCTTTCTCTACGAGCTGGAAATGGACATGGATGGCGAGGTCGAGCTGTTCTTCGTGCCGATCCGTCCAGGCAGCTACAGCTGGGGCTGTCGCGGGCTGGAAGATCGCGGCCTGACCGGCACCTTCGTGGTTGAATGAGCATGTGCGGGCCACGCCTACTCCCTTGGTCGCATGGCCGATGGTCGAATAGCCGCGGCGAAACCGGCCGGATACGGTCAATTCAGATCGCACGACCACACCGGAGGAGACAGATGAGACATCCCGCCAAGACCCTGCCCATGGCCGCCCTTGCACTGACCCTTTCGGCCATGACGGCCCTGGGCCATGGCGATGTGACGCCGCAGCCGGTCAACACCGCCGGCCTGCCCGAACTGACCGATGGCTGGGAGTTCGAGAACCCGTTCCGCGACCCGGAGGGCGATTACTGGGAACGCGCCTTGCGCGTGGGCGACAGCGGCTATGGCCAGAACTGCGCGCGCTGCCACGGGCTGGAGGCCGTCTCGGGCGGGCTGGCCCCGGATTTGCGCTTCCTGATGGCCGAAGAGATGGATGATGAATGGTATATGGAGCGTATCCGCCGCGGATCGGGCGACCGCATGCCCGCCTATGAGGATCTGATGAACCAGCAGGCCATGTGGGCGATTCGCACCTATATCGAGACCCGCCCCGACCCCGATGGCATTGCCGAATTCATGCCGCGTCTGCGCGAGATCCGTGACGGGCTGCGTGACAAGCAGGAAGCGATTGCCGAGGGCGCTGCCACGGTTGACGATTACGCCGATGAGATCGCCGATTTGCATGTCGAGCTGGCAGAGATTGCAGAGCAGGTCCCCACCATGTCCGGCGCGCCCAAGGCCGACAGCATCGCGCGGCGCGCGGCTGTGATCCTGGAGCGTGGCGGCGATCGTTTCCTGCGTGACGCGGACGAAACCCTGACCATCGGCCTGTCCGTCTCGCGCTGAGCTTTTTCCGAAAGGAGATGCTGATGAGCTTGAGAACCTCCCTGTCGGCCATTGTGCTGACAACTGTCCTGACCCTTGCCGGGTCAGGACTTTTTGCCCGCGAATACCCTTCGGATGACACAGGTCGCGACCGTGTCGGAATCGACTATGACGAGATTATCGCGCGCGGCTATATCGAAATCGGGGTCTATCAGGATTTCGCCCCCTTTTCCTGGCGCAACGGGTCGGGGCAGCTGGTGGGGGTCGATGTCGATCTGGCGCAACTGATCGCGGATGATCTCGGCGTCGATCTGCGCCTGACCGATCTGCCTGCCGATGAGGATGTTGATACCGACCTGCGCAACTATGTCTGGCGCGGGCATTACATGGGCCGCCGGATCGTCAATGTGCTGATGCGTGTGCCCTATAACCGCGAGTTGGACTATCGCAATGAACTGGCCGCGCTGACCGGACGCTATTCGCAGGAACGCATGGCGATTGGCTACCGCGTCTCGGTTTTCCCGGATGAGCCGCCATTTCCGGGCAGTTTCCAGTCGCACCCTGTGGCGGTGGAAACCTATCGGCTGGCCGATTTCTACCTGACCGGCCTACCCGGCGTTTTGCCCAACATGACCCGGCGGCGGTCTCTGGAGGATGCGATTGACCTGTTGCACGAGGGCGAGGTGGTGGCCGTGATGGGCATTCGCGCGCAGCTCGAGCATCATCTGGGCGACGATCCGGAATTCGCGGTGGAAAGCGGGCCGATGCCCGGGCTGGCCGTGGGCAACTGGCCCGTCGGGATCGCAACCGCGTTTTATACCGCACGAATGCTGAGCTATGAGGTCGATGATATCCTGACAGCGGCTGTCCGTGATGGCCGGGTCGAGGCGATCTATGCCGCGCATGGGCTGAGCTGGGAAGAACCGGGGCGTTGAGGCCCTGATCGGGCGGGGCAGGCGCGCCCATTCCGGGTGCTCACCCCCTGACCCCTGCCCCTTCTCGAACGCCGCCCCTGTCTGCGGCAAGCGTGAGCACCATCTGCCGTGTGGCCAGCCGGTCGGCCTCGGCCTGCGCATGCGTCACGAACACAGTCGCCGGGCGTTGCTCGACGATGACGCTTTCGGTCAGCGTCAGCATATCCTCGACAAGGTCCGCGTCCAGCGAGACGAAAGGCTCGTCAAGCAGCAGGATATCGGGCCTCGCCGCATAAGCGCGCGCGAGCGAGAGGCGGCGTTGCTGGCCGAGCGAGAGTTGCCCCGGATAGAGCGCGCCCTTGCCCGACAACCCCACGCGCGCAAGCGCCGCCTCGGCCTGCGCGGCATCGACGCCGGTTGTCAGCCGCAGATTGTCGCGCGCCGAGCGCCAGGGCAGCAGGGTTGGTTCCTGAAACACCATTGCAAGCCGCCCATGCCGGCGCACCTGCCCGTCAAACCCTGAATCGAGCCCGGCGATGATGCGCAGCAGCGTCGATTTGCCCACGCCCGAGGGGCCGCGCACGGCAAGCACCTCGCCGCGCGCGACCTGAAACACCATATCGCGCAGCACCAGCGCAGGGCCGAAGCGCTTGGCGCGAATGGCAACTGACAGGCTCATGCCCCCCTCCAGCGGCGGGCGCGCGCCTCGATCGGCTGCAGGATCAGGGTTTCGATCAGCAGCATCACGGCGATGAAGCTGAGCGCATAGACCATCACCATGGTCACGTCGAACATCTGGAAATGCAGGTGAATGCGAAACCCGATCCCCTGCCCCCGGCCCAGAAACTCCACCACCAGCACGATCTTCCAGATCAGCGACAGCCCCGAGCGCGCGGTCGAGGCCAGATGCGGCGCAAGCTGCGGCAGCAGGATATGGCGCAACCGGGCCATGCGCGACATCCCGAACACTTGCGCCATATCCGAAAGCTGGCCACTCAGCGCGCGCGCGCCTTCGCGCATCATGGCCGTGACCAGCGGAATCTTGTTGATCGCCACAGCGACCACAGCGGCCACCTCATTCAGCCCGATCCATAGAAAACACAGCACGATCACCACAAGCGCAGGCAGATTCAGGAAAAACACCAGCCATGGGTCAAGCCAGCGGTTCAGCGCGGGCAGCAGCCCCATCAGCACACCCAGCACCAGCCCCAGCGACATCGCCAGTGTGAAGGCCTGCACCACGCGCCACAGCGTGATGCCGAGATGCTGCCAAAGCGGGCCGTGCTGCGCCTCCTCAAGAAGCCGGGGCAGGACGATCTGGGGGCCGGGCAACACCATCGGGTCGGCCTTGATCAGCGAGAGTGCCCACCAGAACAAGGCCAACCCGGCCAGCGAGACTGCCCGAATGGCCCAGGGTGGCAGCGCGAACGCGGCGTTTGCCGCCCCACGCGCTGCGCCTGCATGTCCTGTGTCAGCCAGGGGCACCAATGCGGCTCAGGACCCGAAGGCCACAAAGACGCCTGCGGGCAATTCGGTGGCCGAGCCGACAAGCTCTTCGCCGCCCAGATCGACCATCAGCCGGAACATGGTGCGCGCCGAGTCCTCGTTGATCTGCCCGTCGCCCGGAATCCCGGCACGAAAGCCCGCCACAAGCGCGTCGAATTGCGCATCATCAGCGGCGTTCATCATCGGGCGCAGGCGGTCCCAATCCGGATCCGACGCCGCCAGTTGCACCTTGGCCGCGCGCGACGCTGCTGCGAAGGCTTGCACCAGATCGGGGTTTTCCGCCACCAGGTCGGATTGCACGACATAGCCCAGAAGCGGCATGTCCGGGTCCATGCCCAGAGCCTCGGCGGCCTGCGCCACGGAAATCAGATGCTCCATGCCCGCAGCTTCCTGCCGCGCCATGAAATGCCAGAAATTGATCGCCCCGTCCAATTCGCCCGAAGCCGCTGTCTGAAAGATCAGCGGCGGCGCGCCATAGACCTGTTCGGT
>SKIF01000044.1 GCA_007116575.1 Paracoccaceae bacterium
CGAGACGCTGGCCGCCGAGACGGTGATGAGAGCGATGGAACGGGCGCGAACCAGCCTTGTGTTCTTGGATGCCTGCCGCAACAATCCACTGGCAGAAGCGATGGCTCGCTCCGCACAGGCCCAAGGGCGAGTGATCACGGTCAATCAGGGGTTGGCAGTGGTGCAGCCGCGTGGTGATAGCCTGGTGGCCTTCGCCACCCTGCCCAATGCAATCGCGAGCGATGGGGAAGGTCAGAATTCACCCTTTGCCCGCGCACTCGCCCGCCATATCGGCACGCCAGATATTGAGGTCTCGATCATGCTGCGCCGAGTCACGGCTGATGTGCTGACCGAGACCAATGGCGAACAGCGCCCCCAGCAGGTAACCCAAATGCAGGGAGAGTTCTATTTCGCCCGCACCGGTGCCGCTGCTCAGCGCCCAGAACTGCCCGCTATGTTGACTGTCTATCCTGACCGGGTCGGTCAGGGTGATGAGGTAGCCGTAGTTGCGGACCTGCCGCCAGGCTGCCTGCCGTTTTTCTTTCACCTGACCCCCTCAAACCGGATGACTCCGATACCTCTGGACTTCTTCCGCCGCACCCAACTCGGTGCCCAGCAGACCAGGTTCGAGATCTCGCCGGGCTCGCGGTTCGGGCTGGTGGTCACGCCAGAGGATGAGCCGGGGCTGAACCGGCTGGGTTACATATGTGAGGATGCCGGACTTTTGGGTCAGGACCGTGTTATTGCTGCCCTTCGCGCGGTCACTACCGCCCTGGCCGAGGGGCGCGAAGAGGGCGTGTTGACCCCGCCAGACTTGCCTCAAGTCCGGTATCAGACCCGCGAATTCACCATACAATAATTTAATTGAAACAGATAAGGACAGCTTGTTCATGCCGATGAGCACCTCTTACCATTTCGCTCCCTCACCGTCCCTACGCGAACGGATCGCTGCATGCCGCTTTACAGCCCGGTATACCGGCCGACCATTGCTTCGCTATTTCATGTTATGCATAGCCTTGGTGCTCGCCAGTGCCGCAGACACGCGGCCAGCTGCCGCTGCTGACATCTCGCTGCGCCCCGACCTGCGCGGGCATCTCTCTGAGCTACGCACCATCTACCCGTGGCAGGGCGGACAGAGTTCACGGGGCGAGGCCGTACCGGAACGACCGCATCTGCAGGGCGAGGCTATGGGCGGCGTGCCGGTTTTGCACACTGTTCGAGATCAGGGGACCGGTGGACGCAGTATGGATCCAGGTTTGCGAGTGATCCAGGTTAGCGGTGTAATCGAAGCCGGTGATACCGAGCTTTTGCGCGCCTTACTAATGAACGAGGATGCCTACAGCAATTACGCGGCCGTCGTCTTCGACAGCCCAGGTGGCGACATGCTGGAAGGGATCCGGATGGGCGTCATGCTGGCAGGTCTGGTCGATCCGATGGCGGATTACCCCTTCGCGGGTGTGGCTGTTCTCGCGGGCAGCCAGTGCCTTTCTGCCTGTGCCCTCGCCTTTGCCCTGGCCAATGAACCTTTCCAGATAGATCGGCGCTTCATCGAGGAGGGCGCTGAGCTGGGCTTTCACATGGGCCGCTTGCCTGAAGACCAGATGCAGGAGGTCGCCCAGATCGAACAGGTGATGGCCTTCACCTATGACATCGTGCGCGCCTATAACCGACTGATCGATACCGGCGTCAATCCGCCGCTTCTGTTGACGCAGGCCCTTGAACATACGAGTAGCGACTCCTTTTTTCGTTTGCGCGGCGATCTACGCGGCTGGTTCTTCGGTTTTACTCCTGTATCCCGCGGCCTGACCGCGCAGCCGGTCAGTGCCTCGGGCATGACGATGGACGTGCTCAGCCGGGCCTGCAGACAGAATCTGCGCGCATCCCGCATCGATCTTCAATTCTTCGAACATGAATACAGCCTCTTCGAGCTGTCTTCTGCCGAGACCCTCAGCGAAGTCGTCGAGCGCGACGGGCAATCATCCGTCGTGATGTTCGATGGCGGTAGCAATATCGCTTGCCGGGTCACCTTGCGCCGCGACGACACCATCGCGATCCATCCGTTCAGGTTGGATCGCGCCTGCTTCCAACGCAACCGCGGTCTGGCCACACCTGCCTTGCGCGCGGCGCTGCGTGACTGCTTCTTTCCCGATGGGCATGCTCCGGAAAACGACCCGACGCTGACCGTGGGGATGCTGGCCGATGTGGTCGGATGCAGCGGCGGTCGGGTTGCTGTGCAGGGTTTTGACCCGATCATGCCGCCAGTCATGGAAGATGGGGGCCTCGCACGGATCAGGGAAATCAGCCTCGATCGCCGGATACTGCGCGCTGTCAATCTGCGCGCCACGCCTGGGGTGAACGGGCAACGCCTCGGAAGCCTGCAGCCCGGTGATGAAATCAGCCTGTTGGATTGTCTTTTGAATGATGACGGGCAGGGCGTCTGGGCGAAAGTGCGTCATGGCTCGGCAACGGGCTGGGTCAGTGCGCGTTTCATCGCGACAACTTTCGACGCCTCCGACATGATCCCATGGGAGGATTGAGCCTATATCTGGCACGCTTTCACCGTTCGCTATGGCGCTTGCATTTGCGCCGGCCGGACCAGTTTCTGCCTTACTGAGACGCTCGGTGTATGTGCCGCTGGCCCCGATGCGCTTCGCGACCAAGAATTTGGTGCCACATTACGCCTCGAGCGGTCGGCCAAGCCTCGCGACTGGACTGCTACAAGGAAGTCATCGGAATAGTAAGGAAAAATAATGCACCGAGTTCTGCCTGTGCTGTGTGTGCTTTGCCTGCTTATCCTCGCAGCGCGCCCCACTCATGCCGCCGATATTCGTATCACTGACAACCCGTTGTGCCGTATTTCTCTGAGCGGGCCGATCATGGTCGGCGATACCGAGCGGCTGCGGTCCGTCGTGGAACGGGCGGGCGATACCGCCTATCTGGACGACATGGCGTTCCCTGAGAACACGCAGGGTCTGCGCCTGTGCCTCGACAGCCCCGGTGGCTCGCTGCAGGAGGGCGCGCGACTGGCGGAATATGTCTTCGAGGCTGGAATCGGCACGGTGCTCGCTCCGCATGCACACTGCCTGTCAGCCTGCGCCTGGGTGTTCATGATGGGCTTCGCGCAGGGCCATGAGGACCTATTTTTCACCAATCGCCGAATGCACCACACCGCGCGCCTTGCATTTCACGCACCGACCATCGAGTTTGATGAGATCTCGGCCATCAGCGCAGAAAATGCTCTGCGCCTGGTCCGAGTCATGAATATGTCGGTTACCACGATCCTGCGCGTCGGCCATGCGCGCATTCTGGGGACTCGGCCCGCCATCGACGCCGATCTGGTCGAAGAAGCCTTTGCCCATGATATCGATGACCAAGGCAACTTCACGTTTTTCGACATCGACACGGTGGACAAGGCCGGGCGCTGGCGGATCGAAGTGTTCGGCTTCGGCTGGCCCGAGCGGATCGATGCCATCGCGGCGACCTGGGCCTGCACCAGCCTGACGCGCTGGCCGGCGGGGCGCAATTCGCACAGCCGCAATGTGCTTGGATCCGAAAGCATCGATGAGGCGCCGATCTCCAGCCCGGCCACGCCAGAGGCAAGGTTTATCCGGGTGCAGGGAATGGATGGGGGGTATTTTGACAATACCTGTATCATGCGCCGTCGGCTTAGCACGCATCCGATCTATGGCCAAAGCATCGTGGCGTGCGGGATCAATGAGGGGCGGCAGACATGGCTGGGGCATGAACGTTGCGATTCCACGACACCCTTTCCCGAAGCCCGTTTGCGCGATTATAGCGCACTCGCCATCTTCGCGCCCGACACGCCGCTAGTTGATCTGCCCGCAGCCGCCAGGATGATCACGGCACGCGCGACGCACGAACAGGCTGCGCTGGCCGAGCCCCGGCTGCACCGCTCCTGCGCTCTGCCACGGCAGTATCTGCGCATCGCGCGAGTCAACGAATATACGACCTTGCGGCAGCAGCCGGGGTTTCAGGCCGCGGTGCTGGAGCGGATCCCGCTGGGCGCGCTTGTACAAGTGGCAGATGACGTGCAGTTCTTCGGGGACGCGTCCCGCCGCAACGCCTGCCAAGCAGCCTGCCGCGCCGCCAGCACCGCACGGGACCGTCCGTCGTCCGCCGTCGCATCCTGCTGGCTGGACAACACGCTGTGGTTCCCCGCCCGCTTCGGAGGGCAGGAGGGCTATGTGTCGGGCAGGTTTCTGGCCGAGTGAGCGGACCCGATCAACGCAACACTGCATTTCATCTGAAGAAGGAC
>SKIF01000116.1 GCA_007116575.1 Paracoccaceae bacterium
CCCGCAGCCACCGCTGCGGGCGGTCTCTTATTCGGGGCATACCGATCCGGGGCCTTGCCGTCGGCGCGCAATCCTGTTCTGATCACTCCAGTTCAGACCGAAAGGAGCGCGCATGTATTCCCATCTTCTCGTGACCGTCGCCTATGACAAGGGCCATGATGCCGGTCCGGTGCTGGAAATCGCGCAGGCCTTGGCCGCCCCGGGCGCGCAGATCACGCTGATCCACGTCATGGAGCCGGCCCCCGTCTTCGCGCTCGATTATCTGCCCGAGGGCTGGCGCGAAGAGTTGCGTGCCGCCATTGTCGCCGATCTGGAGGCGCTGGCCTCGGGCATGGCGAAGGCCACCGCCCTGGTGGTCGAGGGCGACGCGGCGCATGAGATCCTTGAGGCCGCGCGCGAACGCAGTGCGGATTGCATCGTCATCGCCTCGCACCGGCCGGGCACGCAGGCGCTGCATCTGGGCTCGACCGCGGCCAAGGTCGTGGGCCGCGCGCAATGCGCGGTTCATGTGGCGCGCCGCAAATGAGCCTCTGCGCCCGCTGGGGCGACAAGCGGGTCCTGTTCCTGATGGCGGCAGAGCCCGAATACGGGGCCATGCTGCGCGCGCGCATCACACCTGTGATGACCGGCGTGGGGCCGGTCGAGGGGGGTGTGGCGACAGCGGCGACACTTGCGGAGCTGGCGGCGGGCGCGGGGCTGCCCGATCTGGTCGTCTCGCTGGGGTCGGCGGGCTCTGCGCGGCTGGACCAGGCGCGGGTCTATCAGGCAAGCCATCTCGCCTATCGCGACATGGATGCCTCGGCGCTGGGGTTCGCGCGCGGCGTGACCCCGTTTCTGGACCTTCCGGCGGTGGTCCCGCTTGCGCCACTGCTGCCTTGGGTGCCGCAGGCCAGCCTTTCAACCGGGGCGAACATTGTCTCGGGGGCGGATTATGCAGGTATTGCCGAGGATATGGTCGATATGGAAAGCTTCGCCGTGCTGCGCGCCTGCCAGCGGTTCAAGGTGCCGCTGGTCGTGCTGCGCGGCATCTCGGACGGGGCAGCGCCACTGGAGGGGTTGGAAGACTGGACAGCCTATCTCGACGTGGTCGATGCGCGGCTGGCCGAGGTGCTGGACGGGTTGCGCCAGGAGCTGGAGGCTGGCCGGGTCCGGACCGCCGGGTAGGGGGCCGGGGCAGGGACGCCGCTGGCCTTGCGGGGGGCGTCTGTCACCGGACGTCCCCGCCAGCAAACCATAGCGCGCAAGGCAAGGGCTCTGGACATTCGGCGCGCCCTCGTATGTGCTGCGCAGACCTGAATTCGGTTTTTCCAAGGACGCCCGGCCATGCTGAGACCTATCCTGACCTTGTTTGTGCTTGCGGTCCTTGCAGCCTGTCGCGCGGCCCCGCCCGACGATCCCACGGCCGGGCCTCTCTGCGCCGCCGAGGCGTTCCGCCATCATGTCGGCCAGCCATTGGCGGGGCTCGATATCGCCACATTGCCCGAGCCCTATCGGATCATTGGCCCGGACACGGCCGTGACGCTCGACCACCGCCCGGACCGGCTGAACGTGACCCATGACGACAAGCGCGTGATCACCAACATCAGTTGTGGCTGATTTCACGGGTTTCCCCTTTCGCAAAAGACATTAGATTGCACGCAGAAGAAACCGGCAGCGAAGGGGGCAGCAATATGCGCAAGGTGGTCTTGGGGAATTCGGATCTGGTCGTGTCGGATTACTGTCTGGGCACAATGACCTATGGCACCCATACCGACGAGACTGATGCACACCGCCAGCTCGACATGGCGCAGGATGCGGGCATCAACTTCCTCGACACGGCCGAGATGTACCCGGTCGCTCCGGTCCGGCTGGAGACAGCGGGCGAGACCGAGGCCATCATCGGGCGCTGGATCGCCAAGACGCGGCCGCAGGATCTGGTCGTGGCCACCAAGATCACCGGTGAAGGCTCGAGCGCGGTCAAGGACGGCGTCCCGATCACGCCC
Source organism: Paracoccaceae bacterium (assembly GCA_007116575.1). Lineage (GTDB taxonomy): Bacteria > Pseudomonadota > Alphaproteobacteria > Rhodobacterales > Rhodobacteraceae > Roseinatronobacter. The sequence continues at coordinate 1,983 of SKIF01000116.1, forward strand.
GCGCGGATGCGCGAGGCGGTGGACGCGTCGCTCCGGCGGCTGCAGATCGAGTGTATCGACATCTACCAGCTGCACTGGCCCAATCGCGGCTCTTATCACTTCCGCAAATGCTGGGGCTTTGACCCGTCGGGCATGCAGCGCGCGGAGGTCGTGGCGCATATGACCGAGATCCTGAGTTGCGCGCAGGATCTGATTGCCGAGGGCAAGATCCGCCATATCGCGCTGTCGAACGAATCCGCCTGGGGGCTGGCGACGTGGCTGCATCTGGCGCAGACCCATGATTTGCCGCGCGTGCTGAGCATGCAGAACGAATACTCGTTGCTGTGCCGCATCTTCGATCTGGACCTCGCCGAGGCTTGCGCGGTCGAGAACATCCCGCTCTTGGCCTATTCGACCTTGGCGGCCGGGCTTCTGACCGGCAAATATGCGGGCAATGTCACACCCGAGGCGTCCCGCCGTGCGCATGTGCCCGATCTGGGCGGGCGGATCACCGGCCGCGTGTTCGAGGCGGTCTCGGGCTATCTGGCGATTGCGCAGGAACACGGGCTCGACCCGGTGCATATGGCCGTGCAATGGACGCTGACGCGCCCCGCGCCAACCCTGCCTATCATCGGGGCGACAACTTCTGAACAGCTTGCGCATCTGATCGCAGGCGCCGATGTGGTGCTGCCTGACGAGGCGAAAACCGCCATCGACCAGTTGAACCGCGCCATGCCGATGGTGTTCTGAGCCCCGCAGGAGGCCCCATGCCCTTTGACGCCATCCGCGCGGTGCTCTTCGACAAGGACGGCACGCTGTTCGACTTTTCGGCAAGCTGGTCGGACTGGGCGGGCGAGATGCTCGATGCGCTTGCGATGGGTGATGCGCAGCGCAAGGCACGGCTCTCTGAGGTGCTGCGCTTCGCCTCGGGCAGCGGCTTTGCGCCCGACTCGCCCGTCATCGCAGGCACGCTGGAAGAAACCGCCGCCCTGATCGCGCCGCATGTGCCGATGTCAGCCGCAGAGGTGACCGAATTCCTGTCGCAGGCCTCGGCGCAGGCGCAGATGCAGCCGGTGGTGCCGCTCGACCCGCTGCTTGCGCAACTGGCGGCGCGCGACCTGCTGCTGGGCGTGGCGACCAATGCCGATGAACGCGAGGCGCATCGGCATCTGCGCGCAGCCGGGATACTGGAGCATTTCGCGCTGGTGCTGGGCTATGACAGCGGCTACACGCCCAAACCCGCGCCCGACATGCTGCTGGGCTTCGCCGCCCGGATGGCCCTGCCGCCACATGCAGTGGTGATGGTGGGCGACAGCACGCATGACCTGCTGGCAGGCCGCGCCGCCGGGATGCGGACGGTGGGCGTGCTGACGGGGCTTGCCCCATACGAGGTGCTCGCCCCCCATGCCGACGCCGTGGTGCCCGATATCGGGCATCTGCCAGAGGTGCTGGGGCTGGGGTAGGGGCGGCGGCTTTGCGGGACGAAGCACCAATTCGCTGCATATGCGCCAACGGCTGCTTTGCGGGACTCTTGCTCATCGTGGCTGTCAGATATGGCCATGACCCAATCGCGCATGGCCTAAGGGTAACTTGCTCAATGGTCATAAATCAGGTCTATATCACGCCGGGCTACAGCGTTGAGTTTAGTCGCCCACTATTATCCGTATGTGTTTGACTTTTCGGTCATCACTGACCGACAGCTAATGGGAGTAGTCGTAGATGTCTGAATTTTACCGGCCTTTATTGATCCGTGACGTGCTACGCACCCTTCCCGCACTAGGACTCTACGACAAAAGAGACGCAATCCATCAAGGAAGAATTCTGTCCGGCTTGGTAAACCTTGCCGGTGCATCCACAGGCACGAAAGCAGCATTCATTCAGACAGGAACGGAGTTCAGACAAGAGTTCGATAACAGTCTGCTTCCATCCGGTTTCACAAATCTGGCGGCGTCGTCCGCAGCCCGATCTAAGGTTTTAGATCTATCAGAAAGAATAACCACCTTTTGGGAACCCGAACCTCTCGTTGAAGGCGATGTAATAGATATCGTTAGAGATTGTAGTGTTTGCTTCCTGCAGCCAGCGGATGCACAATCTACCTACACGGCAAATCAAGAAACAGCCGAAAATCAACTAAAAAACCAGCGCCATATTGACGAGAGAGCTAGTATTGGAGATCCGAACCAGATTCTTAGTTTGCCGCTGTGGTCCGATTTCAAAAAGGAATATGGCCTTTCCCTTTGC
>SKIF01000077.1 GCA_007116575.1 Paracoccaceae bacterium
AGGGCGCATTGCGGGGGTGTTCAGTGAGACGCAATCCTGCCGCGCAAGTGACTGAGGTGATGAACAGGAATGGTTTCAAGTGATCGCCGGGTTGCAAGCAGGACCATCGCCTGCCGGCCGCGCGCAGCCTCGGCGGTGCCGCCAGCCCCGGACGCAGTCCGGGGCCTCCCTCGAACCTATCTCAGATCAGCGCCGCCAGCCGCGCGGCCTCGGTCGCGCAGGGCGTCAGCTTGTCGCGTGCCTCGCCGGGGTGGAAGCGCGCGCGCGTGCCCGTGGGCATGGGGGCTGCGGGCTCGATCAGTACGCGCGGGCCGGTCCTCTCCGTTTCCGCAGCCCAGGACCGGGCCAGCGCCATCTGCGCGCCTTTCGACGCGCCATATGCCCCCATGAACTTGCCATATGCGTCCGGGTCATCGACAAAAAGCGCTGTTGCGCGTTCTGGCGCTGCGGCCAGCAATGGCGCGATCATCGGGATCAGAAAACCAGTGGCCCGGATATTGATCGCCACGCATTTATCCCAGTCCTTCAGCGCGATGTGATCGGCCGGACTCATCGGGGGGGCATGGATCGCCATATGCGCCCAGAGGTCCAGATGCCCCCAGCGGTCGTGAATATCGCGGCACAGATGGCGCATCGCGTCATCTTTCGTGATATCAAGCGTCGCCAGCGTTGCCGTGCCGCCCCGTGCCTTGATCCGGTCGTCCAACTCTTCCAGCGCGCCCATGGTGCGCCCCAGCGCCACTACATGCCAGCCGCTGCTCGCCAGATGCGTGGCCAGTGCTGCGCCCAGCCCGCGCGATGCGCCGGTGATGAGCGCGATTTTCTTGTCTGTGGTCTCAGTCATGGCGCCTCTTACCCGCGCTGCTGCGCCAAAGGCAAGAGATGCCGCAAAGCCAAGCCCGGAACGACCCTGCAAACGGGGCGGCGGAAATCCGCTTGACTCGAATCCCTTTCTGCCGCGCACTCGGAGTCCTTGGGGTTTTCAACGGCTGTTATTACAAGGAGGAGTTGATGCTGCGCAAACACGCTGCCACGTTGCTTGTCGCACTCGTTCTGTTCTGGCCCGCCCAGCAGGCCACCGCCGACCGTCTGGTGGCGCGGGTCAGTCTGGATAGCCAGGTCATGCATGTCTATCACCACGGTCAGTTACTCTATGAATGGCCGGTCTCGACCGCCCGCGCGGGCAAGATCACGCCCACGGGCCAGTGGCGGCCGCAATGGCTGTCGCGCAACCATCGCTCCAGCCGCTACAACAATGCGCCAATGCCCTATTCGGTGTTCTATTCGGGTCATTATGCCATTCACGGCACAAATGAGATCAGCCGACTGGGCCGACCGGCCTCGGCGGGGTGTGTGCGGCTCCACCCGGACAATGCGCGCAAGTTTTTCGAGATGGTCCGCACTGAGGGGATGGAACAGACCCGCGTCGTCGTTGTGCGCTGAGCCTCACCTGAGTCTTGTCTGCAACAGCCGCCCCCCATGATATGGGGGGCGGTGTTTGGCGCTACCCAACAGGTCGCGGTTTGCCTATAGTGATGGCAAAAGACCGACAAGGCTAACCGAGGGAGAGGCCATGCGCTGTCCGTTTTGCGGCAATACCGATACGCAGGTGAAGGACTCACGCCCCGCCGAAGACCATGGTGCGATCAGGCGGCGGCGGTTCTGTCCGGCCTGTGGCGGACGCTTCACCACCTATGAGCGCGTGCAATTGCGCGATCTGGTGGTGATCAAGTCCAACGGACGACGCGAAGCGTTTGATCGCGAAAAGCTGGAACGCTCGATCCGCATCGCCATGCAGAAACGTCCCATCGAACATGAGCGCATCGACCAGATGATCTCGGGCATCGTGCGGCGGCTGGAAAGCCTTGGCGACACGGATATCCCGTCCAAGGATATCGGCGAGATCGTGATGGAGACGCTGGCGCGGATCGACACTGTCGCCTATGTGCGTTTTGCCAGCGTTTACAAGAACTTCCAGGAAGCGGATGATTTCGACAAATTCGTTTCCGAATTGCGGCCCGACGCAAAACCCGCCGACTGATCCGTGTGTGACCAGACCGATGCCCGCTTCATGCGTCTGGCCATCGGGCTGGGCGCGCGCGGTCTGGGCCGGGTCTGGCCCAATCCGGCGGTCGGCTGCGTGATTGTCCGCGGGGGCCGGGTGCTGGCGCGCGGCTGGACCCAGCCGAGCGGGCGCCCCCATGCCGAGGCGATGGCGCTGGCCGAGTGCGATGCGCGCGGTGCCACGGCCTATGTCAGTCTTGAACCTTGCGCCCATCACGGTCAGACACCCCCTTGTGCTGCGGCGCTGATCGGGGCGGGCGTGGCGCGGGTGGTCACTGCACTCACCGACCCCGACCCGCGCGTGGCCGGTCGTGGCCATGCCATGCTGCGCGCTGCCGGGATCGAGGTGGTCGAGGGCGTCGAGGCCGAGGCCGCCGCACGGGTTCAGGCCGGGTTCCTGCTGCGCCTGCGCGCGGGCCGCCCGTTGGTCACGCTGAAACTCGCCCTGACGCTCGACGGCCGGATCGCCACGGCCACGGGCGAAAGCCGCTGGATCACTGGCCCCGAGGCGCGGCGCATGGTCCATGCGCTGCGCGCCAGCCATGACGCGGTGCTGGTCGGCGCGGGAACCGCGCGCGCCGATGACCCGGATCTGCGTGTGCGTGGGCTTGGCGTGGGGCATCAGCCAGTGCGGATCGTGCCCAGCGCCGGGCTGGACCTGCCCATTGAGGGGCGGCTTGGCCGCAGCGCGCGCGAGGTGCCAGTCTGGCTCGTGCATGGCCCTGACGCGCCGGAGGCCGCGCGCGCGGCATGGCAAGAGGCCGGCGCGGACCTGATCTCCAGTCCGGCCCCGGATGGCGCGCTGGATATGGCCACGATGCTGCAAGCCTTGGGCGCGCGCGGCCTGACGCGAGTGTTTTGCGAGGGCGGTGGCGCGCTGGCTTCGGCGCTTCTGCGCGCGGGGCTGGTCGATGACCTGCTGGTATTCGCGGCGGGGCGGTTGATCGGGGCCGAGGGGCGCGCGGGTATCGGCCCGCTTGGCCTTGATGCGCTGGCCGAGGCACCGCAATTCCGCCTGCGCGCCCTGCGCCCGGTCGGCGGCGATGTGATGCAGCACTGGAGCCGCGCGCCCGCACTCACCTGAGCCGGACAAGCAGGTCGCGATGCCTGAGCCGCATCAGCATCATGCCCAGTACCAGCGGAATCAGGCACCACAGGCCAAGATACCACAGCGCGACATATTCGGGCCGGTAGATCGGGTAGAAAGCAGCGCGCATCAGCCCGGTCAGATGCAGCACCGGGTTGAACCACAGCCAGTCCTGCGCCATTGCGGGCATGTCCTCATAGAGCAGGATCACCCCCGAGATGATCACCAGCGGGGCCGTGATGATCCCCCAGGCCTGCTGCCAGATCTCGAAGCGGTGGAACAGGTAGCTGTTGAGCAGCCCCAGTGACAGGCCCAGCGCAGCCGTCAGCGCCAGCGTCAGCAGCAATAGCGGCCAGTCGATAAAGGTGGCGACCCCCTCAAGCGCCAGAATCCCCCCCAGGATCAGCCCCATGACACCGATCTGCACAAGCAGGTTCAGCCCGAACCGCGCCAGCACCGCATCGAACCACGTCACCCGTGGATAAAGCAGCAGGCTGCGCGAAAAGGACATCGCGTGACCAGTGACCGAGCTGAGCACGATGAGTGCGCGCAAAACCAGCACCCCGGTCGCCTTGAACAGCAGAAACGAGCTGCCCAGCGCCGGGGTTTTCTGCAGCAGCGCAAAGGCATAGGCCAGCACCACGATCATGCCCAGCGGCTGCAGCACTGCCCAGAGATAGCCCCCCGGCGTGCGCCCGTAACGCGTGGCCATCTCGCGCAGCATCAGCGCACCGATGGCGCGCAGCGCACTGGCCTTCCAGCCAGTGCCGGATGATATGCGAGCGGTCATGGCACCCCCCCTTGGCCGCATCCTGAGTTACGGAGTCTTAACACGGATTCGCTATCCAAGGCTTAACGCACCGACCGGCAATGGCCCGGCAGAGGATCAGGATTCGCATGGCTGCTCCCCAGATCGCGCGACAGGCCCGACCCCGCCCGCAACCGGGCAGGCCGACACCCGCGCCCGGCCCCGATCTGCGGGCAACCGCCTGTGCTGCGCCCGCCGCCCTGCCACCGGCGCGGCCAGC
>SKIF01000033.1 GCA_007116575.1 Paracoccaceae bacterium
GCCTATGCGGGCGCGCTTTTTGCCAAGGGCAAGCTGCGCCATTCCTACCCGCATAGCTGGCGGTCCAAAGCGCCGCTGATCTATCGCAACACGGCGCAATGGTTCGCCGCCATCGACAAGCCGCTTGATGACGGGATGGGCGCGCATGGCGACACGATCCGCGCCCGCGCGCTGGAGAGCATCGACCGGCTGGTCAAATGGACGCCGCAGACCGGGCGCAACCGGCTCTATTCGATGATCGAGGCGCGGCCCGACTGGGTGCTCTCGCGCCAGCGCGCCTGGGGCGTGCCGCTGACCTGTTTTGTCAGGAAGGGGGCGAAACCGACCGATCCCGACTTCCTGCTGCGCGACCCGGACGTCAACGCCCGCATCGTCGCGGCGTTTGAGGCAGAGGGGGCAGATGTCTGGTATGTGCAAGGATTCAAGGAACGTATCCTTGAAAACCTACATGATCCGGATGCCTATGATCAGGTTTTTGACATTCTTGATGTCTGGTTCGATAGCGGCTCGACCCATGCTTTCGTGCTGCGCGACCGCGAGGATGGCGCGCCTGACGGGATTGCGGACCTGTATCTGGAAGGGACCGACCAGCACCGCGGGTGGTTCCATTCCTCGATGCTGCAAGCCTGCGCCACCAAGGGCCGCGCGCCCTATCACGGGGTGCTGACGCATGGCTTCACGCTCGACGAGAAGGGCATGAAAATGTCCAAGTCGCTGGGCAACACCATCGCCCCGCAAGAGGTGATCGACCAGTATGGCGCCGATATCCTGCGGCTCTGGGTGGCGCAGTCGGATTACACCGCTGACCTGCGTATCGGCAAGGAAATCCTCAAGGGCGTGGCCGACAGCTACCGCCGGTTGCGCAATACGATGCGCTTCATGCTGGGCAATCTGGCCGGGTTCTCGGAGGCCGAGCGCGTCGCGCCTCACGACATGCCGGAACTCGAGCAATGGGTGCTGCACCGGCTGGCCGAACTCGACGCGCAGGTGCGCAAGGGCTACGCCGCCTATGATTTTCAGGGCGTGTTCCAGAAGCTCTTTACCTTCGCGACCTCGGACCTCTCGGCTTTCTATTTCGACATCCGCAAGGACGCGCTTTATTGCGACGGGGCGGACAATCTGCGCCGTCGCGCCGCGCGCACGGTTCTGGACCTGCTCTTTCACCGGCTGACGACATGGCTTGCGCCGATCCTCGTTTTCACGATGGAGGATGTCTGGCTGTCGCGCTTCGCGGACGAGGATGCTTCGGTCCATCTGCAGGATTTCCCCGACACCCCCGCCGACTGGCTCAATGAGCCGCTGGCGCAGAAATGGGCCGGGGTGCGGGCCGCGCGGCGCGTGGTGACGGCAGCGCTGGAAATCCAGCGCCGCGACAAGGTCATCGGGGCTTCGCTGGAAGCGGCACCTGTGGTGCATGTGCGCGATGAGACGATCCTCAAGGCGCTGAAATCGGTTGATTTTGCCGATATCTGCATCACTTCTGCCATGAGCCTGACCGCAGACCCGATTCCGGCCGAAGCCTTCCGCCTGCCCGAAGTCGAAGGGGTAGGCGTGGTGTTCGAACGCGCAGAGGGGCAGAAATGCCAGCGCTGCTGGAAGATCAGCCCCGATGTGGGCCACCACGCTCATCCCGGCACCTGCGCGCGCTGTAACGCCGCGCTGGGCTGAGGCAGAGCCGCCGGACCGCAACGCGACAACCCGCGCGCCGATGGCCCTGGCCGAGGCGCGCGGACCAGAGAAAAGCGCTTATCAGTAGAAGGTTGCGAGGCGTCTTTCATGTGATTGGCGCGCGCTCAGACCGCTCTGGCTGCGGCCTGGCTCTGGACAGGTTGCCGCTACCCGCTAGCTTGCCCTGCGAGTGAGAGGAGTCCACATGGCGCAGGCATTGGTTATCGGATCATCGGGCGGGATCGGGCAGGCGCTTTGCGACCGGCTCGCAGCGCAGGGCTGGCAGGTCACGCCGCTTTCGCGGCGCGAGCACGGGCTCGAGATCACCGATGAGACGTCGATCAGGGCAAATCTGGGCGCGCTTGAAGGCCCGTTCCAGCGTATCCTGATCGTGACAGGCGCGCTGGAAATCGACGGGCACGCGCCCGAAAAGGCGCTCAGGCACCTCAGCTTTGACGGGCTCGTGCAGCACTTCGCGGTCAACACCATCGGCCCCGCGCTGGTGATGAAACATGCGCTGCGCCTGTTGCCGCGCGATGAACCCTCGGTTCTGGCCGCGATGTCGGCGCGGGTGGGCTCGATCGGCGACAACCGCGCGGGCGGCTGGCACAGCTACCGCGCGGCCAAGGCGGCGCTGAACCAGATTGTGCGCGGGGCGGCGATCGAGCTGGGGCGCACGCATCGGCAAGCGGTCTGCGTCGCGCTCCACCCCGGCACCGTGGCCACGCGCTTCACCGAGAAATACCTCGGCCGCCACCCCGCTGTGCCGCCCAGCGAGGCCGCCGCCAACCTCTTGCGCGTGATCGACGGGCTGGGCCCCGAAGCCTCGGGCCAGTTCTTTGACTGGGCCGGAAAGCCCGTGCCATGGTAAAGCTTGTTCTGGTGCTGGGTGATCAGCTTTCCGACGGGCTGAGCGCGCTGGCCCGCGCTGACAAGACCCGTGATCTGGTGGTGATGGCCGAGGTTGCGAGTGAGGCGGGCTATGTCCGCCACCACCCCAAGAAAATCGCCTTCACCTTCACTGCCATGCGCAAATTCGCGGCTCATCTGCGCGCGGCGGGCTGGCAGGTCGTCTATACCACGCTCGATGACCCGGAAAACGCAGGCTCGATCCCGGCTGAATTGCTGCGCCGCGCGCAAGAGCAGGGCACAAGCAGCGTGCTCGCGACCGAGCCGGGCGAATGGCGGCTGATCGAGGCACTGCAGGACATGCCGCTCGACCTGACGCTGCTGCCCGATAACCGATTCCTGTGCTCGCATGCCGAGTTCGACACCTGGGCCGAGGGGCGCAAGGTGCTGCGGATGGAGTATTTCTATCGCGAGATGCGGCGCAAGACGGGGTTGTTGATGGATGGCGACACGCCCGAGGGCGGCAAGTGGAATTACGACCATGACAATCGCAAACCGGCCTCAAGCGATCTGTTTCGCAAGCCGCCGCCCAAGGCGCACGGCGATGCCACGCTGGAGGCGGTGCTCGACCTGGTCGAGGCGCGCTTTTCCGACAATTTCGGCATGCTGCGCCCGTTTCACTTCCAGACCGACCGCGCGGGCGCTCTGCGCGCGCTCGACCATTTCATCACCCACGCGCTGCCCGAATTCGGCCCCTATCAGGACGCCATGCTGGAGGGTGACCCCTATCTCTATCATGCCGTGATCGGGCTTTACCTCAATGCCGGGCTGCTGGGGCCGATGGAGGTCTGCGAGAGGGCAGAGAAAGCCTATCGCGACGGGCACGCGCCGCTCAACTCGGTCGAGGGGTTCATCCGCCAGATTATCGGCTGGCGCGAATATATCCGCGGGATTTATTTCCGCGAGGGGCCGGACTATCCGCGCCGCAACGCGCTCAACCATCAGCGCAAACTGCCCGCCTTCTATTGGGGCACTGAAACGCGCATGAACTGTGTCGCGCAAGCCATTGGTCAGACACGCGATCTGGCCTATGCACATCATATCCAGCGGCTGATGGTGACGGGCAATTTCGCGCTTCTGGCCGGGGTCAACCCCGCGGAAGTGCATGAATGGTACCTGGCAGTCTATGCCGATGCCTATGAATGGGTCGAGGCCCCGAACACGGTCGGCATGTCGCAATTCGCTGATGGCGGGATCGTCGCCTCCAAGCCTTATGTCAGTTCCGGGGCCTATATCGACCGGATGTCGGATTATTGCGGCGGCTGCCATTACCGCGTCAAGGACAAGACCGGCGAACGGGCCTGCCCGTTCAACCTGCTCTACTGGCATTTCCTGATCCGCCACCGCGCGCGCTTCGAGGGCAATCCGCGCATGGCGCAGATGTACCGCACCTTTGACCGGATGGAGGAAGGGCGGCGCGCGCGCGTGCTCGACGAGGCCGAGGCGCTGCTGGACCGTCTATCATGCGGCGAAGTGGTCTGATGCGCTATCCGGCAGAATGCCTCGCAACGCCTCCGCAAAGCGCCTTCGGACCGTGA
>SKIF01000015.1 GCA_007116575.1 Paracoccaceae bacterium
AAAAAGCAAAGCCCACAGACGAGCCTGCTATATGGGGGCCGCTCGCCTGTGGGCTTTGCTACCCCCCGGGTGGGTCATTTTAAATGATCACGATGGGTCAGTTTTGAATGCAGATTGACAAGTAACCGGATAGACTGTGGTGTATTTCGTAGCAGCAAACGGCAGTTTTACAGTTGTCAACAAAAACAACAAAGTAGCACAATACCGCCGGTTTTTTTGGCATGTTCACCGACCGCGTCTACAAAATGCTGCAGATACAATATAGCATCGTTACCGTTGGCTCACCGCCTTGCATCCGATCACATAACTCATGCTGCAAGCTGCCTGACGCTTCGAAATGGGGCTGTTCATGTTGCATGCTGCACCTTTCCTCAGCGACTGCCTTGACGAAGCTCGCGCGGCAGGCTGACCGTCAGCAAAGGGCCGCGCTCGATGCCGCACCAGCGAAGTTGTCTTTCATGCTGCGGCATACTCCAACGTCGCTGATGGGCTCGTTGCGACGTTCGCGCCCGTGTTTTTCTTCGCTCCTATCGGGCAGTGCTAAGGGGGATCGAGAAGGGGGGATGCGGCGAGCTTCCCCCCACGGGGGTTGTTCTGGGCGCTGACCTATCAAGCGGCCCGACATCCCGCGCGAAAGACGCGCCGAGCGCAGCGAGGGAAGGTGCGGGCTGCCGGAGCGCCGCAGACGGCTTTCCGGACGGGCTTGGTGTTGCGGATTGCCCACAACAGTCTTGGTGACTTCGTGGTGAACTGTTCAGATGCACCTCAGGGGAGGAAGGATAAGCCATTGAAATTAATAACAACAATAGCTCTTGTGGCTGGGGAGTTTGCCCTCAGCGGGTGAAATGAGGCAAAGCCGAAAGAGGGGGCGCGCGCGCCCCCTTCCCCCCGCCTGCCCCATTCGCTACGGTCCGCGCGAGGCGCGCAACAAGGGACGACAGCGGCGTGAGCACCCCAACCCCGATGATGGCCCAGTATCTGGAGGTCAAGGCCCAGGCCCCGGATGCGCTGCTGTTCTACCGCATGGGCGATTTCTACGAGATGTTCTTCGACGATGCCGTGGCCGCCGCCAGCGCGCTCGATATCGCGCTGACCAAGCGCGGCCAGCATCTGGGCGAGGATATCCCGATGTGCGGTGTCCCCCACCACTCGGCCGAGGGCTATTTGCTGACGCTCATTCGCAAGGGGTATCGCGTCGCCATCGCCGAGCAGATGGAAACTCCCGAAGAGGCGAAGAAGCGCGGTCACAAGGCGGTTGTCCGGCGCGAGATCACCCGCCTTGTGACGCCCGGCACGCTGACCGAGGAGTCGCTACTCGATGCGCGCCGTCACAATTTCCTCGCCAGCTATGCCGAGCTGCGCGAAGAGGGCGCGCTGGCCTGGGCGGATATCTCGACCGGCCAGATCCGCGTCACCACCCTGCCCCGCGCGCGGCTCTCGCCCGAACTTGCCCGCCTCGCCCCGCGCGAGTTGCTGGTCCATGACGGGCACGCCGAAGAGATCCGCCCCGTCGCCGAGGATATGGGCACAGCACTCACCCCGCTTGCGCCTGCGAGTTTCGACAGCCAATCCGCCGAAACACGGCTCTGCGCGCTCTACAAGGTGCAAACGCTGGACGGCTTTGCGCAATTCACCCGTCCTGAACGCGCGGCCCTGGGCGCGCTGGTGGATTATCTGGACCTTACCCAGCGCGGCAAGCTGCCCCTACTGCAGCCCCCGCAACGCGACAGCGCCGAGGCGCTGGTGCAAATCGACGCCGCCACGCGGCGCAATCTGGAACTGACGCAATCGCTTGCCGGGACGCGCGAGGGCGCGCTTCTGGCCAGCATCGATCGCACGGTCACAGCCGCCGGCGCGCGCCTGCTCGAGCGCCGGCTCTCGGCGCCGTCACGCCAAATCGACACCATCCTTGCGCGCCAGGAGAACGTGGCTTTCCTGCACGAACACAACCGCTTGCGGGGCGATCTTCGCGCGGCACTCAAATCCGTGCCCGATCTCGACCGCGCGCTCTCGCGGCTCGCGCTCGACCGCGCTGGCCCGCGCGACATGGCGGCCATCCGCAGCGCGCTGACCCAGGCGCTCGATATCTCAAACCTGCTCGCAAAGCAGGACCCGCCACCCCTACTGGCCGAAGCGCGCGCCGCGCTGACTGGCTTCGAGCCCTTGCTAGACCTGCTCGACGCCGCCCTTGTTGCCGAGCCACCACTTCTGGCCCGCGATGGTGGCTTCATCGCACCGGGCCATGATGCCGATCTCGACGAGGCCCGGCATCTGCGCGACGAAGGGCGCGGTGTGATCGCGCAGATGCAGGCCGAATATCAGGCGGATACCGGCATCCCGTCGCTGAAGATCAAACACAACAATGTCTTGGGCTACTTCATTGAAGTAACCGCGACTCATGCCGAGCGGATGCGCGCACAATCGGACCGCTATATCCACCGCCAGACCACGGCCAACCAGCTTCGCTACACCACATTACCCCTGTCCGAGATCGAGACGAAAATTCTCAATGCCGGGGCGCGCGCGCTGGAGATCGAGAAACGGCTGTTCGAGAGTCTGCGCGCCGCCATTCTCGACCACGCCGCAGCGCTCAGCGGCACGGCCCGCGCACTCGCCGAAATCGACCTCGCCGCTGCGTTGGCCGACCTTGCACAGGCGCGGGACTGGAGCGCGCCGAAGCTCGATACCAGCCGCGCCTTCAGCATCACGGCGGGCCGCCACCCGGTCGTGGAACAAGCGCTGCAGCGCGCGGGCGAGAGTTTCATCGCCAATGACTGCGACCTCTCTGCCGAAACAGATGCCGCCATCTGGTTGCTGACCGGTCCCAACATGGCCGGGAAATCGACCTTCCTGCGCCAAAACGCGCTGATCGCCATCCTTGCGCAGATGGGCAGTTTCGTGCCCGCACGCGCAGCGCATATCGGATTGGTCAGCCAGATCTTCAGTCGCGTGGGGGCCTCGGACGACCTGGCGCGCGGGCGCTCGACCTTCATGGTGGAAATGGTCGAAACCGCTGCGATCCTCAATCAGGCCGATGACCGCGCGCTCGTCATCCTCGACGAGATCGGGCGCGGCACCGCCACCTATGACGGGCTCTCGATCGCCTGGGCCACGCTCGAGCATCTGCATGACGTGAACCGCGCCCGAGCCCTGTTTGCCACCCATTACCATGAGATGACCGCGCTGGCAGGCCGCCTGCAGGGGCTACGGAACGCGACCGTCGCGGTCAAGGAATGGGAAGGAGAGGTGATCTTCCTGCACGAGGTGCGGCGCGGTGCGGCAGACCGCAGCTATGGCGTGCAGGTCGCCCGCCTCGCCGGGCTGCCCGAGCCGGTCATCGCCCGTGCGCGCGAGATCCTCGCAGCCCTTGAACAGGGCAGCAACATGAGCCCAAAGGCGATCATCGACGAGTTGCCGCTCTTTGCCGCCAGTCCCCCACCAGCGCCAAAACCGCAACCGAGCCCGGCCATGGAAAAGCTCGCCCAGGTCTTCCCGGACGAGCTGACCCCGAAACAGGCGCTGGAATTGCTTTATGAGTTGAAGGCACTCAACACGAAGTGATCATTTTCTTGCCGAAAATACTCAATTCGACGCAGGCGTCGATGAGACCCCCACCTGGGCAGGGCGCAACAACTGGTCATGCAACTTGAACCCTTCGGCCATGACCTGAATGATCTGGCCCGCCCGTGTTTCGGGCACCGGGGCCTCGAACATGGCCTGATGCAGATGCGGGTCGAACATGTCGCCGATCTCGGGGCAGATCCGCTCGACGCCATGCTTGCTCAGAATATTGGTCAATTCTCGCAGGGTCAGGTCCACCCCTTCGACCAGCCCCGCAGCGGCGGCGCGTGTCTCATCATTGGCAGCATCAAGCGCGCGGGCGAGATTGTCATAGACCGGCAACATGTCGCGCGCGATGCGTGAGCCGCCATACATCTGCGCGTCGCGCCGGTCCTTTTCTGCACGCTTGCGGCTGTTTTCGGCTTCGGCCAGCGCGCGCATCATGCGGTCACGCATTTCGTCGCGTTCGGCCAGAGCGGCGGCCAGTTCACGCTCCATCAACTCCAGCGGATCTTCGACGACCTCGTCCGTGTCGCTCACCTGTGGCTCAAGTTGCTCGTCTGCCTTCGGATTTGCCTCGGCCATTTTACCCTCTTCACTCCTCAATCCGCGCGGCGGTCAGACAACATCCGCCCGACCAGTTGCGCCGTGTAATCCACGATCGGCACGATCCGCCCGTAATTCAGCCGAGTCGGCCCGATCACGCCGACAGCGCCTATCACCTTGCGGTCCGCGTTCATATAAGGAGAAACCACCAGAGTTGAACCCGTCAGCGAAAAAAGCCGGTTTTCCGCACCGATAAAGATCCGCACACCCTCACCAGCCTCGGTCAGTTCCAGAAACTCGGTGATGTCGCGCTTGCGTTCCAGATCGTCAAACAGGTTACGGATACGCTCTATATCTTCTTCTGCCGCCTCATCGTCCAGCAGGTTCGCCCGGCCGCGTACGATCAGCCGCTCCTGCGGCTCGCCCTCGTTC
Organism: Paracoccaceae bacterium; assembly: GCA_007116575.1. Classification (GTDB taxonomy): domain Bacteria; phylum Pseudomonadota; class Alphaproteobacteria; order Rhodobacterales; family Rhodobacteraceae; genus Roseinatronobacter. Next base: position 4,540 of record SKIF01000015.1, read on the forward strand.
TCCCAAATCGCCAGTCCTTGCTCGACCAACTCTGTGGCCAGGGCGTCGATCTCGCGGCGGTTACGCGCGATTTCGGCACGAAACCGTGCCAACAACGAGGAGACGGTCATCCCTTCGATCATCGAATTGAGGTAATTCGCCGCCTCGCGCATTGCCGAAGGGGTCATGCCGCGCGGTGGCACGAACAGCCGATTCTCGACATGGCCATCGGCAAAAACCAGCACCACAAGCGCGCGGTCGGGGCCGAGGCTGACAAATTCGATATGCCGGATCGCGGCCTCGTGCTTGGGTGAGAGCACCAGCGACGCCCCTTTCGTCACTCCACTGAGCGCGCCGCCGATCTGCTCGAGCAGGGTCGAGACATCGCGTTCGTTGCTGCCCATGGTCTGGTCAAGTTTCGCGCGGTCACTGTCATCGAGCGGCGCGACTTCCAGAAGCGAATCGACGAAAAGCCGCAGCCCGAGATTGGTCGGCACCCGGCCCGCCGAGATATGCGGGCTGTCCAGCAGGCCGAGAAACTCCAGATCCTGCATCACGTTGCGAACCGTGGCTGCGGAGACTTTCTCGCTCATGTCGCGCGTCAGTGTGCGCGAGCCGACCGGGCTGCCCGAGGCCAGATAGCCCTCGACCACGCGGCGGAACACCTCGCGCGAGCGATCATTCATCTCATCGAGAAGTTTTCGACTGTCAGGACCCTCGCCCATCTGCTTCCCCATCCGGAACGTCCCAGAGAGCACCGGAAATTCGCCCCGGTTTCAAGGGCAAACAGGCTTGCAACCCAAGCGCCTGCCCCTGTATCGAGACGCAAACTCCATGAAAAGGACTGCTCATGCGCCCCTCAGGCCGGAATTTAGACACGATCCGCACGATTTCAATCGAACCGCATGTCACCAAACATGCCGAAGGCTCCTGCATGATCACGATGGGCGACACCAAAGTGCTCTGCACCGCCTCGCTCGAGGCCCGCACCCCCCCTTTCCTGCGCAACACGGGCCTTGGCTGGGTGACAGCTGAATACGGGATGCTGCCGCGCGCCACCAATACCCGCGTGCGACGCGAGGCAAGCGCGGGCAAGCAACAGGGACGAACCGTTGAAATCCAGCGCCTTATCGGACGCAGCCTGCGCGCCTGCGTCGACCGCTCAGCCCTTGGCGAGCGCCAGATCACCATCGATTGCGACGTGATCCAGGCCGATGGCGGCACCCGCTGCGCGGCAATCACCGGCGGCTGGGTGGCACTGCGACTGGCGGTGAACAAGCTGCTCAAGGCGGGCGATGTGGTCTCGGACCCGATTACCGACCATCTGGCCGCAGTCTCTTGCGGGATTTATGCCGGCCAGCCGGTGCTCGATCTGGACTATGCCGAGGACAGCACCGCCGGGGTGGACGGGAATTTCATCCTGCTGGGATCGGGGCGGCTGGTCGAAGTCCAGATGAGCGCCGAGGGCGCGACCTTCTCGCGCGACGAACTGACCCGGCTGCTCGATCTGGCCGAAAAAGGCGTGGCCGAACTTGTCGCCGCCCAGAAAGCTGCCATCGCATGAGAAAATTCACCGGCTCCGAGCTTCTGGTTGCAACCCACAATGCGGGCAAGCTCGAGGAATTCCACCAGATTCTCGCGCCTTTCGGCATCACAGTCACCTCTGCTGCCGAACACGCCCTACCCGAACCCGAGGAAACCGGTACGACATTCGTCGAAAATGCCCGCATCAAGGCTTATGCAGCGGCTGAAGCCACGGGACTGCCAGCGCTGGCCGATGATTCCGGGCTGGAAGTCCTGGCGCTGGACGGCGCGCCGGGTGTCTATACGGCGGACTGGGCGGAAACCCCACAGGGGCGCGATTTCGTGATGGCGATGGAAAAGACCCATGCCGCGCTGCTTGCCAAAGCCGCGCCGGAACCCTGGCAGGCGCGGTTTTGTTGCACATTGGTGCTGGCCTGGCCAGATGGGCAGGACGTTGTTTTCGAGGGCTTCGCCAATGGCCATCTGGTCTGGCCACGCCGCGGGCAGGACGGGCATGGCTATGACCCTATGTTCCAGCCCGAAGGCGAGAACCGCACCTTTGCCGAGATGAGCCACGCCGAAAAGAATGCCCGCTCGCATCGTGGTGCCGCGATCAAGGCCCTGATTGAGGGGTGTTTTTCCTGACCCTTTGCTTCATCTTGCCAAAGATACTCAAACTGAACGGCTGAAAGGGCGCACGCAGTGGAAGACTGGCAACATGGCGGCTTCGGGCTTTACATCCACTGGCCGTTCTGCGCGTCGAAATGCCCCTATTGCGACTTCAACAGCCATGTCGCCGCCCATATCGACCAAGAAGACTGGGCGCGCGCCTATCTGTCCGAGATCGACCGTATAGCTGAAGAGACCGAGGGCCGGGTGCTGAACACGGTCTTTTTTGGCGGGGGAACGCCCTCGCTGATGGACCCTGCGCTTGTCGCGCAGGTGCTTGAGCGCGTGGGCAAAAGCTGGCGGCTGGCGAATGACCTGGAAATCACACTCGAGGCCAATCCCGGCTCGGTCGAGGCCGGACGCTTCCGCGCCTATGCCGAGACCGGGGTGAACCGGGTCTCGATGGGGATTCAGGCGCTTAATGACACCGACCTGCACCGCCTCGGGCGGCTCCATAGCGTGGCAGAGGCGCGGGCTGCCTTCGACATCGCCCGCGACGCATTTGCCCGGGTGAGTTTTGACCTGATCTATGCCCGCCAGTTCCAGACACCACAGCAATGGGAAGCAGAGTTGCAAACAGCGCTCGGCATGGCCGTCGATCATCTCTCGCTCTACCAACTGACCATTGAACCGGGCACCGCTTTTGGTGCCCGTGCGGCGAAGCATGGCCTCAAGGGGTTGCCAAATGACGAGATCGCGGCAGATATGTATCTGATAACACAAGAAATTTGTGCTGCACACGGAATGCCGGGCTATGAGATATCAAACCATGCTCGCGAGGGCGCCGCGTCACGGCATAATCTGATCTACTGGCGTGGCGGTGATTATGCCGGTATCGGGCCGGGGGCGCATGGGCGCTTGACACTGGGGAACAAACGATACGCGACCGAAACGCCGCGCGCACCCGATGCCTGGCTGCGCCAGGTCTTCGAAGAGGAAAATGGCGAGACACCGCGCTGCGAACTGCCGCAGGAGGAACAGGCGTTGGAGTACCTAATGATGGGTCTGCGCCTAAGCGAGGGAATTGATTTACAACGATATCAAGAGCTTGCGGGGCAACTTTTGAATGACGCCCGACTGCGGGACCTGCAGGATGATGGGTTTGTAGAACTCGAGGGATCCCGCTTGAAGGCCACCACAAAGGGGCGACCTGTGCTTAACGCTCTTCTCCGATCTCTCGTTGACTGAATGGCGTACCTATAATGGCACAAAGCCGGTCCAACTGCTCCATCGAGCTATACCGGATTGTCATCACGCCCTTGCCGCCAGCATGATCGATTTCGACCTTCATCCCCAGCATAGCGGACAGGTCGTTTTCCAGCCCGCGCGTATCGGCATCCTTGGCCTTGGCTTTATTCTTGCCCGGTGGTGCAGAGGGCGGAGCTTTCAGAAGTGCTTCGGTCTGGCGCACGGACAAGCCTTCCAGAACGACTTTGCGCGCCAGCATTGCCGGATCATCGGCGGTGATCAGGGCTCGGGCATGGCCTGCACTTAGCCGACCGTCGCGCAACATGCCCTGCACCTCATCGGGTAGTGACAGCAGCCGCATCAGATTGGCGATATGCGACCGGCTCTTGCCCATCGCCTCGGAAAGCTTCTCTTGGGTATGCCCGAACCGGTCAATCAGGGCGCGATAGCCCATCGCCTCTTCAATCGGGTTCAGATCGGTACGCTGGATATTCTCGATAATCGCGATTTCAAGGACTTCGGTATCAGTAAAGTCGCGCACGACGACAGGTACTTCATGCACCTGCGCCCGCTGCGCGGCGCGCCAGCGCCGTTCACCCGCTACAATCTCATAACCCGCTTCCCTGGGCCGCACGATCAGCGGCTGAATGACACCTTTTTCGCGGATCGACGCAGCCAGTTCGGCCAGCGCGGTTTCATCAAAATGGCGGCGTGGCTGGTCGGGATTGGGCACAAGAAGGTCGATGGCAACACGTTGCACTGTGCCGCGCTCGTTTGGGGCCGAATCGGCAGGTGGCGTGGCCACCTCTGCCATCAGTGCAGATAGACCGCGGCCCAACCCACGGCGCTCGACCCGTTTCTCGCTCATGATGCGGCCCTCTCGGTGATCGTTTTATTATGTTTTTCAAGAAGTTCCTGAGCAAGGTCGCGATAGGCCGCAGCGCCTTTGGATTCTGAATCATAGCGCAGCACCGGTACAGCAAAGGAGGGTGCTTCGGACAGGCGCACATTGCGTGGGATGACCGTCGAAAAGACCATATCGCCCAGATTGCTGCGTGCGTCCGCCTCGACCTGCTGAGCGAGATTGTTGCGCCGATCATACATCGTTAACAAAACCCCTTCGATCCGCAAACTGGGATTGGCCGACTCACGCAGGTCGCGGATTGTCAGCATGAGTTGCGACAACCCCTCCAGCGCGAAAAACTCGGCCTGCAAGGGCACAAGGACCGAATGGGCGGCGACCATGGCGTTCACGGTCAAGAGGTTCAGAGAAGGTGGGCAGTCGATGAGGATATAGTCGAACCCGGCATCAACGATATCACGCTGGCGTAGGGCATCCTGCAGCATATAGCTGCGCCGCGTGCGCGACATCAGCTCGATATCCGCCGAGGAAAGGTCGGTTGTGGCCGGGATGATCCAGAGACCGGGGTGATCAGTCTTGCCAATGATGTTGCGGGCAGGCGCATCACCCAGAATCAGATCATAGGTGGTGTATTTCCGCACACCCATTTCCAGCCCCAGCCCGGTCGAAGCGTTGCCCTGCGGATCCAGATCGATCAGGAGGGTCTTCATCTTGCGTTCGGCCAGAGCCGCCGCCAGATTGATGGCCGTAGTTGTCTTGCCGACACCGCCCTTCTGGTTTGCAATCGCAATGATTCGGGTCGCGAAACGGTCAGACACGGTGGATTTCCTTTAGCAATAGCAGCCGGGCGAGCGGATCGGTAAGGCTGGGATACGAGCACAGTTCAAATTGCCATTCCTGTTGCGCCACTGCAAGCTCTTGCGCATGGTTTTTCCCCTTGGGTAGCAAGGCGACACCGTCTTGTGACAGGTGACGCTCCACAAGCGGCAGAAGCTGGACAAGCGGCGCGAGCGCACGGGCAGAGATGATATCGGCGCCTTGTGGCGGGACCATTTCAACGCGCTGGGGCAGCACTGTGACAGCGAGGTTAAGCGTGCGGGACGCTGTCATCAGGAAGGCAGATTTGCGCGTGTCACTCTCGATCAGGGTGAAGTGGCAACCTGGCATTGAGTCGCGCGCCAGAATGGCGCAGACCAGCCCCGGCAACCCCCCGCCCGACCCGAGATCGAGCCATGTCCGGGCATCTGGGGGCGCATGTTGGAAAAGCTGCGCTGAATCGACAATGTGACGATCCCAAAGATGCGGAATCGTGGCAGGCGCGACAAGATTGATGCGCTCGGTCCATTTGGTCAGCAAAGACGCAAACTCCTGCAATCGGGCCAATGTTTCACGTGAAACATCGACCCCGGCAAACTGAGACCTGCTCATGCCGAGGCGCGTCTTGTCTGCTGTTGAAGCCGCGACAAAAGCAGCACCAGTGCCGCCGGGGTCATGCCGTCAATGCGCGCGGCCTGGCCCAGTGTCTCAGGCTGCAAGTTCTTGAGTTTACTAGATAATTCCTTCGACAACCCGGTAACAGAGTCAAAGTCGAAACCGGGCGGGAAACGGCGCTCCTCATCCGCCTGAAGCGCACGGATCTGCGCCTCCTGCCGCTCCAGATAGGCGTGATACACCATCTCTTTCTCGATCTGGCGCTTGCTGGCCGAATCGATCTCTGCAAGCTCGGGCTGCAAAGCCTCCAACGCAGGAAAACCAAAACCCGGCAGACCCAGAAGGGTCAACGCATCGCGGCGGCTGCCATCTTCGCTGATCTTGAACCCAGCCGAATTGAGCACACGCGGCGTATAGCTGAAACTGCGCAATTTCGCTTTTGCCGACTCCAGTCTCTCCAGCTTCTCGGCAAACCGATTTGCCCGCGTGGCTCCAATACAGCCCAGCGACAGGCCCATTGACGTCAAACGCTGGTCGGCATTATCGGCGCGCAGCGACAGGCGATACTCGGCGCGCGAAGTGAACATGCGATAAGGCTCGGACACGCCGCGCAGGATCAGATCATCGATCATCACCCCGATATAGGAGTCTGAGCGGGCGAAGCGGGCAGGCGCGCGGCCCTGCGCATGGAGGGCCGCGTTCAGCCCCGCAACCAGACCCTGTGCGGCGGCCTCTTCATATCCGGTGGTGCCATTGATCTGCCCGGCAAGGAAGAACCCCTCCACCTGCTTGAGTTGCAGGCCCGCATTCAGCGCGCGCGGGTCGATATAGTCATACTCAATGGCATAGCCAGGCTGCAGGATGGAGACATTTTCCAACCCGCGAATCGTGCGCACATAGACCTCCTGCACGTCCGCAGGCAGTGAGGTCGAGATGCCATTGGGGTAAACCGTGTGATCATCCAGACCTTCGGGTTCCAGAAAGACCTGATGCGAGTCTTTCTCTGCGAAACGAGTAATCTTGTCCTCTATCGAGGGGCAGTAGCGCGGGCCGACCCCTTCGATCTGGCCGCCATACATGGCTGAGCGCGAAAGATTGTCGCGAACGATCTGATGCGTCTGCGGGTTGGTATGGGTGATGGCGCAGGCCAGTTGCCGGGCGATGACATGGTCGGTCAGGAACGAGAGGAACTCCGGTGCGTCATCGCCCGGTTGCGCCTCAAGAGCTTCCCAGTCAATCGTGCGGCCATCGAGCCGTGGCGGCGTACCGGTCTTGAGCCGCCCCATCGGCAGACCAAGATCCCGCATCTGCTGCGCGAGCACCGTCGACGCCGCATTGCCCATGCGACCAGCAGGGAAACTCTTGTCGCCGATATGGACCATACCGCCCAGGAAGGTACCCGTAGTCAGAACCACGGCCTTGCCGTGCAATGTCTGATCACCGGCGAGCGTGACCCCACGGATCGCGTCGCTGTCCATCACCAACCCGGTGACTTCAGCCTCGATCAGGTCCAACCCTTCGGTAGCGCAGACCTCTGTAGCAACGAAATGCCGATAGCGCTTGCGGTCCGCCTGCACACGCGGCCCCTGTACTGCCGGACCCTTGGAGCGATTGAGCAAACGATACTGGATGGCCGCGTAATCTCCGGCGCGGCCCATCAGACCATCGAGCGCATCGACCTCGCGCACCAGATGGCCCTTGCCAAGGCCACCAATCGCCGGGTTGCACGACATCACGCCCAGATCATCCTTGCGGAAGGTGACAAGCGCTGTGGTCGCACCCAGCCGGACTGCAGCAAGCGCCGCCTCGACCCCGGAATGGCCTCCGCCAACCACGATTACGTCGTAATGTTTCACGTGAAACACTCCCGCCACTCTCTCCAATGTTTCACGTGAAACATTGCTACTTTCCGATGCAGAAGGACGCAAAGATATCGCCCAGCAGATCCTCTACATCCACTCTCCCGATCAACGCATCGAGCGCTGTCAGCGCCTCACGAATATCCGCCGCCACCAGTTCCGCGATATAATCTCTGGCCCGCAATTTATCAATCGCTGCGTTCAGCGCCACCGCAGCACGCTGCATCGCCTGCAAGTGACGCCGCCGGACTGTCACCCCATCCCGCGCAACGCGCTGCCCCAGCTCTCCCGCAACTTCGGCCAAGAGTTCCTCGACCCCTTCGCCTGTCAACCCGGAAATCCCTCCGCTTCTACCAGGGTGGAGATCGGCCTTACTGAATCGCAAGATATCCCCTGGCCGAACAACTACAGGTGGGGATGCACCTGGTCCATCACACAAGATAACGCGGATATCAGCCGCTTCTGCGCGTTCCTGTCCGCGGGCGATGCCAATGGCCTCAATTTGCTCATCAGTCTCGCGCAACCCCGCAGTGTCGAGAATCGTCACAGCAAAACCGCCAATCTCCATTCGCACCTCGAGCACATCGCGCGTCGTGCCCGCTAGCTCTGATGTGATCGCAGCCTCGCGTCCTGCCAGCATGTTCAGCAAGGTCGATTTCCCGGAATTGACCGAGCCGACCAGCGCGACCTCAAACCCGCTCTGCGCCCGTTCACGCCCGCCCTGCCCGGCAATCTCACGCTGCATCTCATCCGAGACAGCCTCAAGTTCCACCAGAATCTGCGCGTCGAAATCCCCGACATCTTCCTCGACGAAATCAATCGAGACCTCGACAAGAGCTGCTGCCTTGACCAGATGCCCACGCCAACCCGCGACCAGCTTGCCAATGGCCCCGTCCAGCACCCTCAACGCCTGACGCCGCTGACTCTCGGTCTCGGCCTCCAGCAGATCGCTCAGCCCCTCGACCTGTGTCAGATCAAGCACGCCATTTTCCAGTGCACGCCGCGTGAACTCGCCCGGTTCCGCCAGCCGCAGGCCGTAATCCTCGGCCAGACAGGTCTCGACAGCCGCTATGGTCGCGAGGCTACCATGCACCATCAACTCAACCACATCCTCACCGGTGAAGCTGACCCCAGATGCGAAAGCAATCACCAACCCGGTATCCAGCTGCTCACCCGAGGCGCGGCAGATCGCGCGTAGCCCCGCCTGTCGCAACGGCGGCAGACTGCCCGCCATTGCCTGCCCGACCGCATGGGCGCGCGGACCCGAAAGGCGAAGCACCGCAACACCTGACTTCCCCCTCGCGGATGCCAGCGCGAAGATCGTATCCATGGATTCAGGCGTTCATCGAATCGAAGAAGTCGCTGTTTGTTTTGGTCTGTTTCAGTTTCGAGATCAGGAACTCGATGGCATCGGTCGTGCCCATCGGGTTCAGAATACGCCTCAGCACAAAGGTCTTTTGCAGATCCGCCTTGTCGATCAGCAGGTCTTCCTTCCGCGTGCCCGATTTCAGAATATCCATCGCCGGGAAAACGCGCTTGTCGGCAATCTTGCGGTCCAGCACAATTTCACTGTTACCAGTCCCTTTGAATTCCTCAAAGATCACCTCGTCCATCCGGCTGCCGGTATCGATCAGCGCGGTTGCGATGATCGTCAGTGAGCCGCCCTCCTCGATATTCCGCGCGGCACCAAAGAACCGCTTGGGCCGCTGCAGGGCATTGGCATCGACACCCCCTGTCAGCACCTTGCCCGAGCTTGGCACAACAGTGTTGAAGGCTCGCCCAAGTCGCGTGATGGAATCGAGCAGGATCACAACATCGCGCTTGTGCTCGACCAGACGCTTGGCCTTCTCGATCACCATTTCCGAAACCGCTACGTGGCGTGTGGCCGGTTCATCAAAGGTTGAGGCGATCACCTCTCCCTTGACCGACCTTTGCATGTCGGTCACCTCTTCCGGCCGCTCGTCAATCAGCAGCACGATCAGATAGCATTCAGGGTGGTTCTTCTCGATACTGTGCGCAATGTTCTGCAACAGCACGGTTTTGCCGGTCCTGGGCGGTGCCACGATCAGCGCGCGTTGACCCTTGCCCAGCGGTGTCACGATATCAATGATCCGTGCTGACCTGTCCTTGGTAGCCGGGTCGCCGGTTTCCATCCACAGCCGTTCATCCGGGTAGAGCGGGGTGAGGTTGTCAAAATGCACCTTGTGGCGCGCGCGTTCGGGGTTATCAAAATTGATCTGCGTGACTTTGGTAATCCCGAAATAGCGTTCGTTCTCGGCCGGGGCCTGAATCTCTCCCTCAACCGTATCCCCTGTGCGCAGCGCATATTGTCGGATCATGTCAGGCGAGACATAGATATCATCCGGACCGGGCAGGTAATTTGCTTCCGGTGCGCGCAGAAAGCCAAATCCGTCCTGCAACACTTCCAGAACGCCCTCCCCGTAGACTGTCCAACCATCTTCCGCGCGTTCTTTCAGGATCGAGAACATCATCTCGCCCTTGCGCATGGATGACGCGTTTTCGATTTCCAGATCCTCGGCCAGCGCCAGAAGCTCCGCAGGGCTCTTGGCTTTCAGATCAGCCAGATGGAGGCTCTCGCGACCTTCTGCCTGTACTGGATTGTCGATGCGGTCGGGGGTCAGAGTGTCAGACATGAGGAATCCTTGATACCCGCACATATGGCGGGCCGCGAGAGGCAGATGATCATGAGATGCGGTCCACGGATGTGGGGCTAGGTGGTCCATACACGAGACTCGGAGCACAAGTCAATTCTCGGAATTTCTTCATATAAAATAGAAAGAAATGAAAAGGTAATTGAGTATGTAGGGGTTGTGGATATGGGGATTGTTTTTCAGTGCACAGACTTGTCCACAGAAAGACGCCAGTCTACAGTCTGAGGAAGTTCTATAAATTCATTTATTTTCAATGATATATAATAGAACATAATGCGAATATCCCGATTGAGGCTTGCAGTTTTCCCCAGAGTCCACAAATGACAGCCAGCCTGTTGTCACCTGGGGAAGGTCTTGCCTGTACTCTTGCGCAAGGCTTGGGAAACTGCCAGCACTGCACAAACTCTCGGATATCCTGCGGTTTTCAGGTGTCTTGTTCCTGCGCTTCTTCACAGGATTGTCCACATGCTGGTTCTTGCTTCGACTTCCTCTATTCGTCAGAAAATGCTGCGCGACGCCCATGTGCCGTTCGAAGCGCTGCCCGCAAGGGTCGACGAGCCAACGATTCGTGCATCCCTTGAAGCGGAAGGCGCTCATCCGCGCGACATGGCCGATGCGCTGGCCGAAGCCAAGGCGCGGAAGCTTGGTCTGCGGATGCCTGATCGGCTGGTGCTGGGTTGCGATCAGGTGTTGGGGTTTAAAGGCAAAGTGCTGGAAAAGCCGGTCAGTCAGGACGACGCGCGAGCCCAGATTGAGGCATTGTCCGGGCAGACACATCAGCTTTATTCTGCTGCCGTTATCTACGCTGAGGGTGGGCCGATCTGGCGTCATGTCGGGGTTGCGCGGTTGGTCATGCGCCCGGTTTCCACTGACTATCTCGGCGGCTATCTTGCCCGGAACTGGCCAGCGATTGCAGAGTCGGTCGGCGGCTACAAGCTCGAAGAGGAAGGCGTGCGGCTCTTTTCGCAGATACAGGGGGATTACTTTACCATTCTGGGAATGCCGCTTCTGGAATTGCTGAATTATCTGGTTCTGCGAGGGGAGATCGAAGGATGAGGGTTCCGCTTGCTGGTGTGATTGGATGTCCGGTCGGCCATAGCCGCTCACCTCGCCTGCATGGCACATGGTTGCAGGAATACGGAATTGCCGGACATTATATTCCACTGCATGTCGAGCCAGACAATCTGGCACTTGTGCTCGAAACCATACCCGCAATGGGTTTTGTCGGTGCGAATGTGACGATTCCTCACAAAGAGGTCGCATTGGCGCTGGCTGACCATGTCACAGATACCGCGCGCGTTATAGGGGCCGCGAATACGCTGACATTCACCGAGTACGGCCTCGAGGCTGACAATACGGATGGCTACGGTTTTCTAGCCAATCTGTGTGCGGGCGCACCCAAATGGCAAGGATCCGATGGCCCGGCGCTGGTATTGGGCGCGGGCGGTGCTGCTCGGGCGGTGCTGGTCGCGCTGGCTGAGGCGGGCGTGCCCGAAATCCGGCTGTGCAACCGCACCCAAGCGCGGGCTGAGGCGCTCGCCGCCGAAATCGCCGCGCCCATCGTGACCCTGCCCTGGGAAGAGCGCGCTGATGCTGCCGATGGTGCGGCGCTTGTCGTCAACACTACGGCGCTGGGCATGACCGGCCAACCGGAGCTGGAGTTTCCGCAATCCAGCCTGCGCCCCGGCATGGTTGTTACCGATCTTGTCTATACACCGCTGCAGACGCCCCTTTTGAAAGATGCCAGCGTGCAGGGGTGTCAGGTGGTCGACGGTTTGGGGATGTTACTGCATCAGGCCGTACCAGGGTTTGAACGATGGTTCGGGCGCAGGCCCGAGGTGACTGCGCGATTGCGCGACGCGGTGCTGGCTGGATGACCTATCGTCTGGGGCTTACCGGCTCGATCGGTATGGGTAAGAGCACCGCAGCGGCCATGTTCCGGGACCTGGGCGTGCCGGTCTGGGATGCTGACGCCGCCGTGCACCGGCTCTACGCGCCGGGTGGTGCAGCGGTGGCACCGATTGCAGCGCTCTGCCCCGAAGCTGTCGGGTCAGCGGGGGTGGACCGCACCGCGCTCAAGGATTGGATTGCGCGCGAGGATGATGCCTTGTCTCAGCTCGAGAATGTGGTGCATCCGTTGGTAGCGCAGGACCGGGCAGATTTCATATCCAATGCCACTGCTCCGCTGGTGGTACTTGATATTCCGCTATTGTTCGAGACTGGCGCAGATGTCGACGGCGTTCTTGTTGTCTCTGCCCCTGAAGATGTCCAGCGCGCACGTGTTCTGGCGCGTCCCGGCATGACCGAGGCACATCTGGCGCAGATTCTGGCCCGCCAGATGCCCGATGCGGAAAAACGCGCTCGCGCGGATTTCGTGATCGAAACACTGGATATGGACAGCACGCGCCGCGCGGTGCAAGATCTGGTGGCAAGACTGGAGGCAGGTGATGCGTGAACTAGTGCTTGATACAGAGACAACTGGTTTTGAACCTTCCGAGGGGCATCGGATTGTCGAGATCGGTGCGGTGGAACTGGTGAACCTGATGCCGACCGGGCGGACATACCACCAGTATATCAACCCCGAGCGCGACATGCCGCAGGGCGCATTCGAGGTGCACGGCCTGAGTGAGGAATTCCTCTCTGACAAGCCGGTTTTTTCCGAGATTGTCGATGCGTTCCTGGGCTTTGTTGGTGATGCGCGGTTGGTGATCCATAACGCCGCGTTCGATATGAAATTTCTCAACGCCGAACTGGACCGCGCGGCGAAACCCGTGCTGCCACCCGAGCAGGCCTTTGACACGTTGGCCTATGCGCGGCGCAAATTTCCCGGCGCGCCCGCGTCGCTCGATGCGCTGTGTCGCCGTTTCGGTATCGACAATTCGGCGCGCACGAAACATGGCGCGCTCTTGGACAGTGAGATCCTCGCAGAGGTCTATCTCGAACTTCTGGGTGGCTTGCAACCCGATTTCGCGCTTTCTGCCGAGCCGGCCGCCCGCAATGGCGCAGATGGTGCTGGTGCACCGACCCCTCTGCCGCGGCGCCCGACCCCTCTGCCCGCGCGGCTGACCGAGGCTGAAACCAATGCGCATCGCGATTTCGTCGCGAAGCTGGGAGAAAACGCGGTCTGGCAACGCTACTTGCGGGCATGAAAACGCCCGGCGAGGCCGGGCGTGTTGCACAAGTTTCAGGGAGTGCTCAGTTCGGAGCAGGGGCCGCGCCTTGTGCGGCCTTCTGTGCAGCTTGGCGCTGCAATTCCTGCTTGTAGAGTGCAAGGAAGTCCACATTGTCGAGATTGAGCGACGGGAAACCTCCATCGCGGGTAACATCGGCAATGATACGCCGGGCAAATGGGAAGATCATCCGCGGGCATTCGATCAGCAGGAACGGATGCATCTGCTCTTGCGGCACGCCCTCGATCTGGAACAGGCCGACATAGTCCAGCTCCACTATGAACAATGTATCACCATCGGTCTTGTTGCGTGAGGTGACCTTGAACTTGGTGCCAACTTCGTACTGGTTTTCGGCCTCGCGCTTGTTGGCATCAAGGCTGACCTGCACCTGAATATCAGGCTGCACGTTCGAACCCTGCAACTTCTTCTGCGCAGCGGCATTCTCGAAGGACAGATCGCGCATGTATTGCGCGAGAATGCGCATGTTCACTTTCGGTGCGGTGGGAGAGGCGCCGTTGCCCTGTGCGGCGGGATCCTGCGGCGTGGTCTCGTTCATTGGAAGCTCCTGTCGGATATGTGATCTTGATCTTGGGCGGACTTGTAGCAGCGCCGCAAAGCTGGCTCAATCCCGCTTTTCCGGACCGCTTTTCCGGTCGTCGATCTGGCGGCGCGGGTCAGGTTCCCGAGGCGCGGCGTAGTCATATTCGCCCTCGATAATCACGCTGTCAGAGCGCGCTTTGGCATTGCGTACGGCAAGCGTTAGCCGCACAAGGATCAGCGCGCGCACGGGTGCAAGCAAGAGCAGCAGCCCTACGAAATCAGTGAAAAACCCCGGTAAAACAAGCAGGACTGCACCAAAGGCGCGCAGCGCGGAATGGGCCAGTTTGCTGGTCGGGCTCTGATCTTTTTCCAGCGCCGCGCGCAGATCCTGTGCATTGCGATGCGGCTCGGCCTTCAGCAGCAGAACACCCAGCACACCGCTCAGAGCGACCTCGGCTAATGTTCCCAAGACACCAAGGATGGGACCGAACTGCACGAAAAGCGCAATTTCGATGATCGGGAGCGCCAGGATCGCAAGTAAAATCCACATAAGATTCGCCTTTCGCTCCTGCATCATGGTCGCATATGGTAGACTTGACCGGCCTGCCACCTTACATAGGCAGCAGAGCCGCCTTACCAACCCCGGGCCGAGGAAACAATGGAACCAGCCGTGATCCAGTTGCTGATACTTGCCGGAATTGCCGTCTTTCTGATTCTGCGCTTGCGCGCCGTGCTGGGATCACGCGACGGATACGAGAGCAAACCCCTGCCCCGGCAGGATGGGCCAGAGACCGCCGCCCAGAAGCCGCGCTTCGAAGTAATCGAAGGCGGGCCCGATACTGATATCACTGATCATGTGCCCGAAGGTTCGGACGCGGCCAAGGCGCTGGCCAAGATGAAGGCGGCCGACCCGTCCTTCTCTGTGGACGAGTTCTTGCAAGGCGCGCGCGGAGCCTATGAGATGATCCTGATGGCGTTCGAGTCCTCGGATCTCGACTCTATCCTGCCCTTCCTGTCGCGCGACGTGTTCAACAGTTTCGACGAGGTGGTGCAGTTGCGCGAGCGTGAGGGCCTTAAGGTCGAGGCGACATTTGTCGGATTGCGCGAGCTGGAGCTTGTCGATGCGACCTATGACCCGGACAGCCACGAGGCCGAAATCACGATCAAGTTCGTGGGCGAGTTGACCTCGGTCGTGCGCAAGGTCGATACGGACGAGATCGTGGACGGCGATCCCAACGCGATCAAACGCCAAAAAGATGTCTGGACCTTTGCCCGCGACATGACCTCGGACAGCCCCAACTGGAAGCTGGTGGCGACCGACGCATGAGCCGCAAGCGGCGATTGTCGGTTGAGGACCGCGAGATTTGGGGCCGCGTGGCGCAGACCACGCGGCCTTTGTCATCCGATTTGACCCGGGTTTTCCAGACAGAGCCGGAGTCGGGCACTGGGGAACCTCCTGCACCGACACCTCGGCAGAAGCTCAAACCCGTCCCGCCCATTGGCCGCACGGTGCTGCGTCCCAATCCGGCAAACCCGCCACCCGGCCATGATCTGGCGCACCCCCTCTCCGAGGCGCTGTCGCGCGTCCCGGTGCAGATGGACAAGCGCCAGTTCCAGCGCATGAGCCGCGGCAAGCTTGTACCCGAGGCGCGGATCGACCTGCATGGCATGACGCTCGCACAGGCGCATGGCGCGCTCAATGGCTTCATCCTGCGCGCGCATGGGCAGGGGCTTCGGTTGGTGCTGGTGATTACCGGCAAAGGCAAGAGCGTGGCCGATGACGGGCCGATCCCACGCCGCCCCGGTGCGCTGAAACAGGATGTCCCGAGCTGGCTGCGTATGGCCCCGCTCGCCTCGGTCGTGCTCGAGATCCGCGAGGCGCACCCCCGCCATGGCGGGAGCGGGGCTTATTACGTCTATCTGCGCCGTGCACGGTAGCAAGACTGTGCGCCCTACCTGTCGCCCGAGAATGAGTATTTTTCGCAAGATGACGCAGCGGAGAGCGCGGCGGGGCTTGGCAGTGCGGGCGAATTGGGCCAAAGGGCGCAGATGGGATTTCGGTTCGACATAGAGGCGCGCGACGGGTTCGCGCGCAAAGGGGTGATCTCGACCCCGCGCGGCGATATCCGGACGCCTGCCTTCATGCCCGTTGGCACGGCAGCGACCGTCAAGGCGATGCTGCCCGAATCGGTGCGCGAGACAGGCGCGGATATCCTGCTGGGTAATACCTATCATCTGATGCTGCGCCCCACAGCAGAGCGGATCGCGGCCCTTGGTGGTCTGCACCGTTTCATGAACTGGGACCGCCCGATCCTGACCGATTCGGGCGGGTTCCAGGTGATGTCGCTGGCGAGTCTGCGCAAGCTCTCGGAAGAAGGCGTGCGTTTTGCCAGCCATATCGACGGGTCGAAACATCTGCTGACGCCCGAGCGGTCGATGGAGATCCAGCGCCTGCTCGGGTCGGATATCGTCATGTGCTTCGATGAATGCCCGGCCCTGCCCTCCGACCGGAAGGCGATTGCGGCGTCGATGGAATTGTCGATGCGCTGGGCGCAGCGTTCGCGCGACGCCTTTGGCGACAGGCCCGGACATGCGTTGTTTGGCATCCAGCAGGGCGGGCTAGAGCCCGACCTGCGCGCGCAATCCGCCGAGGCGCTGCGCGCCATTGGTTTTGACGGCTATGCAATTGGCGGGCTGGCCGTGGGCGAAGGGCAGGAAGCGATGCTCGGCGTGCTGGATTACGCACCGGGGCAACTGCCCGAGGAACGCCCGCGCTATCTGATGGGCGTGGGCAAGCCCGATGACATTGTCGGTGCGGTGCACCGGGGCGTGGACATGTTCGATTGTGTCTTGCCCTCGCGTTCGGGGCGCACCGGGCAGGGCTGGACGGCGCGCGGACCCGTGAACCTGCGCAATGCGCGCCACCGCGATGATCCGCGCCCATTGGAAGAGGGTTGCCCCTGTCCGGCCTGCCGCAACTATTCGCGCGCCTATCTGCACCATGTCATCAAGTCCGATGAGATCATCGGCTCGATGCTGCTGACCTGGCATAATCTGACGTATTACCAGCGCCTGATGCAGGGGCTGCGCGATGCGATTGCCGAGGGCGGGCTTGACAGTTTCGTGGCGCGCTTTCATGCCCTGCGGGGTGAGGGGGATATCGACCCGCTCTGAGCATCACAGGAAGGAGGCCCCATGGCCGCTGACATGCTTTCCACTGTCGTCAAGCCGATCCACCGTGAAGGATACAAGTTCATCACCATCTTTGCGGCGGTGACGCTGGTTCTGTTCCTGATCTGGCAGCCACTGGGGTGGATCGGGGTCGGTCTGACGGTCTGGTGTTATTATTTCTTCCGTGACCCGGTCCGGCATGTGCCCCTGCGCGAGGGCTTGTTGGTCAGTCCCGCTGACGGGGTGATCTCGCTGATCGAACCTGCGGTGCCGCCTGTGGAATTGGGGATGGGCGAGGCGGCGCTCACGCGGGTTTCGGTCTTCATGAATGTGTTCAACTGCCATGTGAACCGCGCCCCGATCGGCGGGCAGATCGTCAAGATCGCCTATCGGCCCGGCAAGTTCCTCAATGCCTCGCTTGACAAGGCGAGCGAGGATAACGAGCGCAACGGGCTGGTGTTGCAGATGGCCGACGGGCGGCAAGTGGGCGTGGTCCAGATTGCCGGGCTGGTGGCGCGGCGTATTCTCTGCGAAGTGCATGAGGGCGACGTGCTGGCCACGGGCGCGCGTTTCGGAATGATTCGCTTCGGCAGCCGTGTGGATGTCTATCTGCCCGAAGGGGTCGAACCCATGGTGGCGCTAGGGCAGGTGATGATCTCGGGCGAGACTGTGTTGGCCGATCTTTCCAGCACCGAGCCGCGCCGTCTGGCCGAGGCGATCTGACATGGCCCGCGAGCGGCTCTCGCTGCTGGCTCTGGTGCCCAATCTGGTGACGATTCTGGGCATGTGCGCGGGGCTGACCGCGATCCGGTTCACCTTTGACGAACGGTTTGAGCTGGCGGCGGCGCTGATCATCATAGCCGCAGCACTTGACGGTATGGACGGGCTGATTGCCCGCAAGCTGAACGCGGCCAGCAGTTTTGGCGCGGAACTGGACAGTTTCGCCGATTTCGTCAGTTTCGGGGTCGCGCCTGGAGTGCTGGTCTTTGGCTATGCGCTGGCCGGGCCAATGGCCGGGGTGGGCTGGGTCTTCGTGCTGATCTTCGCGGTCTGCGCCTGTCTGCGCCTGGCGCGGTTCAACATCAGCCGCGCTGCGTCCCAGGGGTCGAGCCCGCGCCATTTCGTGGGCGTTCCGGCACCGGCCGGCGCGATGTTGGGGTTGCTGCCGGTTTTCCTGGGTCTTGCAGGCATCGCGGATGTTGGCAAGGCACCGGTCCTAGTGGCGCTATATCTGGGTGTTGTGGGGTTTTTGATGGTGTCGCGCCTGCCGACGCCCTCGCTCAAGGCAGTGCGGATTGCGCGGGAAAACGCGATCTGGGTGCTGATCGGGATGAGTGCATTTGCCGGGCTTCTGGTGTTGCGGACATGGGTGACACTTGTGGTGGCGGATCTTGCCTATCTTGGCGTTCTGGCATGGCTTGCCTTGCGGCAACGGCAGGGGGCGGGCAGAGGCTGATTTTCGGTATACGCGCCCTGCTTTGTGCTTGACGGCTGCGGCGCGAGCGACTATCCCGCACCCATCGCGCGGTTGTAGCTCAGTTGGTTAGAGTACCGGCCTGTCACGCCGGGGGTCGCGGGTTCGAGCCCCGTCAACCGCGCCATTCACAGACCTTGATCTCAAAGGCCCCGACTGAGTGTCGGGGCTTTGGTCTGTTTGGGGTCGGTGCGCGCCAGCGCGCTCGGGTGCCGAAATCTTGGGGCATTGCTCGACAATCCGACCTCATGCACCATTTAACCTGATGTGAGCCGACAAGATTTTTCCACGCCGCAATCCGTCCCGCAACGTGCTTTTGCGCGTAATCTGCGTATGGGGCAGGTCGCAGGCGGGATTCTGGGAGCTTCGGTTGGGGCCGCGTTGGGCGAGATATTGCGCGGGCGCAGGCCGGACCTGGCGCGGGCTGCACTGACACCGGGTAACGCAGTGCGGCTTGCAGGCGGACTGGCCCACCTGCGCGGGGCGGCGATGAAGCTGGGGCAGATGCTCTCGCTGGAAAACGGCGCGGCCTTGCCACCCGAATTGACTGCAATACTGGCGCAGTTACAGGCCAATGCGCCTGCCATGCCGCCGCGGCAGTTGCGCGATGTTCTCGATGCCGAGTGGGGCGCTGGCTGGCAGCGCCGGTTCGCGCGATTCGAGGTGCGACCCGTGGCGGCGGCGTCGATCGGGCAGGTGCATCGGGCGGTGACGCGGGCAGGCGATGTGCTCGCGGTCAAGGTCCAGTTTCCCGGAGTGGCGGCAAGTATCGACAGCGATATCGCCACTCTGGGGCGGCTGTTGCGCGTTCCGGGTGTTCTGCCGCGCGGGATGCAGATCGACCGCCTGCTCGCCGATGCGCGCGCGCAACTGCATGACGAGGCTGACTACCGGCGCGAGGCCGACGCTCTGTCAGGCTTTGCGTCGTGGCTCGCTGAGGATTCGGGGTTTCAGGTGCCTGCGCTCTGCCCCGAGCTGAGCACAGGCCGGGTGCTGGCAATGGAATTTGTCGAGAGCGCGCCGATAGATGCGCTGGCAAAGGCCCCGCAGGCCGCGCGAGATACCGCGATGGCGCGGCTGATCGGGCTGACGCTGCGCGAGTTGTTCACCTTCGGTCAGATGCAGACCGACCCGAATTTCGCCAACTACCGGCTGGCCCCGCACGGACGGATTGTTCTTCTGGATTTCGGGGCGACGAGGGCGATTGCGCCCGAGACGGCGGCGAAGTACCGCGCGCTGTTGCGCGCGCTGCTGGCAGAGGACGCCACGCAGGTTGGCGTATTGATGCAGGCTCTGGGGTATTTCGGTGCGCAGATGCCCGAAGACAGGCGCGCACTTCTGGTGGCGTTGGCCCTGCGGGCCAGCGCCCCGCTGCGTCAGAGAACGCCCTATTATTTCGGGCGCTCGACTCTGATCGAGGATCTGACGCGCGAGGGGCGAGCGTTGGGCAATGCGCGTGAATTCTGGCATGTGCCACCTGCCGATTTGCTGTTCCTGCATCGCAAGATCGGGGGCATGTTTCTGCTGGCGCAGCGGCTGCAGGCGCGCGCGGCGCTGAACCCGCTGGTAGCAGGATGGATCTGACCCGAGCGGGCCGGGCGCGGGCCTTTGACACGCACCCGGCTTGCCCAAGGTCAAGGGGCGGTCTATTCCGCTGCGCGCAACGGCAGTTCCGCCGGCAGCGGATCACCCAGTTGCAGCGGCAACTCGCGCTGCGCGGGCTCTGGCGGCACGTCCCAGATCAGTTCGGCCTCGCGGATCGTGGCGAGCTTCTTTTCGAGCGCGCGGTCGCGGCGCGCCACCGAGTTGCGGCGCGAAAAGGCCCAGCGTAGCCCCAACGCGCTGCGATAGGCACCTTTCTCGACCCAGACGCGGAAGGCGAGCAGCGAGGGTGTGACCAGAAGTGTAAGCACAGTCGCCACCCCCAGACCGAACACGACGGCCGTGGCCAGCTGCGTCCACCATAGTGCCGTCGGGTTGCCGATCGAGTAGCCGCCATTGGCGAAATCGATCGACAGGCCCAGCATCATCGGCGTCAGGCCCGCCATGGTGGTGATCGTGGTCATCAGCACCGGGCGAATCCGCGCCTCGACCGTGCGGATGATCGCCTCGATCCTCGGCATGATCTTGGCGTAATTCTGATAGGTGTCGATCAGCACGATATTGTTGTTCACCACGATTCCAGCCAGCGCCACGATCCCGGTGCCGGTCATGATCACCGAGAAGGTCTGGTCCATCACGATCATGCCGATCAGCACCCCGGCAGTGGAGAGCACCACGGCCAGCAGCACCAGAACCGAATTGTAGAAGCTGTTGAATTGAGTCAGCAGGATGACGAACATCAGCCCCAGCGCGGCGGTGAAGGCATAGGTCAGGAACTCGGTGCTTTCCTCCTGATCCTGCTGTTCGCCGGTCCATTCCCAGTCAATGCCGTTGGGCAGCGGATGCTCCGTCGAGAGCCACTTGGTCAGCGCCTCGATACGTTCGGTCGCGGTGATCGGCACCTGCCGCCAGCCATTCTCGGAAATCTCGGCCAGATTGGCGCGCACGCGCTGATAGCCTTGCGAGCCGGTGGCATGTTCGCGCGGCACCAGATCGGCGCGGGTGGCCAGCCGGACTGTGTTGCCGTCACGATCCACTACGCGGATCAGGCCGGGGCGCACATCTGCCAGCACGTCGAAGAACCGTTGCTGATCGACCCGGTCGATCTGGCCGCGCGCCCGCACAGTTTCGGTGGTGATGAAATTCGACAGTGGGACCAGGCCGAAATTGGTCTGCACGCGCAGGGTCTCGAGCGTCGAGAGCAGCCGGTCGCTCTGCGGCAGGCGCACGCGGATGTCGATTTCCTCTTCCGAGCTGTCCACCCGCATCGTGTCGAGCAGCAGCCCGCGCGTGACAAGCTGCACCATGCCGCCGATGGTGGCGACATCGGCCCCGAAACGGCCTGCCATTTCGGTATCGACATTGATCTGCCAGTCGATGCCTGGCACCGGGCGCGAATCTTCCAGATCGAACAGCCCCTCGGTCTTACCGAACCGGGCGCGGACGATTTCGACAGCCTCTTCCAGCGTGCCGAAATCCTGCCCCGTCAGACGCAGATGCACGGGTTTCGCCCCGGAAGGGCCACCCGTCGCGATCAGGAACTCGGTTGCGATGCCGGGAATTTGCCGGAACTGGTCTTCCAGCCGGTCGAGTATGGCCCGACCACGCAATTCGGGGTTGCCCTGACGGTCGCGCCAATGGGCCAGCTCGAACTGAATCTGACCGATGGCGTCACGCGGGGGGCCTTGTCCGGCCGTGTTGGTGTTCAGCCCGCCATCACCGGCAAAGGCGAAAACAGAGGCGATGCCGGGCTCGGCCAGGGCTACTGCCTCGACCTGACGCACCAGCGCGTCCTTCTCGGTCAGCGACAGGTTGCCGCGCGCGCGGACAAAGATGATGCCCTCTTCGGGCTCGGTTTCGACAAAGAACTCGACGCCGCGATTGTTCTCGCCGTAATACTGGAACACCCCCGCGACAAAGACAGCAACCCCGATGATCAGCACGATCGGCATGATCGGGTTGCCGACAAAGAGTTTCGCGACATGACCTGCGGGCGAATACTGGCGACGGGCGTTGATCTTGCGAAGCTTCTTCTCGGGGGCGAGCGTGGTGAAGGTGGTCGAGATGCCGATAGCACCCAGCATCATCAACGCGGCCCCCGGGATCATCTCGGCAATGCCCTGCGCTGCCTCGGTGCCGCCCGAGAGATAGCCGGGGTTGAGCAGCAGCATCGCACCGAGCCACAGCGCGCCCGCCGCCGCAGCGGCGAAGGGCAGACGCATCAGCCAGGGCAGGCGGCGCAGCGCGTCCGAGACATGGCCCAGGCGGCGGGCCAGCCGGCCCGTGATCCCGCCCATGACCGGCAGAAAGATCAGCGCCACGATCAGCGAGGCGGTCAGAACGAAAATCAGGGTGACCGGCAGCAGCCCCATGAATTCGCCCGCAACTCCGGGCCAGAACAGCATCGGCAGAAAGGCGCAGAGCGTGGTCGCGGTCGAGGCGATGACCGGCCAGAACATGCGCTGCGCGGCTTTGACATAGGCTTCCATCGGGCCATCGCCGAGCTTCAGCCGCTTGTCGGCATATTCGGTCACGACCACGGCCCCGTCGACCAGCATGCCCACGGCGAGGATCAGGCCGAACATCACGATATTCGACACGGCCACATCCATCAGCCCCAGCAGGATGAAACACAGCAGAAACGATGTCGGGATGGCAAAGCCCACCAGCAGCGCCGAACGCGCGCCAAGCGCTGCCAACACCACAATCATCACCAGCGCGATGGCGGTCAGGACCGAGCCTTCAAGCTGACTCACCATCTCGCCGGTCTGCACTGACTTGTCGAGCGTCGGTGTGATCTGGATGGCGGATTGCAGCTCTTCGGGCCAGCTCGCGCGCTCGGCCTCGACCGCCTCGCGGATCCCGCGCGAGGCGTCGATGGCGTTGACGCCCTTGCGCGTGACCACCTGGATCGCGAGGTTGGTTTCGCCATTGAAGCGGGCGGTGCCCTGACGGTCGGCAAAGGTGAGCCGGATCTCGGCCAGATCGCCCAGAGTGACGACCGAATCACCATTCACCTTGACCGGCAGGCGGTAGATATCTTCGGGGTCGGTGAAGCTTGACGGCAAGGTGACCGAGAATGCCCCGGCACTGGTCTCGACCTCGCCCGCCGCGACAAGCTGGTTGTTGCCGGTGACAACGCTGATCAATTCGCCTGCCGTGACGTTATAGGCTTCCAGCCGCAGCGGATCGATCAGTACCTCGACCATTTCATCGCGCGATCCGGCAATTTCGGCCTCGAGCACCGATTCCAGGCCTTCGATCCGGCCTTGCAGATCGCGCGTGGCGCGCAGCAGCGCGCGTTCGGACACATCGCCCGAGACAGCGATGATGATCATCGGAAACTGCGAGAAGTTGAATTCAGAGATCGAGTAGTTCTGCGCACCTTCGGGGAATTTGCCCTCGGCACGTCCCATCGCGTCGCGGACATCGGCCAGGGTGGCGGTCTTGTCCCAGCCGAATTCGAATTCCAGCACGGCCGCGGCGAACCCTTCGGCGGAAAAGGCGCTGATGGTGCGCAGCCGGTCGAGATCGGACAGTTCGGCCTCCATCGGCTTGACGAGCATCGTTTCGCCATCGACCGCGGAAATGCCGGGAAAGGGAACAGTGATGATGACCGCAGGCACCTCGATATCAGGCTCGCCCTCCTTGGGCAGGCCGATATAGGCGGCCGTGCCGGCCAGCAGAACCATGGCCAAGATGGCGGTAACCATCCGCGCACGGGAAGCCGCCCAGGCGACGATGCCTATCATTCGAGAGGCTCCTCGCGCCAGGTGACATCGACATGCGCGCCCTCGCGCGTGAATTCCTGCCCGATGATGATCGCGCCGATCTCATCGGGCAGACCGGCCAGCCACATGCCCTCATCCGTGTCGCGCAGGATGCGGGCCGGAGCAAAGCTGACCAGCCCCTCGTCATCGACCAGCCGCAGGCCAAGCTCACCCGCGTCGTTTAACGTCAGGGCCGATCCGGGGATGAGATGCCCTTCCTGCGCCTGACTCGAAATCAGGATATCAGCACTTTGTCCATCGCGGATGCGCCCGTCAGGGTTGGGGATTGAGACATCGACGCGGAAGGTGCGCGTCTGCGGATCGGCCGAGCGAGCGACGAAACTGACCGTGCCCATCACCTCGCGCCCCGAGGCCAGCCGTGCGCCAGCGGGGGCACCCAGTTCGAGTTGATCGACCTGTGCTTCGGTGGCGAATCCGACCAGTTTTATCGGGTCCATCTGGATCAGAGTGGCGCAGAGCGCACCGGGCTGCAGCAGTGTGCCGAGTTCCGCCGTGTCTGACTCAAGCAAGCCGTCAAAGGGCGCATGCATCACCAGCCGTGCCACTTCCTCGACTGCGCGGTCCACGGCGGCCTGGGCCGAAAGTCGCGCGGCGCGGGCATTGGCAACGCGGGTTTCCGAGGCAAAACCGCCCTCGGACAGCCCCTCGGCAGCGCGCAGGTTGATCTCGGCCTCGGCCAGCCGCGCCTGCGCCTCGTCAAGCGCGGCCTTGCGCACCCCCGGCGCGACTTCACAGAGCGGAGCGCCCGCGCTCACACTG
Source organism: Paracoccaceae bacterium (assembly GCA_007116575.1). GTDB lineage: Bacteria > Pseudomonadota > Alphaproteobacteria > Rhodobacterales > Rhodobacteraceae > Roseinatronobacter. The sequence continues at coordinate 29,231 of SKIF01000015.1, forward strand.
GCCCCGCGCCGGATCGGATCGGAGATAACCAGCCCCGAGGTCTCCGAACGGACCTCGACCTTGCGCATCGCTTCGGTCCGGCCACGCAGGACAATCGAACCGGGCACTGATTCGGCGGTCGAGCGCATTCCCACGACCCGCACGCGCGGAGGCTCGGGTTCGGCGGCGACCTCTTCGGTCTCGGCAGCAATGACACCGGCGAAACCCAGCAGGGCATCGCGCTCCATCACCAGAAGATACATGACAAAGGTCACGGTCAGCGCCGTCACCAGAGGAAAGAACCGCATTCAGACCACCTTGTTCCCCGACGGTTACGTCCAGATAATGCCTATACGCTGAACTGACCAGTTTAGATTGGTTTTGCAAATGCAGAAAGTCAATCAATGTTATTCACATTAACATCGTGTGAACGTCAATGTCCATACGCGAATTCATGCTTACAGGCTTGGCATTCAAGCGCGCTTCAGGCTATGAGGGAGCGAATATGGTTAGAGGTGGCCCGCTGTGAGCAATCCCGACAGTTTCATCGACGAGGTGACAGAAGAGCTGCGCCGCGACAGGATGATGGGTTATCTGCGCCGTTACGGCTGGATTGCCGTTCTGCTTGTGGTGCTGATTGTCGGCGGAGCCGCGTGGAACGAATGGCGCAAGGCCAGCGCGCGCGCCAGTGCCGAGGCATTCGGCGATGCAGTTCTCACTGCGCTCGAGAACGACGCAAGCTCTGACCGGGTGCGCGCGCTCAGCCAGGTGGAGGGCACGACAGGCGCGCAAGCCGGTCTGCTGGCGCTGATGCAGGCCGGTGAATTACTGGAGAATGACCGCGGCGCGGCGCTCGAGGCGCTGCAGGCCGCCTCGCTCAATGACAATCTGCCCGAAGCGTATCGCCAGCTTGCCGCACTCAAACGTGTGATCGCTGGCGGCGCTGATCTGCCGCTGGCCGAGCGCGAAAGCATCATCGCGGGTCTGTCGCAGCCCGGTCAGCCGCTGCGCCCGCTGGCGTTGGAGCAGTCGGCGCTGCTGCAACTGGAGCAGGGCAATCGCGAAACAGCCATTGAAATCCTGACCGACTTGTTGTCACAATCCGACGTGACTGACGAGCTGCGGCGCAGGGCATCGCAACTGGTGACGGCGCTGGGCGGCGAGACAGCCTCGGGGTGAGGGGAACCGCTGTCAATGCGGATAATTTGCAGGCCCGTAACGCAGGGCTGAAGCGATAGGAGCTTGTGGTGAAATTCTGGACCTGCATCGGTATCCTTGCGCTGAGTGGCTTTGTTGCGGCCTGCAATCGTGATTTCATCCTCGAAGGTGAGCGCTTCCCGCTCCGCGCGCCATTTGCGGAAGACGCGGGCGAGGTGCCAGTGAACCGGGCCGAACCCATCTCGCTGCCCGCTGCGAGCGTCAATTCCGACTGGACGCATCGACTGGGCACCCCTTCGACCCGGATCGCGCATCCGGCGCTGGGCAGTGGCAGTCTGCAACCGCTCTGGTCCGTTTCCATCGGGCAAGGTGAGGGACGACGCCACCGGATCACTGCCGAGCCGGTCGTCAGTGGCGGCCTGATCTATACGCTGGACAGCCGTGCGCGGGTCACGGCCACAACGATGGATGGCCAAACCGCCTGGACCCGTGATCTGACACCGCAGGACACACGCAGCCCCGACAGCGCCTCGGGCGGTGGGCTCGCGGTTGCCAATGACCGGCTCTATGTTACCTCAGCCTTCGGGATGCTCTGGGCGCTGGACCTGCGCAGCGGTGAGGTGGCCTGGAACAAGCGCTTCGACGCGCCGCTCCCGGCGCCGCCGACGATTGCTGGCAATCACATCTACGTCGTGGCCAGCGACAGCACGGCCTGGGCGTTGGATGCCGGAACTGGCCAGACCGATTGGCAGCTTTCGGGCGCGCCCTCGCCCTCGTCGATGGTGGGTGGCGCGGCCCCGGCGGTTGCCGGATCGACCGTGCTTTTCCCGACCCCGGCGGGCGAGTTGATCGCCGCCGATCGTGATACTGGCCGGATCTTCTGGCGGCGCGCGGTTGCAGGCACGCGGATCGGGATGGCCTATGCCTCGGTAACAGATGTGACCGGCGACCCGGTCGTGCAGGGCGACCGCCTTTTCGTGGGCAACCAGTCGGGCCGTGTCATGGCGCTGGACGTTGAAAATGGCCGCCCCGTCTGGACCGCCGACGAAGCCGCTTATGGCCCGGTCTGGCCTGCAGGTGGATCACTGTTCCTGATGTCCGACCGCAACCGGTTGGTGCGGCTTGATGCAGCGTCTGGCGGGTTTGTCTGGGCACAGCCGCTGCCGCTCTTCACCGAGACGCGCGAGCGCAGACGCGCCGAAATATTCGGGCATTATGGCCCGGTTCTGGCCGGGGGTCGGCTGATCGTCGGCTCCAGTGACGGGGCATTGCGCAGTTTTGACCCGGTTTCGGGTGAGATGATTGACGAGGTTGCACTCCGCTCGGGGGCCGCCGTCAGCCCGATCGTAGTGGGCAACACGCTTTATGTCGTCTCGCGCGACGGACAATTGACCGCCTATCGCTGAGCGATACAGAAGTGGTGATTTGCACATGGCCCCTCGGATGCGGGGCCATGTCTGCTTTCGAGAGGTGAGAAATGAGTTTCACGCTGGCCATCGTTGGCCGTCCCAATGTCGGCAAATCAACCTTGTTCAACCGGTTGGTGGGCAAGCGGCTGGCGTTGGTCGATGATCAGCCCGGCGTCACCCGCGATCTGCGCGAGGGCGATGCGCGGCTGGGTGATCTGCGCTTTACCGTGATTGACACGGCGGGGCTGGAAGAGGCCACCGATGACAGCCTGCAGGGCCGGATGCGCCGCCTGACCGAACGCGCAGTGGATATGGCAGATGTGTGCCTGTTTCTGGTCGATGCCCGCGCCGGGATCACGCCAGTTGACGAGGGACTTGCCGAAATCCTGCGCAAGCGGTCTGCGCATGTGATCCTGGGCGCGAACAAGGCCGAGGGGCGGGCCGGTGAAGCAGGCGTGCTTGATGCCTACGCGCTGGGGCTGGGTGAGCCTGTACGGCTTTCGGCCGAGCATGGCGAAGGGATGGACGAACTCTATCACATCCTGCGCCCGCTGGCCGATCAGTTCGCGGAGCGCACTGAGGCTGATGCGCCCGAAGTCGAGGTCGACATTGCCGAGGGGGACGAAAGTGACTTTGCGCCGACGCGCGCCAGGCCCTTGCAAATCGCCGTTATCGGTCGGCCCAATGCGGGCAAATCGACCCTGATCAACCGCATTCTGGGCGAGGACCGCCTGCTGACCGGCCCCGAGGCCGGGATCACCCGCGATTCGATCTCGGTCAGTGCGGCATGGATGGGTACACCGGTGCGGATCTTCGACACGGCGGGAATGCGCAAAAAGGCGCGGGTGGTGGACAAGGTCGAGAAACTTTCGGTCGCCGACGGGCTGCGCGCCGTGCGCTTTGCCGAAGTTGTGGTGGTGCTGCTCGATGCCGCCATCCCCTTTGAGCAACAGGATCTGCGCATCGCCGATTTCGCCGAGACCGAGGGCCGCGCCGTGGTGATCGCGGTCAACAAATGGGATCTGGAGGACGACAAGCAGGAGAAGCTGCGTGCTCTGCGTGCGGGCTTCGAGAAACTGCTGCCGCAACTGCGCGGCGCGCCGCTGGTGACGGTTTCGGCTATGACCGGCAAGGGGCTCGACCGGCTGCACGCCGCCGTTCTGCGTGCGCATGAGGTCTGGAACCGCCGCGTGCCGACCGCCAAGCTGAACCAGTGGCTGGGCGCGATGGTTGAGGCGCACCCGCCCCCCGCGCCGAAAGGGCGGCGCATCCGCCTGCGCTACATGACCCAGGCCAAGACCCGGCCCCCCGGTTTCGTGGTGATGTGTTCCAACCCCGAGGAGCTGCCCGCCGCCTATACGCGCTATCTGGTCAACGGATTGCGCGAGGCGTTTGACATGCCGGGCACGCCGATCCGGGTGTTCCTGCGCTCGCAGGCCGACAAAAACCCCTACAAGGGCCGCAAGAAAGCGGCACCGTCGAAGCTGCGCAAGCATCTGGAAGGACGGCGCGAGACTTAGACAGTCTCGGGGCGCGCGCCTGTTCTTGAATATTTCCGGCAAGATGAAGACGCAGGGTCAGGTGCCTGCGGTCAGGAACCGATCTGGCCTATGGGCCCAAGCGCGCCGGTCTGGGCGCGGTGCAACATGAGGTGATCGAGCAGCACGCAAGACATCATCGCCTCGGCCACGGGGACCGCGCGGATGCCCACGCAGGGGTCGTGGCGGCCTTTTGTGATGACCTCGGTCGGGCTGCCGTCGCGCAGGATCGAGGCGCGGGGCGTGGTGATCGAGGAGGTGGGTTTGACCGCGAATCGGAGCACGACTTCCTGCCCGGTCGAAATGCCGCCCAGGATACCGCCCGCCTTGTTGGAGCGGTAGCGCGGCCCGTCCTCGCCCATCTCGATCTCGTCGGCATTCTCGCTGCCGGTGAGCATGGCCGCCTGCATGCCAGCACCGATTTCCACGCCCTTGACAGCGTTGATCGACATCATCGCGGCGGCGAGATCCGTGTCGAGCTTGGCATAGATCGGAGCGCCGAGCCCCGCAGGCACGCCAGAGGCCACGCATTCGATCATCGCACCGACCGAATTGCCGTCCTTGCGGATCTGATCGAGCGCCTTCGCCCAGTCTTCGGCGGCCCGCGCATCGGGCACCCAGAACGGATTGCGTTCGATCTCGGCGGGGTCAAATCGGGCGCGGTCGATCCGGTGGGGGCCCATCTGCACCATGTAGCCGGTGATGCGCAGGTCAGGGACCAGCGATTTCAGCGCTTCACGGGCAATACCCCCCGCGGCCACGCGGGCCGCTGTCTCGCGCGCCGAAGAGCGGCCACCCCCTCGCGGGTCACGCAACCCGTATTTCTGGTGATAGGTGATATCAGCATGGCCGGGGCGGAAAGTGTCGGCGATATTGCCGTAATCCTTCGAGCGCTGGTCCATGTTGCGGATCATCAACTGGATCGGCGTGCCGGTGGTCCGCCCTTCATGCACGCCCGAGAGGATTTCCACCTCATCAGGTTCGCGGCGCTGGGTGGTGTGGCGGCTCTGGCCGGGTTTGCGCCGGTCGAGCAAGTGCTGGATCTGGCGCGCCTCCAGCGCCACGCCCGGCGGGCAGCCATCGACGGTGGCCCCCAGCGCGGGCCCGTGGCTTTCGCCCCATGTGGTGACGCGGAACAGGTGGCCGAATGTGTTGTAGCTCATGCGCGCATGTCATCCCTGTCTGGCACGCAGAGGCAATACCTTGCTTTGCGAGTGATTGGAATAGGTGTCCCATGTGGGCGTGTAGTCCTCGGCCTGATTGCCCCAGACCGTCCAGCCGGGGCGGGGGCCGCGCGCGAGACGCTTGTGCTCGGGCGCCATCTTGCCGGTGCGGTTCTGGAACTGCCAAGGGGGGGCGGCGAGGATGGTCTGGACCTTCTGGCCGCCGAGATCGGCGAGCAAGTCGTTGCCTGCGGCTGTCATGTTGCAATCTCCAGTTATTGTCTGGCCTTGATATCAAACATCAATAGTGGGCAATTCACCAGCTTCGAACTTTGGCGATAGCTTGCTCATACACTGCTACCCCCGCGCTGCTTTACCCATCAAAACGGCATTGATGATCCAGTGGAAGACCAAAGGAAGTGAAAAAACTATTGCAGCCAAGATTGCCGTGTCGTTCCAGCGCGTAATGCTGCGCCAAAATCGTGTATCAAACCCAATGAGGACTGGGGCCGCTAGTGCAATCGATGCTGCAAGGCAGATTGCGTAAGGAATTATTGTTGCTCCGAAAGGACTCCCCTCGATGCGGCCCCGCAGTACTTCTTGGGATTGCGCCCATTTCGAAGAAGGCCCGATGCTTGCAAACTGTGCGATCAGCCCAGATCCTGCTGATATCACAGCCAGTAGGACCGCTGCCAAAACCGTTAGGTTTAGGTGCGTGAACAAGACCGGGGCGGCTTTGAACCATATCAGCGCAAAGAAAAAATGAACGAAAACCATGTAAGAGATCCCTTACCTTGGGCGATGCCAAGAAACTGGTAATCCCCCGTCAGTACCGGTGAGACTATACGGACAGTTAACAAAAGCAAGTGCGGGGCCATGCTTGCCAGCGCCGCGAATTGAGACTATCTGCAAGCTCACCTCGGGGTGCCCTGCCATGGGCTGAGATGCACATACGCGAACCCGTTGAACCTGAACCGGTTAGGACCGGCGGAGGGAAGGTTGCAAGCCCTGCTTGCTGCAATCTCCGCCTGTCGTGAAACAAGGAGATTGGACCATGAGGACAGCTTTTTTCGCGACAGTCATTCTCGCAGGGGCGGCGCAGGCCGATACCCCGGTGCTGACTGTGCTGGCACCCGATTACTTCGGGTCAAGCTGGGGGCCGGGGCCGGCCATCAAGGATGGATTCGAGGCGCGCTGCGGCTGCACGCTGGACTTTCGCACCGGCGAAGTGCTGCCGCGCCTGATGCTCGAAGGTGCGCGCGTGGGCGCGGATGCCGTGATCGGGCTGAATACCGACATGACGCTGCGCGCGCGAGAGACGGGGTTGTTTGCCCCGCATGGGCAGGATCTGGGCGCGCTGACTGTGCCAGTGGAGTGGGAGGACGAGGTTTTCCTGCCCTTCAACTGGGGTTATGCAGCCTGGGTCTATGACAAGACCCGCGTGGAAAACCCGCCCACGAGCTTTGCCGAATTGCTGGAGCGGGACGATCTGAGCCTGCTGTGGCAGGACCCCCGTTCCTCTGGCTCGGGGCTGGCGCTGCTCTTGTGGGTCGATCAGCTTTATGGCGACGAGGCCGGCGGGGTCTGGCAGGCATTGCAAGCCAATACAGTGACCGTGACCGCAAGCTGGTCCGAAGCCTATGGCCTGTTCTCCGAGGGGGAGGCCGATATGGTGCTGAGCTACACCACTTCGCCCGCCTATCACATTGTCGCCGAAGAAGATGACAGCAAGGCTGCGGCCATCTTCGAGGAGGGGCATTACTTCATGGCCGAAGTCGCGGGCGTTCTTGAGGGCGCTGCCGAACCGGAGTTGGCGCGCGATTTCATGGCCTATATCCTGTCAGAGGATTTTCAGAGCATGATCGCCTATGGCAACTGGTCCTACCCTTCCGCCCTGCCGCGCGCGGAATGGCCCGAGGTGATGCGCGATTTGCCCTTCCCCGAGACTGCAATTTTCCTCGATGAAGAGGCCGCCGACGCGCGGCGCATGCCTGCGCTTGATCTGTGGCTGGAGGGCATGACCCAGTGAGCGCGGCCACGGCCCGGCTCTGCACCCTATGGGCCGGGGGGGTCGTGGCGCTATGGCTGATCACGCTGAATTTCGGTGCGCTGGGCGCAGTCGCCTGGCGCGCCGAAGGCTTTTCCGCCCTGCGCGGGGCGGACTGGGCGGCTGTGCGCTTCACCTTGGTGCAAGCGCTGTGGTCGGCAGTGCTGTCGGTGCTGCTGGCCGTGCCGCTGGCTCGCGCACTGGCGCGGCGGCAATTCACAGGCCGCGGGGTGCTGATTACGCTGATGGGCGCGCCTTTCATCCTGCCGACACTGGTCGCCGTGCTGGGCCTATTGGCAGTGTTCGGGCGCGGTGGGCTGGTCAATCAGGGGTTGGGCGTGGTCGGCGCGGGGCCGGTCAGTATCTACGGGCTGCATGGTGTGGTGCTGGCGCATGTGTTCTACAATCTACCGCTTGCCACACGAATCCTGTTGCAGGGCTGGGCCTCGATCCCGGCCGAACGTTTCCGGTTGGCGGCCTCGCTGGGGTTTTCGCCCTGGCAGATGTTCCGGCAACTGGAATGGCCAATGCTGCGCGAGCTGGTGCCCGGCGCCCTTTTGGTGATCTTTCTCATTTGCCTGACATCCTTCGCCGTGGCGCTGACCCTGGGCGGGGGACCGCGCGCGACGACAGTGGAGCTCGCGATTTATCAAGCCTTCCGCTTCGATTTCGACATGGGCCGCGCGGCGATGCTGGCGGTGATTCAATTCGCGCTCTGCGCAGGCGCGGCGCTGCTGGCGTGGCGGGTCAGCCTGCCCGCGGGTCTGGCGGGCGGGATGGACCGGCCGGTGCAGCGCTATGATCTTGGCCGCGGCTGGCTGGACGCTGCGCTGATCCTGCTTGCAGCGATGTTCCTGCTGACACCCCTGGGCATGATCGTGGCGCGCGGAGTGGCGCAGGTGCCGGGGCTGCCGGTCGAGGTCTGGCAGGCGGCGGGCCGGTCGTTGGTGGTAGCGCTGGGAGCGACCGGGCTGACACTGGTCATGACGCTGGCGCTGGCGCAGGCTGTGCTGGCACTCGGCGGCGCGCGGGGTGCCGCACTGGAGGCGCTGGGACTGGCCTCGCTCGCGGCCTCCTCGCTGGTGATCGGGACCGGGCTGTTCCTGCTGCTTCTGCCCGTGACCAACCCGCGCGACTGGGCGCTCGTGGTAACGATGCTGGTCAATGCGGGCATGGCGCTGCCTTTCGCTTTGCGATTGATTCTGCCGGGGCTGCGCGAGGTGGTGGCGACGCAAGGGCGGCTGGCCGAGGCGCTGGGCATCCATGGGTGGGCGCGTCTGCGCATCGTGACCCTGCCACGGCTGCGCCGCCCGTTGGGCTTTGCCGCCGGGCTGACGGCGGCGCTGTCGATGGGCGATCTGGGGGTGATCATGCTGTTCGCCGAACGCGAGGGGGCGACCTTGCCGATGCAGCTTTATCGGCTCATGCTGGCTTACCGTCAGGATGATGCGGCTGGCGCAGCCGTGCTGCTGCTGGCCGCGTCGCTGGCGCTGTTCTGGGCTTTTGATCGATGGGGGCGTGGCCGTGCTGGCGCTTGAGCGTGTCGAGATCGTGCAAGAGGATTTCCGGCTTGCCGCCGATGTTGACGTCGCCGCGGGCGCGCGCGTTGCCGTGATCGGGCCGTCGGGGGCGGGAAAATCGACCCTTCTGGGGGCGATTTCCGGCTTTGTGCCGGTTGCCTCGGGGCGCGTGTGCTGGGAGGGGGCAGAGATCTCCGGGGAAAGTCCGTCGCGGCGACCCGTCTCGATCCTGTTTCAGGACAACAACCTGTTCCCGCATCTGAGCGCCTTTGACAATGTGGCGCTTGGCCTGCGACCGTCGCTGCGTTTGAGCAAGTCCGAGCGCGGACAGGTCACGCAAGCGCTCGCGCGGGTCGGGCTGGAAGGGCTGGACGCGCGCAAACCCGCACAGCTTTCGGGTGGGCAGCAAAGCCGGGTCGCGCTGGCGCGGGTGCTGTTGCGCGCCCGACCCATTTTGCTGCTCGATGAGCCTTTCGCCGCACTCGGCCCGGCGCTGAAGGCCGAGATGCTGGCACTGGTGGCCGAGATCTGTCACGAGACCGGCGCGACGCTCTTGATGGTCACACATGACATCGCCGATGCGCGCGCGATTGCCGATCAGACCTTGCTGGTGGCTGAGGGCCGCGTAACCGGGCCCTTCGCGACAGAGGCGCTGCTCTCTGACCCGCCCCCGGCGCTGCG
>SKIF01000063.1 GCA_007116575.1 Paracoccaceae bacterium
CAGACCCAGAGATTTTCCTCAAAGCGGCTGAGAGCCTGCAAGTTGATCCCCAGCACTGCATTTTCGTTGGCGACTCGCCCTTTTCTGACATGGCAGGTGCGCGGGGCGTCGGAATGAAAACCATATGGTTCCCCAATGGTCTAGCTTGGCCCAGTGAATTCGAATGGCGACCAGACGCAGAGATCACGAAATTAGCTGAGGTCAGGACGGTGATCGAGAGCTGGGAACTCCGCTAGGGTCCACTCTGTCCCGCATAGCTGACCGTCGTCACCCTTTGCGGCACTTTTGTCAGGTGCAGAACACTAGCGTCCCTTCCAGATCCAGCCCCCGCCCAGCACCCGGCTGCTCTCGGGCGCGTAGAAGACGCAGGCCTGTCCGGGGCTCACGCCTTGCTCTGGGCTGAGCAATTCCACCTCGGCCTCGGTCTCGGACAGGGGGCGCACCAGTGCAGGCGCGGGCGGGCGGGTCGAGCGCAGCTTGACCTCGAGCGGCCATTCGGCCTGCGAGGTGAAGGGCGCATCGCCCAGCCAGTTGACCTCGCGCACCGGGACCGTGCGCGTGGCCAGCGCCGATTTCGGCCCGACCACGACGCGCCGCGCCTCGGGGTCCAGCCGCACCACATACAGCGGCTCGGCCAATCCGCCGATCCCCAGCCCCTTGCGCTGCCCGATGGTGTAACGGATCACACCATCATGCTGGCCCAGCACATGGCCCGCCATATCCACGATCTCGCCCGGCTCGGCCGCACCGGGGCGCAGCTTTTCGATGACCTTCGCGTAATCGCCATCCGGCACGAAGCAGATATCCTGACTGTCGGGCTTGTCAGCCACGCTCAGCCCGTGCCGTGCGGCCAGCGCGCGGGTCTCGGCCTTGGTCTGCAGATGACCCAGCGGGAAGCGCAGATAGGCCAGTTGCTCCGGCGTGGTCGAGAAGAGGAAATAGCTCTGATCGCGCACCGGGTCGGCGGCGCGGTGCAATTCCGGCCCGTGCAGCCCCATCTTGCGCTGGATGTAATGCCCCGTCGCCATGCAATCCGCGCCCAGGTCCTGCGCGGTCTCCAGCAGGTCGCGGAATTTCACCCGCTCGTTGCAGCGGATGCAGGGCACAGGCGTCGCACCCGCCAGATAGGCATCGGCAAATTCATCGATCACCGAGTCGCGGAACTGCGATTCGTAATCGAGCACATAATGCGGAAAACCCATCTCCTCGGCGACGCGGCGCGCATCATGGATGTCGCGACCGGCACAACAGGCCCCCTTTTTCGCCAGAGCCGCGCCATGGTCGTAAAGCTGCAGCGTCACGCCCACGACGTCATACCCCTCGCGCGCAAGCTCCGCCGCCACGACCGAACTGTCCACACCGCCCGACATGGCCACAACCACCCGCGTCTCGGCGGGCGGCTTGGGCAGGCCAAGCGAATTCAAGGGCGGATCATAGGGCATCAGGGCGCTCCGGGAACAGGACCGGCGAGATATAGGAAAATGCTACCTATTCTCAAGCCCTGCAATGCATACCGGTCAACTCGTCATTAAGGAAATCGCGAGATTCTGATCCCATTCAGAGGGAATGGGTGAAGAAGGACGATACAGATGTATATCAAAAGAGTGGACGGACCCCGCGCTGTCACGCTGGCAGATGGCACAATCCTGACGCTGGCCGACCTGCCGCCAAAGGAAACCCGACGCTGGGTCGCAAGCCGCAAGGCAACGGTCATTCATGCAGTTGAACACGGTCTGATCTCCAAAAAGGCCGTCCTGGACCGCTACGGGCTCTCGGATGAGGAGTTCGACCTGTGGCGCAAGGCCATCAAGGATCACGGGGTTGAGGCCCTAAAAGTCACAGCCTTGCAGAAATATAGACAACTATAGATTGTTTTTTATTTCGATCTGTGCTCGGTAACGTAGAGTTAACCTTTCTGCGAGACGCTCAGGGTTAACTGCGAAAGAGGAGAACCTTGATGCGTGTCCTGCTTGTTGAACATGATACAACCACCTCGCGCAGCATCGAGCTGATGCTGTCTCATTCCAATTTCAACGTGTATTGCACTGATCTGGGCGAGGATGCTGTCGAACTCAGCAAGCTCTATGATTATGATCTGATCCTGCTCGATCTCAATCTGCCGGACATGGCGGGGCTGGAAGTGCTGCGCCAGATCCGGCTTTCGCGGGTGGATACGCCGATCCTCATTCTGACCGGTGACACCAATACCGAAACCAAACTGCGCGGTTTTGGTGGCGGCGCAGATGACTATCTGACCAAGCCCTTCCATCGCGAGGAGCTGGTCGCACGCATCCATGCCATCATCCGCCGCAGCCAGGGACACGCTCAATCCATGATCCAGACGGGCAAGATCTGCGTCAATCTCGATGCCAAGACCGTCGAGGTCGAGGGCAAGACCGTGCATCTGACCGGCAAGGAATACCAGATGTTCGAGTTGCTGAGCCTGCGCAAGGGCACCACGCTGACCAAGGAGATGTTCCTCAACCATCTCTATGGCGGCATGGACGAGCCGGAACTCAAGATCATCGATGTGTTCATCTGCAAGCTGCGCAAGAAACTGGCCGAGGCGACAGGGGGCGAAAATTACATCGACACGGTCTGGGGGCGCGGGTATGTGCTGCGCGACCCTGTGGAAGACACCGACTGTGCTCCGGTCAAACAGAACAAGGCGATGTCGGCCTGATGAGGTCGCCCCCTTTGCGAGGTGCAGAAGGGTCCGGGGCGCAGGTCGCAGTCTTCGCCTAACCGACTGTGCACCAACGACAAGGGATCGAGGCTTTTGAGGATGTCCAGCGCAGCACTCTGTCGCTCGGGCGAGACCTTCGCGGTGAGATCGCTCCGGATCAAGGCGCGCGACCCGCGTCCCCGCCACGACCAGGCCCGCCACCGGGTCCAGAAACATGTGGGCCAAGATGCACAGCGCAACATCGGTCTCGCGCGGCGCCCTCCCGCGCCAGTGTGGAATTGCGCGGCCTGACTCAGAGCCATCCGCGCCGGCAGGACTGGACCTGACGCCAAGCGCAACCTATCACTTGGCATCAGAGTCAACCGGGATGAGGCCGCGAGGGTGACAACACCGACAGACACGAACACGCCCGAGGCGCGCGACATCGCCCCAGAGGCACTGGACCGCGACCAGGCCCAGAGCGAGCTTGCGCGGCTGGCCGAAACCCTGGCCACGGCCAATGCGGCCTATCACCGCGACGATGCCCCGGTCATGTCTGATGCCGAATTCGACGCGCTGCGCGCCCGCAATGCCGAAATCGAGGCACGCTTTCCCGAGCTTATCCGCCCCGACAGCCCCAGCCGCCAGATCGGCGCCGCCCCCGCCGAAGGCTTCGGCAAGATCCGCCATGCCCGTCGCATGCTCTCGCTCGCCAATGCCTTCACCGACGAGGATGTCGCCGATTTCGTCACCGGAATCCGCCGTTTTCTGGGCCTCGCGCCCGAGGCCGCGCTCGCCTTCACCGCCGAACCCAAGATCGACGGTCTGTCGCTCTCGCTGCGCTATGAGGGCGGTAAGCTGATCCACGCCGCCACCCGCGGCGATGGCGAAACCGGCGAGGATGTCAGCGCCAATGCCCGCACCATCGCCGACATTCCCGACCGTCTGGAAGGCGCGCCCGAGATTCTCGAGGTGCGCGGCGAGGTCTACATGTCGCATGCCGATTTCGCGGCCCTGAATCAGCGCCAGTCCGAGCGCGGCGGAAAGACCTTTGCCAATCCGCGCAATGCCGCCGCAGGTTCGCTGCGCCAGCTCGACCCCGCCATCACCGCCGCGCGCCCGCTGCGGTTCTTCGCCTATGCCTGGGGCGAGAGTTCCGAACGGCTCGCGCCCACGCAGACCGAAGCCATCGCCCGGCTGGGCGCGCTGGGCTTTGCCACCAACCCGCGCTTCCGCCGCTGCGACACGCCGGACGACATGCTCGCCACCTATGCTGAAATCGAGGCGCAGCGCGCCGCGCTGGGCTATGATATTGACGGTGTGGTCTACAAGCTCGATGAGCTTGCCCTGCAAGACAGGCTTGGGCTGCGCTCGACCACCCCGCGCTGGGCCATCGCGCATAAATTCCCCGCCGAGCGCGCCTGGACCGTGCTGGAGGGGATCGACATCCAGGTCGGCCGCACCGGCGCGCTCAGCCCGGTGGCGCGGCTGCGTCCGGTCACGGTCGGGGGTGTCGTGGTTTCGAACGCCACGCTGCACAACGAGGATTACATCGCAGGCCGCGATTCGCGCGGGGCACCGATCCGCGAGGGGCGCGACATTCGCCTGGGCGACTGGGTCGAGGTTTATCGTGCGGGCGATGTCATCCCCAAGATCCGCGATATCGACCTGACGCGACGCCCGCAGGGTGCCGCGCCCTATCACGTCCCCGAAACCTGCCCCGAATGCGGCAGCCCCGCGATCCGCGAGCCCGGCGATTCGGTGCGCCGCTGCACTGGCGGGCTGGTCTGCCCGGCGCAGGCGGTCGAGCGGCTCAAGCATTTCGTCTCCCGTGCGGCGTTTGACATTGAGGGGCTGGGCGCAAAACAGGTCGAAAGCTTCTGGCGCGATGGCTGGGTGCAGACCCCGCGCGATATTTTCACGCTGGAGGCCCGTTTCGGCCCCGGCCAGCCGCGCCAGTTGAAGAATCGCGAGGGCTGGGGCGAGACATCGGCGCGAAAGCTCTTCGCGGCGATCGACGACAAGCGTCGCATCGGGCTGGCGCGGTTCCTGTTTGCGCTCGGCATCCGCCATGTCGGCGAGACTTCGGCGAGTATGCTGGCCGCGCATTACGGACGCTGGGAGGCATTCCGCGAAGCGGTCGAAGCGGGCGCGGAGGACGATCTGCTTGCCATTGACGGGGTCGGCCCGGTCATGGTGCGCGCGCTGCGCAGCGCCTTCGAGGCCGAGGGCGGCGAGATCGACGCGCTGGCCGAAATGCTCGAGATCACCCCCGCCGAATCGCGCGCCAGCGACAGCCCGGTGGCGGGCAAGACGCTGGTCTTTACCGGCACGCTGGAGCGGATGACGCGGGCCGAGGCCAAGGCGCGCGCCGAATCGCTCGGGGCCAAGGTTGCGGGCTCGGTTTCGGCGAAAACCGACCTGCTGATCGCGGGGCCGGGGGCCGGGTCGAAGGCGAAAAAAGCCACCGATCTGGGGGTCGAGGTAATCGACGAAGAGGGCTGGCTGCGCCTGATCGGGGAGGCCTGAGATGGCCGCGCGGCCCGAGATCCTGTTTCCGCTCTTTGCCGCGCTCGATGCGCTGGACGGGGTCGGGCCGAAAACCGCGAAACATTTCGCGTCCCTCGGCATCGAGACCCCGCGCGACCTGTTGTTTCATCTGCCGCACAACTTGATTGACCGCGCGCGGCGCGAGACGATCCGTGGGCTCGACCTGCCCGCCATGGCGACGGTTGAGATCACTGTCGGCGCGCATCAGCCTGCGCGCGCGCGCGGGCGGCCTTACCGGGTGCAGGTGCGCGACAATCTGCAGGAGTTTCAACTGGTCTTCTTTCAGGCGCGCGGCGAGTACCTGCAAAAGCTTCTGCCCAGCGGGCAGAGGCGCCTTGTCTCGGGCAAGGTGGAGCTGTTCGACGGCATCGCGCAGATGGTCCATCCCGATTATGTCCTGCGCCCCGAGGAGGCCGAAAGCCTGCCGCAGATCGAGCCGGTCTATCCGCTCGGGGCGGGGTTGACGCAGAAACTGCTGCACAAATCCGCGCAAGGCGCACTGGCCCGCGCGCCTGCCTTGCCCGAGTGGATCGACCCAGCCTTGAGAGCGCGCGAGGGCTGGCCCGACTGGCTCAGCGCGCTGCAACAGGCTCATGCACCTGCAAGCCTTGCCGATCTCTCCGCCAGCCACCCGGCGCGCGCGCGGCTGGCCTATGACGAATTGATGGCGCATCAACTGACCCTTGCGCTGGCCCGCGCGCGCCAGCGCCGCCACAAGGGCTGCCCGACGCAAGGCACTGGCGCGCTCACGGCGCGGGTTCTGGCCGCGCTCGACTATGCGCCAACCGGCGCGCAAAGCCGTGCGATTGCCGAGATTACCGCCGATATGGGGGCATCACGGCGCATGAACCGGCTGTTGCAGGGCGATGTCGGGGCGGGCAAGACTCTGGTCGCCTTCATGGCGCTGCTCACGGCGGTCGAGGCGGGCGGGCAGGGGGTGATGATGGCCCCGACCGAAATCCTCGCGCGCCAGCATCTCGAAAGCCTGACCCCGCTTGCGCAGGCTGCCGGGGTGACACTCACGCTGATGACAGGCCGCGACAAGGGGGGCGAACGCACGGTCAAGCGCGCCGATGTGGCCGAGGGGCGCGCGCAGATCGTGCTGGGCACCCATGCCGTGTTCCAGAAAGGCGTCGATTTCGCCGATCTGCGCCTCGTCGTCATCGACGAGCAGCACCGCTTTGGTGTGGCGCAGCGCGCGGCCCTTGTGGGCAAGGCCGAAAGCGCCGATGTGCTGGTCATGACCGCCACCCCCATCCCGCGCTCGCTGGCGCTGGCGCAATATGGCGATATGGATGTCTCGGTGCTCGACGAAAAGCCGCCCGGTCGTCAGCCGGTCACGACCGCGCTGGTCTCGACCGCGCGGCTGGGCGAAGTGATCGAGCATCTGCGCAAGGCCATCACTGACGGGCGGCAGGCCTATTGGGTCTGCCCGCTGGTCGAGGAATCCGAGGCCAGCACCCTGACCGCCGCTCAAGCGCGCTTCGAGCATCTGCGCGCGGCCCTGGGCGAGGGCGTGGTCGGGCTGGTCCATGGCCAGCTTCCGCCCGCAGAAAAAGACGCCGCCATGGCGCGATTCGTGGCGGGCGAGTCAAAGCTGCTGGTTGCGACCACTGTGATCGAGGTCGGGGTGAATGTGCCCAATGCCTCGATCATGGTGATCGAACGCGCCGAGAGTTTCGGACTGGCGCAACTCCACCAGCTACGCGGACGGGTGGGGCGGGGTGCCGCAGCCTCAACCTGCCTGTTGGTCTACGAGGCCCCTTTGGGCGAGACGGCGGCGCGACGGCTGAAACTCCTGCGCGACACCGAGGACGGGTTCCGCATCGCCGAGGAAGACATGGCCATTCGCGGCGCGGGCGACGTGATCGGTACGGCGCAATCCGGCCTGCCGCGCTTTCGCGTGGCCGATCTGGAACGCCAGGCCGGGCTGATGGCGCTGGCGCAACAGGATGCGCGCAAATTGCTGGCCGACGACCCCGCGCTCGAGGGCCCGCGGGGCAAGGCCGCGCGGGTGCTTTTATGGCTGATGCAGCAGGACCGCGCGATCCGCTACCTGTCCATTGGTTAATGTTCCATTAATGTTCTTGACGGATGCGCGAGGATGTGAGAACAATACGGCAACAAACAGCTAATGGAGGATGTGATGTTCCGATCTGTTCCCACCAGCTTCTGGCAAGACCTTGCCGGTGCGGTTGCCCTCGGGGTGCTGGTCGTCGTCACGCTCCACCTGCCGCTGTTTGCCTGAGCCCTGCTCACTGCCTCAACCAAGCCTCGCGCCGCCATGCTGCCCTGCATGTGCGGCGCTTTTTTCTGCGTGTTTGCCAAGCGGGCGCAGCTTGGCTATCTGGTGGGGCGCGGTAGCAGGAGATGACAGATGACAGAGGCACTCCATATCGTCGGTGGCGGCATGGCCGGGGCAGAGGCCGCATGGCAGGCGGCGAATGCAGGCGTGGAGGTGGTGCTGCATGAGATGCGCCCCACGCGCGGCACTTTCGCGCATCAGACCGACCAACTGGCCGAAATGGTCTGCTCCAATTCCTTCCGCTCGGATGATGATGAACAGAACGCGGTGGGGCTTCTGCATTGGGAAATGCGCGCCGCCGAGGGGCTGCTGATCGCGATGGCCGACCGCCACGCGCTGCCCGCAGGCGGTGCGCTGGCTGTGGACCGCGAGGCTTTCGCGCAGGCCGTGACCGAGCACCTGCTGGCGCACCCCAATATCCGGCTGGAGCGCGGCGAGATCGCCGAGTTGCCCGAGGCGGGGCGCTGGATCATCGCCACCGGCCCGCTCACCTCTGACGCGCTGGGGCAGGCGATTGCGCGCGAAACCGGGGCCGAGGCGCTGGCCTTTTTCGATGCCATTGCGCCGATCGTCTATTTCGATTCGGTCGATATGTCGCGCGCCTGGTTCCAGTCGCGCTATGACAAGGGCGAGACCGAGGCAGAGCGCAAGGCCTATCTCAACTGCCCGATGACGCGCGAGCAATACGAGGCCTTCATCGATGCGCTGCTGGCAGCAGACAAGACCGAGTTTCATGAGGGGGAAACGGCGGGGTATTTCGACGGCTGCCTGCCCATCGAGGTAATGGCCGAACGCGGGCGCGAGACCCTGCGCCACGGCCCGATGAAACCTGTGGGGCTGACCAACCCCCATGCACCAGACACGAAGCCTTATGCCATCGTGCAGTTGCGCCGCGACAATGCGCTGGGCACGCTCTACAATATCGTGGGCTTTCAGACCAAGATGAAGTATGGCGCGCAAGCTGCTGTTTTTCGTATGATTCCGGGGCTGGAGAATGCCTCTTTCGCGCGTCTCGGCGGCATCCATCGCAACACGTTTCTGAACTCGCCGACGCTGCTCGACGATCAGTTGCGCCTGAAATCCCGCCCACATATCCGCTTTGCAGGCCAGATCACCGGGGTCGAGGGCTATGTCGAATCCGCCGCCATGGGGCTTCTGGCCGGGCGGCTGGCAGCGGGCGAGATCCTTGGCCAACCGACTAGTCCGCCGCCACGCGAAACCGCCATCGGCGCGCTGGTGCATCACATCACCGGCGGGGCCGAGGCCAAGACCTTCCAGCCGATGAATGTGAATTTCGGCCTCTTTCCGCCGGTGGAGGCCAAGGGCGGCCGCCGGGGCCGCCGTGACCGCTACAAGGCCTATACCGACCGCGCCAAAGCGGCCTTCACCGAATGGCTGGGCGCGCAGGCCCGCGATGCCGCGTGACGCAGGTCACGCGGTTCGCGCCTTCGCCTACGGGGCCGCTGCATCTGGGCCATGCTTATTCCGCGCTGATCGCCTTCCAGCGCGCCGGGGCAGGGCAGTTTCTGCTGCGCATCGAGGATATCGACCGCGCCCGCTGCCGCCCGGAATGGGAGGCGCAGATCTTCGATGATCTGCATTGGCTTGGCCTGCGCTGGCCCACTCCTGTCATGCGCCAGTCGGACCGCATGGCGGCCTATCGCGCGGCGCTGGCGCGGTTGGCCTCACAGGGGCTCATTTATCCCTGCCGCTGCACCCGCGCGGATATTCGCGCCGTACTTTCGGCGCCGCAGGAAGGCGCGACGCACGGGCCAGACGGGCCAATTTACCCCGGTACCTGCCGCGCGCGCCCCATGGCAGAGGCTCGCCCCGAGGATGCGCTGCGCCTCAACCTGCGCGCGGCCCTGCGCCGCACGGGGGCGCTGAATTTCACCGAAAACGGCCCCCTGCACCAGGGCGCGCACCGGATCGACTCCGACCGCATGATCGCCCAAGTTGGCGATGTCGTGCTCGCGCGGCGCGACATGGGCACCTCCTATCACCTCGCGGTCGTGGTGGATGACGCAGGCCAGGGCGTCACCGAGGTTACGCGGGGGGTGGACCTGTTCGAGGCCACGCAGATCCATGTCCTGCTTCAGGCATTGCTTGAACTCCCGCGCCTAAGCTATTGGCACCACGATCTTATCCGCGACGACCAAGGCAAGCGGCTGGCCAAGCGCGACGATGCCCGCGCCATCGCGCGCTACCGCGCGGAAGGTGCCAGCCCGGAGGATATCCGCGCTATGGTCGGTCTGTGAGCGGGGACATCAGCTCGACCTCCGAACCCTCGCGCACGGCAGTATAGAAACAGCTTTGCCGCAGGGTGTGGCAGGCCGGCCCCACTTGTTCGACCAGCACCAGAAGGCAGTCACGGTCGCAATCGAGCCGGAAATCGACCAGCGTCTGCACATGGCCCGAGCTTTCGCCCTTCACCCAGAAGCTCTGACGCGAGCGCGACCAGTAGGTGACGCGCCCGCTTTCCAGCGTGCGCGCGACCGCTTGAGCGTTCATCCAGGCCATCATCAGCACCTGCCCGCTGGCATGGTCCTGCGCAATGGCCGGGATCAGTCCGTTTTCATCATACTTGAGGCTTTGCGGATCGAAGGACATGCACTATCTCGTTTGACAACAGGCCCACTTCATACCGCAGGGCGCGACCAAGGAAAAGCCATGGGCGAGAATGCCGATCTGATGAAACTCTATTCCAGCCGCATTCTCGCGCTGGCCGCCGATATTCCGCATCATGCGCGGCTGGAGGCCCCGCAAGCCAGTGTGCGCCGCCGCTCGCCGCTTTGCGGCTCGACTGTGACGGTTGATCTCGACATGGCGGATGGCCGCGTGTCGCGCTTCGGGCAGGATGTGAAAGCCTGCGCACTGGGGCAGGCGGCGGCGGCCGTGCTGGGGCAAGTGGTGCTGGGGCGCAGCGCGGACGAGCTTGCCCGCGCGCGCGACCAGTTGCGCGCCATGCTCACGACAGACGGCCCGGTGCCCGATGCGCCTTTTGAAGGTTATGAGGTGCTGACGCCCGCGCGCGAGTATCGCAACCGCCATGCCTCGATCCTGCTGGCCATCGAGGCCGCGACCGAGGCCACAGCCCAGCTTGCGCCGGAACAGACCGGCTGATGTCATCTTGCCCACAACACGCGCGGGCGTGACCTGGCCGCAGGCCAAAAGGGGGCGGCAAGCCCCCTTTTCAACGTCCGCTCAGGTTACCACATCCGGGGCCGCGCGGCCCAGCCGGGTCTTGATCTGGCACAGGTCTTCGGTCGCTGCGATCACTTCGGCCAGGGCGGTTTGCGGGTCTTCGTCCAGCCCCTCCGGACCAGGAGCGAATCGCTCCAGATAGACCCGCAGCGTCGCGCCCGCCGTGCCGGTGCCCGACAGGCGCAGCACCAGCCGTGCATCTTCGGCGAAATGGATCTCCAGCCCCTGTTTCGTGGTCACCGACCCGTCGACCGGGTCGGAATAGCTGAAATCCTGCGCCGCGCGCACGCTCAGCCCGCCCAGCTTTACCCCCGCCAGCCGGTCGAGCCTTGCGCGCAATTCCTCGATCAGCGCGCCCGCCGCCGCGGCATCGACTTCCTCGTAATCATGGCGCGAATAGTAGTTGCGCCCGTAGCGCGCCCAATGCTCTGCCATCACCTCGGCCACGGATTGCCGCCGCGCGGCCAGGATGTTGAGCCACATCAGCACCGCCCAGAGTCCGTCCTTCTCGCGCACATGGTCCGAGCCGGTGCCCGCCGATTCCTCGCCGCAGAGCGTGGCCAGCCCCGCATCGAGCAGGTTGCCGAAGAATTTCCAGCCCGTGGGCGTGGCGTAGCAGGTGATCCCCAGCGCTTCGGCCACGCGGTCGAGGGCGGCAGAACTGGGCATCGAGCGCGCCACGCCCTTCAGCCCGCCCGCATAGCCCGGCACCAGATGCGCATTGGCCGCGATCACGGCCAGCGAATCCGACGGCGTGACATAGGCCCCGCGCCCGACGATCATGTTGCGGTCGCCATCGCCATCCGAGGCCGCACCGAAATCGGGCGCATCCGCGCCCATCATCAGCGTCATCAGCTCATGCGCCCAGACCGGGTTCGGGTCCGGGTGGCCGCCGCCGAAATCGGGCAGGGGGGTCGCATTGTCAACGGAACCCGCGGGTGCGCCCAGCCGGCGCTCGAGGATCTCGTGCGCGTAAGGCCCGGTGATGGCGTGCATCGCGTCAAAGCGCAGCGTGAAGCCCGAGGCGAAGAGCGCGCGGATGGCGTCGAAATCGAACAGGCGCTCCATCAGCGCGGCATAATCGGCCACCGGGTCCACGATCTCGATCTCGGTTGCCAGCAGACGCCCGCGACCGGGGGTCGAAAGGTCGATATCGGGCGTGCCGAGCGTGCGGTATTCGGTCACCTCGCACGAGGCGCGATAGATCGCCTCGGTCACGGATTCGGGCGCAGGCCCGCCATTGGCCGTGTTGAACTTCACCCCGAAATCGCCCTCTGGCCCACCGGGATTGTGGCTCGCTGACAGGATCACGCCGCCATCCGCGCCGCGTGCGCGGATCAGATGCGAGGCCGCCGGGGTCGAGAGCAGCCCATCCTGACCCACGATCACCTTTGCGGCCCCCGAGGCGGCCGCCATGCGCAGGATGATCTGCACGGCCTGCGTATTGAAGAACCGCCCGTCACCGCCCAGCACAAGCACCTTGTCCTCGACCCCGCCGATCCCGTTCCAGATGGATTGCACGAAATTTTCCAGATAGCCGGGCTCCTGGAACACGCGGGTTTTCTTGCGCAGGCCCGAGGTGCCGGGTTTCTGGCCGTCGATGGGGCGGGTTGAATTGATCTCGATCATGGCGGCTCCTGTCGGTTTTCCCTGCATATGCGCAAACTGTGCGCGCGCAGGCAAGCGGGCAGGGGCGCACGCACTGGTTCAAACCGGCACGATGGTGCATTTATGCCGGAAAACAGACACAGGAACGGAGCAGATGACATGCGCATACTGGTGTTCAATGCGGGTAGCTCGTCGCTGAAATTCGGCGTGTTCGATCTTGCACCGGGGGACACGCTGGCGCAGGCGCGGCAGATCTTCAAGGGCAGCTTCGACCGGTTCGGACCCGAGGGCTGCGATTTTTCCATGGGCGGGCAGCGCGGGCGCGCGCCGCATCAGAGCCTCGATGCCGCCATCCGCGCTGTGCCCGAGGCATTGGGCGGGGTCGACGGAATCACGGCCATCGGCCACCGCATCGCGCATGGGGGTGACGCTTTCGCGGGGCCGTCGCAGATCACGCCCGAAATCCGCGCGCAGATCGACGCGCTGACGCCGCTTGCGCCCCTGCACAACCCTGCCAATCTGGCCGCGCTCGATCTGGCCTGCGAGATCTGGCCGGAATTGCCGCAATGGGCCGTGTTCGACACGAGTTTCCACCTGACCAATCCTGCCCGCGCCACCACCTATGCCGTGCCCGCCGCGTGGCGCGAGGCCGGGCTGCGCCGCTACGGGTTTCACGGCACCTCGCATAAATATGTCGCGCAGCGCGCCGCCGAGGAACTGAGACAGGAATTGCGCGCGCTGCGGGTGCTGTCGCTGCATCTGGGCAATGGCGCGAGTGCCTGCGCCGTGGCGTTCGGCAAGAGCATCGACAGCTCGATGGGCATGACCCCGCTTGAGGGGTTGGTGATGGGCACCCGTTCGGGCGATGTCGATCCGGGGCTGTTCGGCTATCTGGAACGCCAGCTTGGCCTGAGCATCGCCGAGATCGAGGCGACGCTTTATCGCGAGAGCGGGCTGAAGGGGCTGACCGGGTCATCGGACATGCGCGATGTCGAAGCCCGCGCGGCGGAAGGCGACGCCGAGGCCCAGCTTGCCATCCATATCTATGCCTACCGTGCGCGCAAATATATCGGCGCCTATGCGGCGGCAATGGGGGGGCTGGATGCGCTGGTCTTTACTGGCGGGATTGGCGAGAACTCGCCCTCGATGCGGCGGCGGATCTGCGACGGGCTGGAATTCATGGGGCTGAAGCTCGACCATGACCGAAATCTGGCCGTGGACCTGACGGGCCGCGCCGCGCCGCAGATCCAGGCCTATGGTGCGCGGGTGAATGTGCTTGTGACCGAGACCGCAGAGCAGTTGATGATCGCGCATGAGGTGGCCGCCCGGATTGGTGGGCAGGACAAGAGCGCGATGCGGGTCCCTGTCGCGGTATCGGCGCGGCATGTGCATCTGTGCGCCCGCGCGGTTGAGGCGTTGTTCGGCAAGGGCTATGCGCTGACCCCCGACAAGCCCTTGCGGCAAAAGGGCCATTGGGCTGCACGCGAACGTGTCACGCTGCACGGGCCCAAGGGCGAGATCGCCAATGTCGCGATTCTCGGGCCACTGCGCGCGCGCACGCAGGTCGAGATCTCGCGCACCGATTCCTTTGCGCTCGGCATTGATGCGCCGGTGCGCCAGAGCGGAATGCTGGAGGGCACGCCCCATATCCGCCTGATCGGTCCGGCGGGGCAGTTCGATACGGACGGGCTGATCATCGCTTCGCGCCATATCCACATGAACAGCGCGGACGCGCGCGACTGGGGGCTGACGGACGGGGATATGGTCGATGTCTCGCTTGACCATACCGGGCGCGGGCTGACCTTTACCGGCGTGCTGGTACGGGTGGCCGACAACGCCCATACCGAGATGCATATCGACACTGACGAGGCCAATGCCGCCGGGATCACCTGCGATGTCGAGGGCGAACTCTGCACGGATCTGCTCCATGCCCATGTGTGACGGGGCATCCGTCTGACGGGGTCGCGGCG
>SKIF01000043.1 GCA_007116575.1 Paracoccaceae bacterium
GCGGCCCCGGGCGGTGCGGCGCAACGCGAAAGGCTCCTCCCATGACCCCTGCGGCCCGGCTCGATGCCGCCATCACCATCCTCGACCGCATCCTGTCGGGCGCACCCGCCGAGCAGGCGCTCACCGCATGGGCGCGCGGCAGCCGCTTTGCCGGGTCCAAAGACCGCGCTGCCATCCGCGACCATGTTTTCGATGTGCTGCGCCGCAAACGCTCCTGCGCGCATCTGGGCGGGGGCGAGACAGGGCGCGCGCTGATCCTCGGGCTCCTGCGCCAGGACGAGCAGGACCCGGCCGCGTTCTTCACCGGCGAAGGTCACGCCCCTGCCCCGCTGACAGAGGCAGAGGCCAGCTTCGCCCCGCCCGACATGTCCGAAACCATCGCGCTCGACTGCCCCGACTGGATCGCCCCAATGCTGCGCGCGAGTCTCGGCGACGCCTTTCCCCCGGTCATGCAGGCCCTTCGTCAGCGCGCGCCGGTCTTCCTGCGCGCAAATACCGCCCGCATCACCCGCGAGGGTGCCATTGAGGCCCTGCGCGCAGCGGGCATCGAGACCATAGCCCACAGCCTCGCCCCGACTGCGCTCGAGATCACCGCGAATCCACGCGCCCTGCGCCAGTCACGACCCTATCTCGACGGGCTGGTGGAGTTGCAGGACGCCGCTTCGCAGGCCGTGATTGCTGCGCTGCCCGACATGGCGGGTCGCAAAGTGCTGGACTATTGCGCAGGCGGCGGGGGTAAGGCGCTTGCACTGGCAGCCCTTGACGCACAGGTCACCGCGCATGACGCTCATCCGCAGCGCATGTCCGACCTGCCCGCGCGGGCAGACCGGGCGCGGGCACGGATCACGCTCACCGATGCCCCACGGGGACAATTTGACCTTGTCCTGATCGATGTACCCTGTTCCGGCTCGGGCGCGTGGCGCCGCAGTCCGGCAGGAAAGTGGACCCTGACCCCGCAACAGCTCGACAGGTTGCGCAATAGCCAGGCCCGGATTCTCGACACGGTCGCCCCGCTTGTCACGCCCGGCGGCTGGCTGGCCTATGCGACCTGTTCGCTTCTCGATGCCGAGAATTACGAGCAGAGCACGGAGTTCCTCAACCGGCATGACAACTTCCAGCCAGTGAAGACGCACCGCTTTACCCCTCTGGACGGGGGCGATGGGTTCTTTCTCGCACTGTTGCAACGCGACAGGCCGAAGTGACCCCCAAACCGGCCTGACGCAGCACGAAACACGCGCATGTTAACTTATGGTTAACTCCTGTCTGCGACAATCTGAACGATACCCTGCGCAAACGGAGCGGCCGTGTGTCCCTGATTGCCCCTGCCTCACTGCTGCGTCCTGCGGGCGATACTTTGTGCGCGCTCTCTTGGCGCGTGATTGCACTCCTCATCATAGGCGGGCTGACACTGATGCTGCTGGGGCTCAATGGCGCCCCGCTCCTGCCTTCTCTTGTGGGGCTGACCGCCGGGGTGGCGATGCTTTTTCTCGGCGGCCTGTCTGCAGGGGCGCGTCAGCTGCGAAACTGGCTTCAGGCGCGCGACTTGGCGGTTCTGGCACGGTTGCACGGCGAATCGTCCCGCCCCTGCCTGATCGCGGATGCGAAGGGTCGCGTACACTGGGCCAATGCCGCCGCAAATGCCGCGTTCCCGGAGGTGGGGGAACAAGGCTGCACCGCCCTGTTCGGACCGCAATGCGCGGACCCCGTCGCGCGCGTGCAGCGACTTCAGGATCACGCGCTCGCCACGGGCAGTGCCGCGCATCGCGACAGCGGTCCGGATCCGCTTGAGATCCGCGTTGAGAGCATCACGCCGACCTTGTTTCTGTGGCAAACCGAATATCTGGTGTCCCTCGGCACAGGTGACGACGCCACCCTGCCATTGCTGGTCTATTCCTCGGACGGTCGGCTGCGTCACATGGCACCGAGCCTGCGCCCCCTCCTTGGCCAAAGGCCACCGCGGCTGGAGGCACTCTTCTCCGGCCATATCCCCCCGCCCGGACGACCGCGCCCCCTCCGGCTCGCAGGGGTGGATATCACCGCACTGCGCCTTCCCCCGGTCGGGTCAGGCGCTGCGGATAGAGAGCGGGTGCTGCTGTTTCGTCAACCGCACGAGAGTGTCGACACAATGCCAGACGCGGCGACTGATCCGCTCGCAGCCCTGCAGGAACTGCCGATCGCCATTGCACACCTGTCGACCGAGGGGCAGATCCGGCACGCCAATGCCGAAGCCCGCCGCCTGCTGCGTCTTGGCCATGATCCGCTGCCGCTCCTGTCCGAAACGCTCGAGGGACTTGGGCGCCCAGTCACGGAGTGGCTGGCCGACATGGCAGAAGGACGGCTTGCCGCCTCGACCGAGGTGTTGCGGCTCAATCGCAGCGACTGCGAGGCTTATCTTAAGGTTACTCTGGCAATAACAGCACCGGAAAGCGGTGCGGAGCGGCAGATTATCGCTGTCTTCTATGACGCGACGGAGCTGAAATCACTCGAGGCAAAGTTCACCCAGAGCCAGAAGATGCAGGCCATTGGACAGCTCGCAGGTGGTGTCGCGCATGATTTCAACAACCTCTTGACTGCTATCTCCGGACATTGCGACCTGATCCTGCTGCGCCATGACCGCTCGGATCTGGATTACCCCGACCTGATGCAAATCCAGCAGAACACCAATCGCGCTGCCGCACTGGTGCGCCAGCTGCTCGCCCTCTCACGCCAGCAGACACTCAAATTCGCGACCCTTGATCTCGTAGAGGTGATGGAAGATGTGATCCATCTGCTCAACCGTCTTGTGGGCGAACGCATTACCTTGACACTGACCCATGGCGACTCGCTTGCCCCAATCCGGTCAGACCGGCGCCAGTTCGAGCAGGTGCTGATGAATCTGGTGGTCAATGCCCGCGATGCAATGCCCATGGGCGGTGAAATCCGTATCCGGACCGAGACACTCGCCCTTCCCGACGGTCTCAAACGTGACGAGGTGAATCTCCCTCCCGGTCGATACACGCGCATCCGCGTCTGCGATGACGGGGTCGGGATTCCGGCGCAGAACCTCCACAAGGTGTTCGATCCCTTCTTTACCAGCAAACACCAGGGCGAGGGGACCGGGCTCGGCCTGTCCACGGTCTATGGCATCGTCAAACAATCGGGCGGGTATATCTTCGTCGATAGCGAGGAAGGCGTAGGCACCACCTTCTCGCTCTATTTCGCGGCACAGAAAGCCGAAGAAACACCGGCGCCCGCGCCAGCAAACGCGCCACGAACCACCCCGCTGCTGGAACGCCGTGCTCTGGTGTTGCTTGTTGAGGACGAAGCACCAGTGCGCTCGTTTGCCGCGCGCGCGTTGGAATTGCAGGGGCATCGCGTGATCGTGGCCGAGTCCGGCGAAGAGGCGCTCGACATTCTGAGCGACCCTGCCATCCGTCCCGATATGTTCGTGACCGATGTCGTGATGCCCGGCCTTGACGGACCCGGCTGGATCACCCGGATCCGCGACCGTTTCCCCCACACGCCGGTATTGTTCATGTCCGGCTATGCGGCTGATCGCAGGGTCGCGGCGCAAGCGCGTATCAGCAATGCAGGCTTCCTTGGCAAACCCTTCTCGCTGGCCGAGTTCACCAATACGGTCAACGAACAGTTGCACGCCCGGACCGAAGCGGCCTGATCCGCGCAGCATAGCCACCGGCATCCCCCACGCGCCAAGCTGTCAGACCGTGTCCATCCTCCTCAGGAATTGCTGCGGAATGCCTGCTTGCCTGCCCCGGACAGGCATGCAAAATAGTGAACATGATAACCAGTTCTTCTGAACCACGCCCAATCCAAGGGATTGCCTGGATGCTGGTGACGGGCCTGTGCTTCGTCGCGGTGACAGCGCTGGTGAAATATCTAGGCGATGACATGCCTGCGGCTCAATCCGCCTTTTTGCGCTACCTGCTCGGGCTCGTCTTCCTGCTGCCCATGCTCTCGGCGCTTCGTGCCGTGCGCCTCAGCAAACGCAGCCTCGGGTTCTACAGCTTGCGCGGTGTGGTCCACGCACTCGGCGTGATCCTGTGGTTCTATGCAATGACCCAGATCCCGCTCGCCGAAGTGACTGCGATGAATTACCTCGCGCCGATTTATGTCACACTCGGCGCAGCCCTGTTTCTGGGCGAACGCTTCGCCCTTCGTCGCCTGCTGGCGGTGCTCGCAGCCTTCATAGGGGCGCTGATCATCCTGCGCCCGGGCCTGCGCGAGATTTCGCCAGGACATCTGGCCATGCTTGGCACGGCCATCCTTTTCGCGGCCTCCTACCTGATGGCGAAGCGCATGTCGGGCGAAGTTCATGCCTCGGTCGTGGTCGGCATGTTGTCGATCACGGTCACGATCTGCCTCGCCCCCATCGCCCTTGCCGTCTGGGTGCCGCCCAGCGCGACACAGATCTTCTGGTTATTCTGGGTCGCAGCCTTTGCAACGGCGGGGCATTACAGCATGACGCTGGCCTTTGCCGCCGCACCGATCACGGTCACGCAACCGGTGACGTTCCTGCAACTCGTCTGGGCGGTGCTGCTCGGCGCGCTCGTGTTTGGCGAGGCGGTGGATATGTTCGTGATCCTCGGCGGGCTGGTGATCATGGGTTCGGTGCTGGTCATCACCTGGCGCGAAGCCATGCTGCGCAAGGAAGCGCGCCGGACCGTCCCGTCACCGTGAGCCCGAATTGACCCAAGCCCAGACCGACCCCAAGCCGGTCGCGCCCCACACGCTCTGCGCACGGGCCGCGCAAACCGACGCTTACAACTCGGCCATCACCGCGTCCGAAACCTCGAAATTCGCTGTCACAGTCTGGACGTCATCGTCATCTTCCAGCGCCTCGATCAGCTTCATCAGCGTCCGCGCCCCATCGAGATCGAGTTCCGTGACTGTTTGCGGCTTCCAGACCAGCTTGGTGCTCTCGGCCTCGCCCAATGCCGCCTCCAGCGCAACCGAAACCGCGTTCAGATCGGTATCCGCGCACCAGATGACATGCTCCTCGGCGCTCGATTCGACATCCTCGGCGCCGGCATCAATGGCCGCCAGCATCACCGTGTCATCATCGCCCGCATCCGCCGTGTAGACAATCTGCCCCTTGCGGTCGAACATGTAGGCGACCGAGCCGGTCTCGCCCAGATTGCCGCCATTCTTGGAAAAGGTCGAACGGACATTCGAGGCCGTGCGGTTGCGATTGTCGGTCATCGCCTCGACAATCACTGCCACCCCACCGGGGCCATAGCCTTCATAGCGGATTTCCTCGTAATTCTCGGCATCCCCGCCCTGCGATTTCTTGATCGCGCGCTCGATATTGTCCTTGGGCATCGAAGCCGCCTTGGCTTCCTTCACCGCCAGGCGCAGGCGGGGGTTCTTATCAGGGTCCGGATCGCCCATCTTGGCAGCGACCGTAATCTCTTTGGAGAGCTTCGAGAACAGCTTCGCGCGCACCGCGTCCTGACGGCCCTTGCGATGCTGGATATTGGCCCATTTGGAATGGCCTGCCATGATCTGCCTCCGGCACTGAATGACTCTGCGGCTGTCTTAGTCCAGCCTACGGGGCATCGGCAACCCCGTTGCCCCACATGAAAACGCCCGCTTGCGCGGGCGTCTTTCGAAAAATGGTGCTGCCATTCAGGCTGCGCGCGAAAGCAACACGTCACTGACCTGTTTCTGTGCGATGGTCTCGTCGCCCCCGGCAACCGCAGCGACCTCGCGGGTCAGACGCTCGAGCGCGGCCTCGTAAAGCTGGCGCTCGGAATAGCTCTGCTCGCGCTGGTCGTCATTGCGGTGCAGGTCGCGCACCACTTCGGCAATCGCCAGCAGATCGCCGGAATTGATCTTCTGTTCGTATTCCTGCGCGCGGCGCGACCACATGGCGCGCTTGACCCGCGCCTTGCCCTTGAGCGTGGCCAGGGCCTTGTCGACAAGCTCGGGCGAAGACAGCGACCGCATGCCCACTGTCGCGGCCTTGTTGGTCGGCACGCGCAGCGTCATCTTTTCCTTTTCGAAGGAAATGACGAAAAGTTCCAACTTCAGCCCGGCGATTTCCTGTTCTTCGATCGACATGATCTGGCCGACACCATGGGCAGGATAGACCACATAGTCATTCGGGCGGAATTCGGATTTCTTGGCTTTGGACATTCACAACTTCCCCTTGAGGCCCCACACAGCACAAGACAGGCCGATGCAGGACGCATCCTGCACTCAGATCCTATCAGGCGACAAAAAAACGGCAGCTGGCAGAACTGCCGGTTCGGGACGATTTCATCAGAAATCAATGTATACCACAAAAAAGCGCCGAATCAAAGCGCCTTGGCAAGATAATGGTAACAATTGCGCGCCAGATACTGCGCGGCTTATCCGCCTTCGCCGGGGGCCTCGGAGAAATACTTCTCAAGTTTGCCGGTTTCGCCATCGCGTTCCTCGGCTTCGGGCAGCGGGTCTTTCTTGGTGATGATGACGGGCCATTTCTCGGAATATTTCCGGTTGAACTCGACCCAGGGCTCCATGTCCGGCTCGGTATCCGGGCGAATGGCGTCGGCGGGGCATTCGGGCTCGCAGACACCGCAATCGATGCACTCATCAGGGTGGATGACAAGCATGTTCTCGCCCTCGTAGAAGCAATCCACCGGGCAGACCTCGACGCAATCGGTGTATTTGCAGGCAATGCAATTGTCGATCACCACATAGGTCATAGGGTCTGGTCCTTGTCTTGCGTTCGGGGTCTTGCTGTCGGGCCGGAACACTTCGCTTTCGCCGGGGAGATAACCCTGTCGCTGCGATCATTCAAGCGCATCCGGTGCGGGTGCGGCAAAACGGCGACGTGCGCGTTTGTCGGGGCGTCCGCCGGGCACGGGCGCAGGTCGCGAGAGGTCGGGCGGCGGCGGGGGCGGCGAGAGATCCTCGTAAAGCGCCTGCGCCTCCGGGGCCGGACCGCGCCGCGTGCCAATTGCGCGGATTCGCACCACCCTGACCCGCCCGCCCAGCGCGAAGGTCAGCACGTCGTCCTCTCCGACAGCGAAGGCTGGTTTCGCCACCGTCACCGAATTGACCCGCATCCCCGGAGCGGCCACCAGCTTCGCGGCCAGCGACCGGGTCTTGACAAAGCGCGCGTGCCAGAGCAACTTGTCAAGCCGGATCGTGGGGCGGGGGTCGGCCACAAGCCTCAGCCCTTCGTCTTCAGCCCCATCAAGGCGGCCGCAAAGGGGTTGTCCGGGTCGATCCGGTCAGATTTGCGCGCGGGTTTGGCACTGAATTCGCGCTTGGTCTCGGGCTTCTTGCCCTTGGGCTTGGATTTACCACCCTTGGGCCGGGCATCCTGCGGCTTGCGCTGTGGGCGGGCCTGCTGGCGCGGGCGGGGGGCCCAAGTGAAGGTGAAGAACACTTCGAGCGGTTCGTCTTCGGGCGCGCTGTCCGGGGCGTCGGCTTCGGCAGGTGCGGGCTCGACCGGCTCAGCCTCAGCAGGCGATGTCTCGACCGGCTCGGCCTCAGAGGGCGGGGTTGCCGCAGCGGAGTCGGCCCCGGCCTCGGCTTCCGGTGAAACCGCGGTCTCGGGCTTGACCTTCACACGCTCGCCACGCTCGGCGCGATAGCCCAGCCCCTCCATCAGATCGGCGAATTGCTCGAGCGTGGTGCCGGTGATCGAGAGCATGTCGGGCGTGGCCTCAAAACCTGCACGGCTGTCGCAGGCGCGCAGCAGATCGGCCAACCGCTCAAGCATGTCGATGCGGATCGCACGCGCCCCGGCGGGGCGATAGCCAGCCATTATGTAGTGATCTCCTGGCACTTCGGGCAGATGCGGTATCGTGACCAACCCGGCAGGCGGGCTTTCGGGAAACTCGTCCAGCCCCTCGGCCAGCGCGCGCAGCACCAGCCGCAGCCGTGTCGGCGCGGGTTTCAACAGCAGCGGCAGGAAGATCGTGTATTGCCCGAAGCGCACACCATGCTTGCGCAGCATCCCCCGCGACTCCTGATCCAGCGCCTTCACATCGGCGGCGATCTTCTCGCGCGGAATGATGCCCATTGCCTCGACCAGTTGAAACGCCACCCCACGCGCCAGCCCGGTCAGCGTCTCGTCGCGGCTCATCGCCTGCAGCGGCTCGAACAGCGCGGCCACCTTGCGGTCGATGAAATGCTGCAAACGGCGGCGGACCTTCTCGGCCACATCGGGCCCGGCCTCGTCATCGACAAAAGCCTCGACCTGCGGGCGCATCGGATCATCACCGCGGATGAGTTTGCCGACCGCCGTCGTGCCCCACATCAGCCCACCCTGTTCGGTAAAGTCGAACTCGGTATCGGGAGCGTTATAGAACGTGTCGGCGCGCAGATGGAACAGCGGCGCCAGCGCAGCAATCGACGCTTGCCGGAGCGTGCGGGCCTCATCCGGCGAGGCCGCCGAGTCCTGCCGGAAGCGGAACCCTTCCAGCCGTCCGATCAACTCGCCCTCTACGGTCACTTCGCCCTTGTCGTTCACCTCGGCCACAAGGCTCTCCTTCTGCTTTAACCGGCGCAACAGAACACTGGTGCGCCGATCAACAAATCGCTGCGTCAGCCGGGCATGGAGCGCGTCCGACAAGCGGTCTTCTACAGCGCGCGTTGCCGCGCGCCAATGGTTTTCGTCATCAATCCAGGCACGACGCTGCGCGATATAGGTCCATGTGCGGATATAGGCCAGACGGCGCGACAGCGTGTCGATATCGCCATCGACCCGGTCGATGCGCTGGATGTTCCGCGCCAGCCAGTCTGCCGGGATGCGCCCGTCATCATGCAGAAAGCCGAAGATTCGCGCCAGCAGACCCGCATGTTCGGTGGGTGAGATGCCGCGAAAATCGGGGATGCGGCAGACATCCCACAAGAGCCGCAAATCGCGCGCATCGTGCAGCTGGTTGCGGATTTCGGGCATCGCTGTGAGGGTCTTGAGCGCGGTCAGATCCTCGGCATCGCGGGCGCGGGTCAGCCAGTCATCCTGAGTCTGCGCCTCAAGCGCGGCAATCAGCCGCGCGGGCGAAGTGAAATCCAGCCGCCCGTTGCGCCATTGCAGCTTGCGCAGCGGCAGGAAGCTGTGGCTTTCGATAGCCTCTATCGTTTCGTCAGGCAGCGGGCGGGCCTCGCCGGTCACGCCGAAGGAGCCGTCATTCTGGTAGCGCCCTGCCCGGCCCGCGATCTGGGCCAACTCGTCAGGGGCCAGCGGGCGCATGCGGTGGCCGTCGAATTTGCGCGTGGCCGAGAAGGCGACATGCTTGACATCGAGATTGAGCCCCATGCCGATGGCATCGGTCGCGACCAGATAATCCACGTCGCCATTCTGATAAAGCTCGACCTGCGCATTGCGCGTGCGCGGACTAAGCGCGCCCATCACCACCGCGCATCCACCCTTTTGGCGGCGGATCAGTTCAGCGATGGCATACACATTCTCGACACTGAACCCCACGATTGCGCTGCGTGCAGGCAACCGGCTTATCTTTTTCGAACCCGAGTAGGAAAGCTGCGACATCCGCTCCCGACGCTGGAACTGTGCCCCCGGCACCAGCGCGGCAATCGCGCCACGCATCGTGTCCGAGCCCATGAACAGCGTCTCGTGCAGGCCCCGCGCATGTAACAGCCGGTCGGTGAAGACATGGCCCCGGTCGGCATCGCCGCAAAGCTGGATCTCGTCCACCGCCACGAAATCGGCACCGATTTCCAGCGGCATCGCCTCGACCGTGCAGACCCAATATTGCGTGCGGTCGGGGACGATGCGCTCCTCGCCCGTCACCAGCGCCACGCAATCGGGGCCGCGCAGGGCGCGGATGCGGTCATAGACCTCGCGCGCAAGCAGGCGCAGTGGCAGCCCGATGACCCCGGTGCGATGGGCCAGCATCCGTTCGATAGCGTAATGGGTTTTGCCGGTATTGGTCGGGCCCAGCACGGCCACGACGCGGGACTGCGCGCGCATGTTCATCTGCGACTCTCCTGCTGCGCGCCCTCTACAGAGCGGTGCCGGTCAGGTGGCGCTCAATGCGCTCCAGCGCCTCTAATACGTCAGTGCGGTGCGGATGTATAGCAGCCGAGGCGCGCAGCGCCTCGCGAGCGCGGTCGTAAAGTTCGAGATCCTCGAAAACCCGCCCCAGCCCGGCCAGCGCGCTGAAATGATCGGGGTTGCGCACCAGCGTCTCGCGCAGGTCATCCAGCGCCAGCCCCAGATTTCCGGCCATGAACCAGGCGGTGGCGCGGGCGTGGTAGCCTTCTGCAAAATCGGGGGCGTGGTCGATCAATGCCGAAAAATGGTCAATCGCCGCAGTGGTGTCACCCCGGCGCATGGCATCTCGTCCGCGCTGCAGCAAGAGGTCGGAACTGGCCGAGCCCGAGTGCGACCAGATACGCGAAATCTGGCGCTCGATGCGTTGCCAGCGCTCCTGATCGGGGTCGCGCAATTCGGCAAGCAGTTC
The DNA here is from genome assembly GCA_007116575.1 of Paracoccaceae bacterium. Lineage (GTDB taxonomy): Bacteria > Pseudomonadota > Alphaproteobacteria > Rhodobacterales > Rhodobacteraceae > Roseinatronobacter. The sequence goes on from SKIF01000043.1 coordinate 10,422, forward strand.
CGCGACCTCCGGGTTGCCCGACTCGGTCGCCTGCGCCGGTGACATGGCGAAAAACGCGGCAAATGCCGCAACGACAGGATTGAGAAAGAGCGCTCGCATCTCCATAGTCCGAGTGTAGCGCAAGCACCGCGCGAATCCAGAGGCGCGGCATCACAAAACGGAGCACGAAAGATGAGCGAGATCCTCACCCATGCCATTACCGCCCTCAGCGAGCGGCTGTCCGACGGGTTCGATGGCACGGCGAAATTCGAGATCGAGGGCGAAGGCTCGATCATGGTCGATGAAAACGGCGTTCGCGAAGGCGATGACGAGGCCGACGTGACCATGATCGCCAGTGCCGAGACCTTTCAGGGCATCATCGAGGGCGATGTGAACCCGACCATGGCCTTCATGTCGGGCAAGCTGAAGATCGAGGGCAATATGGGCCTCGCCATGAAGCTGGGCTCCGCCCTGAGCTGATGCAGGCCGCGCCCTTTCATGCCGATGTCGCGGATGCGCCCCCGCCCGAGCGGGTGATCTGGCGTGAGACCGACGACGGCAAGCGGCTGCGCATCGCGCTCTGGCCGATGGGGCCGAAGGGCGTGGTGGCGCTGTTTCCGGGCCGGACCGAGATGATCGAGAAATATGCCCCAGTCGCCGCCGAATTGGTGGCGTGGGGCTATGGCGTGGTGGTGATCGACTGGCGCGGGCAAGGTCTGTCAGACCGGCTGGAGGGCAAGCCTTTGCTGGGCGATGTGCCCGATTTCGCGCATTTCCAGCGCGATGTGGCCGTGCTGCAGAGCGTGCTGGACGAGGTTGCCCCGCCCCCCGCGCCGCGCTTCGTTCTGGCCCATTCGATGGGCGGCTGCATCGCGCTACGCGCGCTGATGAACGGCTTTCCCGCCCGCGCGGCAGCCTTCAGCGCGCCGATGTGGGGGTTGCGGCTGAGCAAGACCACGCGCCGCGCGGTGGTCGCCATGACCACTGTGCTGGGGCTGGCGCGGATGGATCTGCGCGAGGTGCCGGGCGCAGGCGTGGAATTCCGGCTCTGGGAAAACCCCTTCGACAGCAACGAGTTGACGACCGATCCGGCGCGATATGCCTGGATGCAGCGCCAGGTGCAGGAGCACCCGGATTTGCGCCTTGGCGCGCCGAGCCTGCGCTGGCTGGTGGCCGCGCTGGCCGAGACGACCGTGCTGGCGCAACTGCCCGCGCCCGACCTGCCAGCCTATTGCGGGCTTGGCACGCGGGAGCTGCTGGTCTCGTCCGAGGCGATCGAGGCGCGGATGGCGGACTGGCCCGAGGGGGAGTTGCAGATCTTCGATGGCGCGCTGCATGAATTGCTGATGGAGGCCGACCGCTTCCGTACCCCGTTTCTGGAGCGCACCATCGCATTGTTCGACGCGCACCAGCCCTGACAGGAGCCCGCCCATGCCCATCGTGATCTACGGCATCAAGACCTGCGACACCTGCCGCAAGGCGCTCAAGGCGCTGCCCGGGGCGCAGCTACGCGACATCCGCACTGAGCCGCTGAGCGCGGCAGAACGCGCCGAGTTCATCGCCGCATTCGGCGATGCCATCGTCAACCGCGCCTCGACCACATGGCGCGGCCTGGATGAAGCGGCGCGCGGGTCCGCGCCCGACGCGCTACTGGCGGCTCACCCCACCCTGATGAAACGACCTGTCATCCGCTCGGGTGACGCGCTGCATCTGGGCTGGAAAGTGGATGTGCAGCGCGCGCTCGGGCTGGTCTGAGGTGGCACCCGGCCCTGCGGGCCGGGCGTTCGACACTCAGAGAAGTTTCAGATCACTTGCGGACTCGCGCCCGTCCCGACCGGCGCGCAACTCGTAAGCGATCTTCTGGTCATCCGCGAGCCCGGTCAGCCCGGCCCGCTCGACCGCCGAGATATGCACGAACACATCCTTGCCGCCCCCATCCGGGGCGATGAACCCGTAACCTTTGGTGGTGTTGAACCATTTCACGGTGCCTGTCGGCATCGGTCGTCTCCTCGTTTTCACTTCATCCGCAGCAGGATTGCCGCAGGGTCGTTCAGCCAGGTCTTCCTTGGCCGACTGTGAAAACAGGGGCGTCCTTGAAAGTCTGTCATCCCGCGGAAATTTTGCCATAGCGGGGTTAAAACGCAAGAGTTTTGCTTATATCGGTTCGGACGGGCTGGGATTTGCCCGAATTTCAGGAGGCTGGGGAAAAGATGCGCAACGCGGCCTTGATACTCGGTCTGATCGGCGGGCTATGGGGCATGGTGGTCGGCTTCTTCAGCTTCGGCTACACGGATTTGCTGATTCGTTACCCTGAACTGGCGGAACTGACCGGGGGCGTGGCCAATATGGGCCTGATCCGCGCGATGAGCCTGATTGCACCAATTCTGGCCATTGCCGGGGCAGCGATGGCGCGGTCGGTGAATATCGCCGCAGGTGTGATGTTGCTGGCCTCGAGCGCGGGCATGTACCTGACCTTCGGCTTCGGGGTCTTTACCATGTTTCCGATCGCGATGTGCGCGCTTGCCGGTGCGTTGGCCCTTGCCGCGCGCCAGCCTGATCCGCATTGATCCTTGACTTATGGGCCGATAACGCCCATTTGCAGCCCATCCGCAACTTGCCGCGTGAGCATTTCTGTCGTTGCGGGCAGGGCATGAGGCCCGACACCAGCTTCCCGACATCACGCGTGGGGGGCGGCGCGCCTGAAATCGCGCCCCCAAACCGCCTCTGGCTTATAGCCCAGGGGCTTTCTGTCTGCGCATGCGCAGGCTTCGAGAGGAAAGACTTTGACGGATTTTTCGATGTTCGGGCTACGGCCCGTTCTGTTGGCAGGACTTGAGGCCCAAGGCCTCGCCACGCCGACACCCATTCAGGCCCGTGCGATCCCGATGATCATGCAGGGCCGCGACCTGTTAGGGCTGGCCCAGACCGGCACCGGCAAGACGCTGGCCTTCGGCCTGCCGCTGATGCATGCGCTTCTGGGCGCGGGTCGTCCGGCGCCGAAGACCACGCAGGCGCTGATCCTTGCGCCCACGCGCGAACTGGTTAATCAGATCGCGGAAACCTTGGGCGGCTTTGCCCGCAAGACACCGCTGAAAGTGCAACGCGTTGTGGGCGGTGCGGGGCTGAACCCGCAGATCCAGAAACTCGCCAAGGGCTGCGACATTCTGGTGGCCACACCGGGGCGACTGCTGGACCTTTTGGACCGCCGCGCCCTGACGCTGGATGCCACGCAGATGCTGGTGCTCGACGAGGCTGACCAGATGCTCGATCTGGGCTTCATCCACGCGCTGCGCAAAATCGTCGCGCTGCTGCCGAAAGAGCGCCAGACGCTGATGTTCTCGGCCACCATGTCGAAGGCCATGAACGAGATCGCCGAGGCCTATCTCGACCGGCCCGAACGCGTGCAGGTCTCCCCTCCGGGCAAGCCAGCCGAAAAGATCGACCAGTCGGTGCATTTCATCGCGCAGGGCGACAAGGCACGGCTGCTGGAAGGCTATCTGAACGGCCATCCGGAAGATTTGGCGCTGGTTTTTTCCCGCACCAAACATGGTGCCGAGAAGCTGATGAAACTGCTCACCGGCTGGGGCATCCCGGCAGGCTCGATCCATGGCAACAAGAGCCAGGGGCAGCGTGAGCGTACGCTGCGCCAGTTCCGGGCGGGCGAGATCAAGGTGCTGGTGGCGACCGATGTGGCCGCGCGTGGGATCGACATTCCCGATATGCGCCATGTCTATAATTTCGATCTGCCCGAAGTGCCCGAGAATTATGTCCACCGCATCGGCCGGACGGCACGGGCGGGGGCCTCGGGTCGCGCGA
>SKIF01000118.1 GCA_007116575.1 Paracoccaceae bacterium
GCTGGTCAGACCAACCGGCGGCGGCCCCATCCGCCAACGGGCTCCATATCCCAGGGTGGGTGCCGGGCTCGCCGCCACCCCCAGTAAAGCACATTCCCAACAGACAGGGTGGGTGGGCACGGGCCGAGGGCGCTTTCGCCCGTCGCACCACGATGCGCCTGTGAGCCTGCCAGCCGGACCCGGTGTCACACCCCATCGGCCCCGAAAATACGCCGATGCAGCCAGAACCCCGCTGGCACTGCACAGATGGCGCCGACCGCATTGGCCAGCATGTCGCCCCATTCGAACCCGCGCCCGAAATGGGGCTGGATAAACTCGAGCAGCGCCCCGAAACCCGCTGCAAGCGGCACCACCCAGATCCAGAGACGCGGCCGCACGCTCAGTGCCGGAAGCACCAGCCCGAAGAACAGCAGGAAATGCGCCAGCTTGTCGATCTGATTGATCGAAGGTTGGGGCGGATGCGGTGCTGGCATCAGCAGCACGAGGGTCACAATCGCGGCCAGCGCCAGCGAGGCCCCATAGCCTGCCTTGCGTATCCGATCCATGCGATTGTTCACATCCCCTCCGGCACCCGTTTTGCATGTCCGGTCGCATGTCAGGGCGCGGAGTTCAAGCCGGAAGGGTCGCCTCCTCACGCGCGCGCAACTCGCTCGTGATCCGGGTCATCGCGCGCTCTTCCAACTGGCGCACGCGTTCCTTGGAAATGCCCATCTCGGCCCCGATCTCGGCCAGAGTGCGCGGAGTGTCCTGCAGGTGGCGCTCGGTTATGATGCGCTGCTCGCGCGCGGGCAGCGCGCTCACCGCCCGGTAGAGCAGCCTGCGCCGCCGCTTCGTTTCGAGCGTCTCCAGCACATGGGTTTCGGTCGCGATACCGTCATCCTCGATCGCATCCATCCAGTCGCGCCCGTCCTCGCCACTCGATTGCGGCGCGTTCAGCGACAGATCCTGCCCCGACATGCGGCCCAGCATGATCTCGACCTGCTCTTCGGGAACGTCCAGCTCTCGCGCGACCGAGGCCGACAGCGCCTCGCGCCGGATCTCGCCATCCTCGAGCTTGGCCAGCGTCTTGCGCAGATGGAAGAACAGCTTCTTCTGGTTGGCATTGGTCGCGGTACGCACCACTGACCAGTTGCGCATGACATATTCCTGCATCGAGGCGCGGATCCACCAGGCGGCATAGGTCGAGAAGCGCGCACCATTCTCGGGGTCGAATTTTTCGGCCGCGCGCATCAGCCCCAGATTGCCCTGCTGGATCAGGTCATCAAGCGGCATCCCGTAGCGGCGGAACCGGGTGGCCACCGATACGGCCAGCCGACTGTAGGCCGTGATCAGCCGGTGCAGCGCCGCCTCGTCGCGCCGGTCGCGCCAGGCCAGCGCCAGATCAAGCTCGGTCTGCGCGTCAAGCATCTCGCGGGCCATGGCATCGCGGATAAAGCGGCTGGTGCCGGGGTCTCGGGTGTCCATGTCAGATCACATCCAGGTAGCAGCGACTCGATATTGTTTCGCATCGCTACCATTCTGCCCCATGGCTTGTCAACGCCACTGCGCAGGACTATCTGCCCCGCATGAGCGCGCATTCCCCCACTCAAACGGATCTGGCTGATCTGATCGTGCATCTGGCGCGATTGGGCCAGAGCACGGCGGCCACACCGCTGACCGCGGCGCAATGGACCGCGCTGCGGTATTTCGCCCATGCCAACCGCCTCTCGCGCACGCCCTCTGCCTTTTCCTGCTTTCACGCCACGACCCGTGGCACTGCGTCGCAAACGGTGAAATCCTTGGTCGAACTGGGGCTGCTGGCGCGGCAGAGCCATGAACATGACGGGCGCAGCACACTGCTGGAAGTGACCGAGGCCGGCCACGCAATGCTGCTCCGCGACCCGCTGGAAGACCTGCGCAAGGCGCTGGCGCGGCTCGCCCCCGAGGCGCAGCGCGCACTGGCTGCGAGCCTCAGGCAGGTGGCAAGCGGGCTTGCGCAACTGCGTGCGACCCCTGTTTTCGGAACCTGCGTCGATTGTCAGCATTGCCAGCCCGCGGGTGACGGGCATTTCTGCCAGCAGGCGCAAGGCTATATGAGCCCCGACGAGATGGAAGCGATCTGCGTCAATTTCCGGCCCGGTAACGCTTCACTCTGAACGCCGGGGCGTGTGCAGCCGGACCCGACGCGGCGCTTTGATCCGGCAGCAATGGCCGCGGCGGAACCCGTCTCAGACCGCCTCGGCCAGTTGCGCCAACGCCTGATCCAGCCGCGCGATCTCCTCGCGCAAGCCTGCGGCGCGCTCCTCGGCCTCGCTGACCACCTCTTCGGGCGCGCTGGCGCGGAATTTCGGGTTGGCCAGCCGCCCCTCGATCCCGCCCAACTCCTTGCGCGCCTTCTCAAGGGTCTTTTCCAGCCGTCCGCGCTCGGCGGCAATGTCGATCACCCCCTCGAGCGGCAGCCCGAACGTGCCGCCCTCGACCGTGACGGTGATCGAGCCGCGCGGCAGGGACTCAGCCTTCTCCAACGCCGCAATCCGCGCCAGGCGCATCACCAGCGCCTGATTGCGTTTCAGCCGCGCCTGCCCGCTGGCATCCAGATCAAGCTGCACCATGTTCAGCTTCAACCCCACCGGCACGCGCAACTGCGCCCGCGCCGAGCGGATCGTCTCGATCAGCCCGATCACCCAGCGCATCTCGCGCATGGCGTCCTCATCGACCAGTTCCGCACCGTAAGTCGGCCAGTCGGCATGGGCGCAGAGCTTTTCGCGCGCCCCTGTCAGACCCCAGAGTTCCTCGGTGATGAAGGGCATGATCGGATGCAGCAGGATCATGCATTGATCGAGCACCCAACCCATCGTGGCGCGGGTTTCTGCCGCTTCCGGCCCGTCGAACAGGGGCTTGGCGAATTCCACATACCAGTCGCAGACCCGCCCCCAGACAAAGGCGTAAAGCGCAGTGGCGGCGTCGTTGAAACGGTATTCGGCCAGCGCTGCATCGACGGTTTCGCGCACGCGCGCGGTCTCGCCGATGATCCAGCGATTGACGGTTGCCTGCGGCTGCGGGGGGGCTGTCGTGGAATGCCCCTCCCAGACGCCATTCATCTCGGCGAAGCGGCAGGCATTCCACAGCTTGGTGGTGAAATTGCGGTAGCCCGCGATGCGCTGCGTGTCGAGTTTCAGCACGCCGCCAAGGCTTGCCATCGCGGCATTGGTGAAGCGCAGCGCATCGGCGCCGAACTCATTGATGATCTCCAGCGGGTCGATGACATTGCCCAGGGATTTCGACATTTTCTTGCCCTTGGCGTCGCGGACAAGCCCGTGCAGATAGACCTCGCGGAAGGGGATGTCATTCACCACCGCAAGCTGCATCATCATCATCCGCGCAACCCAGAAGAACAGGATGTCCTGCCCGGTGACGAGGACGCTGGTCGGGAAGTATTTGCGGAGTTCCTCCGTGTCCTCGGGCCAGCCCAGCGTGCCGATGGGCCAGAGGCCAGAGGAAAACCAGGTGTCGAGCACGTCGGGGTCGCGCCAGATTGGAACAGGACGTCTTTTCCCCTCAAGACGGTCAAGCGCCCAACTATACGCTTCGATTTTGTCTCGCACGATTGCTGCTTCTTCACCGTAGAAGCTGGTTGCGGCTGTTATCGCGGCTTCGTCGTTTACCTCACAAAAGCGTTGCTTCGTAGTCGCCCCTAAGGAGGGAAGCGTCATCTTTCCATCGGCGCCGCGATCAGGCCCATACCAAACCGGAATCTGATGCCCCCACCACAACTGGCGCGAGATGCACCACGGCTCGATATTCTCGAGCCAATGATAATATGTCTTCTCGCCCGATTCCGGCACGATCTTGACGCGACCCGTCCGTACGGCATCCAAGGCAGGCCCGACGACCTTTTCCGCATCGACGAACCACTGATCTGTCAGCATCGGCTCGATTACGGTTTTCGACCGATCCCCAAAGGGTTGCATGATCTTCTTCGCCTCGA
>SKIF01000092.1 GCA_007116575.1 Paracoccaceae bacterium
GAGGTCGCGCGCCGCGCGGGCGCGCACGTTCTCATCGATTCGGGCGAGACCGATCTGCGCGCGGCGCTCAAGGCGCTTGGCGGGGCCGATGTCGTATATGACGCCATTGGCGAGCCACTGGCCACCCCGGCGCTGCGCGCGCTGCGCCCCGAGGGCCGCTTTCTCGCCATCGGCTTTGCCGGCGGCAAGGTGCCGCAATTCCCGGCCAATATCCTGCTGGTCAAGAATCTGACCGTGATCGGGCTTTACTGGGGCGGATATCTGGGCTTTGCCCCCGATACCCTGACCGACAGCCTGCGCGAGCTGATGACAATGTATGAGCAAGGCCGGATCACCCCCCATGTCAGCCATGTCCTGCCCTTCGAGCGCTTTGCCGAGGGCTTCGATCTGTTGCGCACGCGCAAATCCACCGGCAAGGTGGTGATCGAGGTTGCAAGGCTCGAAACAGAGGGCTGAGCGGCGCGCCATTGTGTGCGCGAGAAAGCTGCGAACAGACACGCGCCGCCTGCGCACAGGGCAGCGCGATCAAATCCTGTCCATTTCTGTCATGAAACGCTTGAAACCTCCGGGTATCTTGCCGATATTGACGCCAAGACGGGCGGCAATGCCCGATCCATAGTTTCGGAGGTCAACATGGCAGAATACAATACCATGCGCACGCAGCGGGTCAGTGCCGCACGCGCAGAACAGATCGATGCGGGCCTGCGCGCCCATATGAACAAGGTCTATGGCACGATGTCGGTCGGCATGCTGATCACAGGTGCCGCAGCATGGGCGATTGCCGGACTGGCAACGACCACCGACCCGAACATGGCCGTGGCGCAACTGCCCAATGGCACCCTGCTCAACCAGCTTGGCGGGGCGATCTACATGTCGCCGCTGCGCTGGGTGATCATGTTCGCACCGCTCGCTTTCGTGCTGTTTGGCTGGGGCGCACTGATGCGTCGGGCTTCGGCGGCGGGCGTGCAACTGGGCTTTTTCATCTTCGCGACTGCCATCGGCCTGTCGCTGAGCTCGATCTTTCTGGTCTTCACCAGCTACTCGATCACCCAGACCTTCCTCGTGACGGCGATTGCCTTCGCCGGTCTCAGCCTCTGGGGCTACACCACCAAGAAGGACCTTTCGGGCATGGGCACCTTCCTGATCATGGGTGTGATCGGCCTGATCGTGGCGATGATCGTGAACCTGTTTCTGCAAAGCCCGGCAATGATGTTCGCCATCTCTTCGATCGGCATCCTGATCTTCGCTGGCCTGACCGCCTTCTACACCCAGCATATCAAGAGCGAGTATGTGGCCCATGCCGCTGCGGGCGATCAGGACTGGCTCGACAAGGCCGCCGTGGATGGCGCGCTGTCGCTCTATATCAGCTTCCTGAACATGTTCCAGTTCCTGCTGATGTTCCTCGGCCAGCAGGAATAACACGGCCTTGATGACGATCAATGGGGGCGCGGCCAGGCTGCGCCCCTTTTTCGTTTTCGGATACCAGACCGCAGGACAGGTGTCGTTTTCGCGCCCGCCCCAGCCCATCCGGCCCGGCCAACCCCACAAGCCCCGTCTGCCCTCAAACATTCTTCCGCCCCTTGCAGCCCGTCAGGCGCAGCACTAAGATTCCGCTAACCAGATCACGGTATCACAAAGATCGGCTCCCCGGTCGCATGACGAAGGCAGGCAAATGAAAGACCCTATAGAGACCTACATGAACCTCGTACCCATGGTGGTCGAGCAAACCAGCCGCGGCGAGCGCGCCTATGACATCTTCTCGCGCCTGCTCAAGGAACGAATCATCTTCGTCAACGGCCCGGTGCATGACGGCATGTCCAGCCTGATCGTGGCCCAGCTTCTGCACCTCGAGGCCGAGAACCCGTCCAAGGAAATCAGCATGTATATCAACTCGCCCGGCGGCGTGGTGACAGCAGGCATGTCGATCTATGACACGATGCAATATATCAAACCCGCGGTCTCGACCCTCGTTTGCGGGCTGGCGGCCTCGATGGGCTCGGTGATCTCGATCGGCGGCGAAAAGGGGATGCGCTTCGCCCTGCCCCATGCCGAATTCCTCGTTCACCAACCCTCGGGCGGCGCGCGCGGCACAGCATCGGACATCCTGATCTCGGCCAAATCCATAGAGGCGACGCGCGAGAGGCTCTACAAGCTCTACATGAACCATACCGGCCATGACTACGAAACCATCCAGCGCGCGCTCGACCGCGACACATGGATGACGCCGGAAGACGCGAAAGCCTGGGGCCATATTGACGATATCGTGACCTCGCGCGCCGAAATCGCCGGAACATGAGGCCTTTGCCGGGCACAGACCGGGATTTCCCGGCCGCTGATGCAGTTTTGCATTGTCCCGGTCTGCGCTCTGACCTACCCTTGACGCACAGAAGGTGGGATACCACCCGACCCCAGGACCCTATCGACGCAAAGATCGCAGAGGATTGAGATGCCCGCCGATTCCGACAGCAAGAACACGCTTTACTGCTCCTTCTGTGGCAAGTCGCAGCACGAAGTCCGAAAACTGATCGCGGGGCCAACCGTGTTCATCTGCGACGAATGCGTCGAATTGTGCATGGATATCATCCGCGAGGAAACCAAATCGGGCGGGCTGAAATCCACCGACGGCGTGCCCACTCCGCGCGAAATCTGTCAGGTGCTCGATGATTATGTGATCGGGCAGGAACAGGCCAAGCGCGTGCTCTCGGTCGCGGTGCACAACCATTACAAGCGGCTAAATCACACTGGCAAGGCCGGCGATGTGGAGCTGTCGAAATCCAACATCCTGCTGATCGGCCCCACCGGCTGCGGCAAGACGCTTCTGGCGCAGACGCTGGCGCGCATTCTCGATGTGCCCTTCACCATGGCCGATGCCACCACGCTGACCGAGGCAGGCTATGTCGGCGAGGATGTCGAGAACATCATCCTCAAGCTGTTGCAGGCCTCCGAATACAATGTCGAACGCGCGCAGCGCGGCATCGTCTATATCGATGAGGTCGACAAGATCACCCGCAAATCCGACAACCCCTCGATCACCCGTGATGTCTCGGGCGAAGGGGTGCAGCAGGCGCTGCTGAAACTGATGGAAGGCACAGTCGCAAGCGTGCCGCCACAGGGCGGACGCAAGCACCCGCAACAGGAGTTCCTGCAGGTCGACACCACCAATATCCTGTTCATCTGCGGCGGCGCCTTCGCCGGGCTTGACCGGATCATCAACCAGCGCGGCAAGGGGTCGGCCATCGGCTTTGGCGCCGATGTGAAGGATGAAAGCCGCACCACCATCGGCGAGTCGCTGAAAGATCTTGAACCCGAGGATCTGCTGAAATTCGGCCTGATCCCCGAATTCGTCGGCCGCCTGCCCGTCGTGGCCACGCTGATGGATCTCGACGAGGATGCGCTCGTCACGATCCTGACCGAACCCAAGAACGCACTGGTCAGACAGTATCAGAAACTCTTCGATATCGAGGGCGCGGATCTCAGCTTCACCGACGAGGCGCTGCGCGCCATCGCCAAACGCGCGATTGCCCGCAAGACCGGCGCGCGGGGCCTGCGCTCGATCATGGAAGACATCCTGCTTGACACGATGTTCGACCTGCCGGGGCTGGAGAATGTTTCCGAAGTTGTCGTCAATGAAGAGGCCGTGTCGGCTGATGCCGCGCCGCTCATCATCTATACCGACGCCAAGAAAAGCGCCGCCAGCGCAGGCTGAACGCGCCTCATCCGGCATTCGCGCGCAGGGCTCGCGATACTGACAGCGCGCGCTCAGACCCCGCTTTTGCGGGGCGGGGCATGCGGATTTTGTTGCAGATGATTGTTGCGCAGGCCTGTTGGCCGCGCGGCAAAGGGATGCGCTGCTTGCGGGCGCAGCGCACCCTCTCCAGAAACATTTCGGGAAAGACGAAAAGCCTAAGCGTTCCCCCCGCCCCCTGC
>SKIF01000051.1 GCA_007116575.1 Paracoccaceae bacterium
CCCAGAAAGCGAAACGGCGCGCCCGAAGGGCGCGCCGCTCTCGATTGTCACCAATGGCGCTCAGGCCAGATCGTAGCGGTCCGCGTTCATCACCTTGACCCAGGCGGAAACGAAATCCTGCACGAATTTCTCGCCTGCATCGTCCTGCGCGTACACCTCGGCATAGGCGCGCAGGATCGAGTTCGACCCGAAGACCAGATCCGCCCGCGTCGCCGTCCATTTGGGCGCCCCTGTCTTGCGATCCTGCAGTTCATACAGGTTTGCGCCCTTGGGCTCCCACTTCCACGCCATATCGGTCAGATTGACGAAGAAATCATTGCTCAGCGCGCCGGGGCGGTCGGTGAAGACACCATGCGCGGTGCCGCCGTGATTCGCGCCCATGGCGCGCATCCCTCCCACCAGAACGGTCATTTCCGGCCCGGTCAGCCCCATGAGGCTCGCACGGTCGAGCAGCATTTCCTCCGCCGAGACGACGTAATCCTTCTTCATCCAGTTGCGGAATCCGTCGGCCAGCGGCTCCAGCCATTTGAAGCTGTCGGCATCGGTCATCTCGTCGGTGGCATCGCCACGACCGGGCGCGAAGGGCACTTCTACCGTGATCCCGGCAGCCTTGGCCGCCTGCTCCACGCCCAGATTGCCCGCCAGCACGATCACATCGGCGACGCTCGCGCCTGTCTCGGCAGCAATCGGTTCCAGCTTGGCCAGCACGCGGGCCAGACGCTCGGGCTCGTTGCCCTCCCAGTCCTTCTGCGGGGCCAGTCGGATGCGCGCGCCGTTTGCGCCCCCGCGATAGTCGGACTTGCGGAAGGTCCGCGCGCTGTCCCAGGCGGTGGCGACCATGTCGGAAACCGGCAGCCCGGCCTCGGCGATCTTCGCCTTCACAGTGGCCACATCGTAATCGGTCGGGCCCGCCGGGACCGGGTCTTGCCAGATCAGCACTTCTTTCGGCGCATCCGGCCCGATATAGCGCTCCTGCGGCCCCATGTCGCGGTGGGTCAGCTTGAACCAGGCCCGCGCGAAGGCGTCGTCGAACGAGGCCGGGTCGGCCATGAACTTCTCGCAGATAGCGCGATAGGTCGGGTCCATCTTCATGGCCATGTCGGCATCGGTCATGATCGGGTTGTAGCGGATGGACGGGTCTTCGACATCGACGGGCTTGTCTTCTTCCTTGATGTCGATGGGCTCCCACTGCCATGCACCGGCCGGGGATTTCTTCAGCTCCCATTCATACCCGAAGAGCAGCTTGAAATAGCCCATGTCCCATTTTGTCGGATGCGTTGTCCATGCGCCCTCGATCCCCGAGGTCACCTGATCGCGCCCGATGCCACGGGTCTTGTGGTTCATCCAGCCAAGACCGCCCTCTTCCAGCGGTGCGCCTTCCGGGGCAGCGCCGAGGTTCTCGGCTCGGCCATTGCCATGCGACTTGCCGACCGTGTGACCGCCAGCTGTCAGCGCGACGGTCTCTTCGTCATTCATGGCCATGCGGGCGAAGGTCTCACGGACATGGGCCGCGGTCTTGATCGGGTCAGGATGGCCGTTCACGCCCTCGGGGTTGACGTAGATCAGCCCCATCTGTACGGCTGCGAGCGGGTTTTCCATCGTGGCCGCGTCGCCGACATTCTCGTAACGCTCGTCCGAGGGGGCCAGCCATTCGCGCTCTGCGCCCCAATAGATGTCCTTTTCGGGGCTGTAGATATCTTCGCGTCCGAAGGCGAAGCCGAAGGTCTTGAGGCCCATGCTTTCATAGGCCACGGTCCCGGCCAGAACCATCAGATCAGCCCAGCTCAGCTTGTTGCCGTATTTCTTCTTGATCGGCCAGAGCAGGCGACGCGCCTTGTCGAGATTGGTGTTGTCGGGCCAGGAGTTCAGTGGCGCGAACCGGTGGTTGCCAGTGCCCGCACCGCCACGCCCGTCTTGCACCCGGTAGGTCCCGGCCGCGTGCCACGACATGCGGATCATGAGGCCCCCATAATGGCCCCAGTCGGCGGGCCACCATTCCTGGCTGTCCGTCATCAGGTCGTGCAGATCGCGCTTCAGTGCCTCGACATCGAGTGTCTTGACCTCTTCACGATAGTTGAAGCCGGTCAGCGGATTTTCCTGGCTGCCATGCTGGTGCAGAATATCGAGATTGAGTGCCTTGGGCCACCAATCCATCACATCCACGCTTTTCGTCGTCTGCCCACCATGCATCACCGGGCATTTGCCTGCGTTGTCAGAACCGTCCATGATTCCCTCCATGAGTAAATTCTGGAATCGTTCTAACAGGCTGCGGCTATCAGGTTAAGGAGTTTGTTCTGATTGTAATGATCAGTTTTTCTGACTGCTCAGAGCGGTTTTCGCGCCGCTCGCCGCATCAGCCACCCGGCGATCAACACCGCGATCAGAACGAAGCCGATGATGATCGTGGCGAGCGCATTCACATCCGGGCTGACACCGAGCCGCACCTTGGAGAAGATCACCATCGGCAGGGTCGAGGCGCCGGGGCCCGAGACAAAGGAGGCGATCACCAGATCATCGAGCGAGAGCGTGAAGGCCAGAAGCCAGCCCGCGACCAATGCAGACGCGATGACCGGCAGGGTGATGTCAAAAAACACCCGCACCGGCCCCGCGCCCAGATCCCGCGCGGCCTCTTCGAGTGACTCGTCCATCTGGCGCAGACGTGATTGCGCGATAACCGCGACGAAGGCCGCGCAGAAGGTCGTATGTGCGATGATGATCGTGGTCAGGCCCCGCCCGGCGGGCCAGCCCAGTGTCAGCTCCATCGACACGAACAACAGAAGCAACGACAGTCCAGTGATAACCTCGGGCATGACAAGCGGTGCCGTGATCATCCCGGTCAAGAGCAACCTTCCCGCAAAACTGCCGAAGCGCGTAAGCACGAAAGCCCCCAACGTGCCCACGATCACCGCCAGATTGGCCGACCAGAAGGCCACCTGCAGGCTGATCCAGGCCGAACCGAGGATCTGCCGGTCGCGCAGGAGTTCGCCATACCATTTGGTCGAAAACCCGCCCCAGACCGTGACCAGGCGACTTTCGTTGAACGAAAACACCACCAGTGAGACAATCGGCGCATAGAGAAAGATGAAGCCCAGCGCGACAGCCATAGGCAGGAACCAGCCGCGCATCAGTCCATCTCCCGCCGGTTCTGCACCGATTGTAACCACATGATCGGGGCGACAACCAGAAACAGCATGACGATGGCGACAGCCGAGGCCACTGGCCAGTCTCGGCTCGAGAAGAACTCGTCCCACAGCACCCGCCCGATCATCAGCGTATCGGGGCCGCCCAGAAGGGCGGGGATGACATATTCGCCGATCGCCGGGATGAACACGAGCATCGATCCCGCGACGATGCCGGGCAGCGACAGCGGCAAGGTAACCGTGAAGAACGTCACCACCGGCGAGGCCCCGAGATCGCTCGCCGCCTCCAGCAACGCGCCATCAAGCTTGGTCAGATTGGCGTAAAGCGGCAGAATCATGAAGGGCAGGTAAGTGTAGACGATGCCGATATAGACGGCCAAATCCGTGTGCATCATGCGCAGCGGCGCGTCGATGACCCCCAGTGACATCAATGTGTTGTTGATCACACCATTGGTGCGCAAGAAGCCCATCCAGGCGTAAACGCGCAACAGGAAACTGGTCCAGAATGGCAGGATCACCATCAACAGCAGGATCGAGCGTTTCGGCTCGGGTGCGCGGGCGATGTAATAGGCAATCGGATAGCCGATCAGCAGCGCGAAAATGGTCGAGACCAGAGCAATACGGATCGAGGAAAGATAGGCATTGCGGTAGAGCGCGTCCTGAAACAGGAAACGGTAATTTTCCAGGCTCGCGATGATTTCCAGCGTCCCGTCTGGCGCGCGGTCGAACAGCGGCGTAAAGGGCGGGCGGGCGATGATCGCCTCGGCCAGAGAAATCCGGCCCAGCACGAAGAATGGCGCGAGAAAGAAGATGCCCAGCCAGAGCATCGGAATGGCAATGACCAGAGTGCG
This sequence comes from Paracoccaceae bacterium, assembly GCA_007116575.1. GTDB lineage: Bacteria > Pseudomonadota > Alphaproteobacteria > Rhodobacterales > Rhodobacteraceae > Roseinatronobacter. The sequence goes on from SKIF01000051.1 coordinate 3,992, forward strand.
CCGCCAGCTCATTCGGTCAGCACCCGAAAGGCCGCGGGCGGCACCGAGATCCAGACTTTCTCATCCCACGAAATCGGGGCCTCCTCGCGCAGCCGATTCGATTGGCTGGCCCGGATCAGCGCCCCGCTGGGCAGGCGCACGCGGTATTGCGACATATGCCCGATATAGCCCATCTCCTCGACCACGCCTTCCCAAGCGTTGGGCATGTCCTCGGGGCGCTTGCGGGTCAGCGCAAAGCGCTCGGGGCGCACCGCTCCCCAGATCGTCTGCCCGCGCGTCAGCCCCTCCTGGGGCAGCACCATCACATCGCCGAGGTCCGGTGTGGCAATGCGCATCATGTCGGGGGCGGCGGCCTCGACCACGCCTTCGAACAGGTTCACCGTGCCAATGAAATCCGCGACAAAGCGCGAGCGGGGGGTTTCGTAGATCTCGCGCGGCTCACCGATCTGTTCGATGATGCCATCCTTCATCACCCCGATGCGGGTAGCCAGCGTCATCGCCTCGTCCTGATCGTGGGTGACAACGATGAAGGTCACACCGAGAGTTTCCTGAATCTTGATCAGTTCGAACTGGGTTTCCTCGCGCAGCTTCTTGTCGAGCGCGCCCAGCGGTTCATCAAGCAAGAGCAGCTTGGGCCGCTTCACAAGCGACCGCGCCAGCGCCACGCGCTGGCGCTGACCACCCGAGAGCTGGTCGGGCTTGCGCCGCGCCAGCTTTTCCAGCTTGACCATGCGCAGCATCTCGGCGGCCTTGGCATAGGCGTCGGATTTCTTCATCCCTTCGCGCAACAGGCCATAGGCCACGTTCTTTTCGACCGTCATATGCGGAAACAGCGCATAGGACTGGAACATCATGTTGGTGGGGCGGCGGTCGGGCGGCACGCGCGCCATATCCTCACCGTCAATGCGGATACTACCTTCGGTGGGTTGCTCGAAACCTGCCAGCATCCGTAACAGGGTCGATTTCCCGCAGCCAGATTCGCCTAGCAGGCAAAACAACTCGCCCTTGAAGATGTCGAGATCGACATTCGAGACGGCGGTAAAGTCGCCAAAGCGTTTGGTCACCCCGCGCACCGATATGAAGGGGTTCGCAGACGGGTCGCGCCAGGGTTTCGTGTCGGCGGCAATCGCGGGTCCGTCCATCGCTTCTCCCATCCGGCAAGGCTCTCGGAGACCAGAAAGCGCCCCTGCACAAACCTTGGCAGGGGCGCCGGTGTTTACTGACCCGTGCGCACCCGTGTCCAGAGCCGCGTCACTGTGCGGTCCGTCCGGCTGTCATAGGTCGTCCCGGTGAACAGCGTCTCGCTGACGTCTTCGGTCGGGAAGATGGCCGGGTCGTTGAAGATATCCTCGTCAACCATCGGCCAGGAGGCCGCATTGGCATTTGGGAACCAGACATAATTGGTGATCATCGCCGTGATCTCGGGCTCGAGGATGAAGTTGATGAAGGCATGTGCGTTTTCCGGGTTCGGCGCATCGGCCGGGATGCCCATCACGTCGAACCACTGCATCGCCCCCTCGCGCGGAATGGCGTACCAGACATTCACGCCCTGCCCCGCCTCTTCCGCACGCTCGGCGGCCTGCAGCACATCACCCGACCAGCCCACGGCCACGCAGGTTTCACCATTGGCCAGATCGGTGATGTATTGCGACGAGTGGAAATAGCGCACTGTGTCGCGCACCTCCATCATCATCTCGGCTGCCGCCTCGAAATCGGCCGGGTCGGTGGATTGCGGGTCCTTGTCCATCCAGGCGAAGGCCGCCGGAAACATGTCGGTCGGGGAATCGAGCCATGAGATGCCGCAATCCGCAAGCTGTCCGGCGATCTCGGGGTCGAAGATCATGTCCCAGGTGTCGACCTCGAAATCCTCGCCCAGACGCTCGGCCACCATGTCGATATTGTAGCCGATGCCAGTGGTGCCCCACATGTAGATGACCGAGTGTTCGTTGCCCGGATCATGCGTTGCGACAGCAGCGGTCAGTTCCGGGTCCATGCCCGCCAGATTGGGGATCAGGTCCTTGTTCAGCGGCTGATAGACCCCGGCGGCAAGCTGGCGCTGCAGGAAAGTGCCGGTCGGCACCACCACATCAAAGCCCGACGAGCCCGCCAGCAGTCGCGCCTCGAGCGTGTCATTGCTGTCATAGACATCGTAATTCACCGAGATGCCGGTGCGTTCGGTGAACAGTTCCAGCACCTCGTCAGTGATGTAATCCGACCAGTTGAAGACATTGACCGTCTCGGTCAGTGCCGGCCCTGCGGCCAGACCCATCGCGGTGCCAATGGCGAGAATCTTGCGTGTGCTCATGTCAGTCTCCCGGTTGCGGCCATCGCTCGTTTATTCGGCGACTGTGCCATCATGAGACCATACCACATGAAAACCGGCGGTTTTGGCAAGCCCGTTTCGCATCGCGCGGGCAATAATTTGATCAAATCCTGGGAAATTGCCGCGATTTGGGCGGAAATGCCCGCCTCATGCCCCGATCTTCAGGGCAATCTTGCCAATATGCGCCGAGCTTTCCATCCGCGCATGCGCCGCCGTCGCCTCGGCCAGCGCGAAGTCACTGTCCATCACCGGTGCCAGCCGCCCTGCGGCCAGCAACGGCCAGACCTTTGCCTCGAGTTCACGCGCGATGGCCGCTTTGGCCGCGTCCGATTGGGGGCGCAGGGTCGAGCCGGTGATCGTCAGCCGCCGCACCATCAGTGGGGCGAAATTCACTGCCATCTTTGGCCCCTGCAGAAAGGCAATCTGCACCAGGCGCCCGTCCTCGGCCAGCGCGCGCAGGTTGCGCGGCAGGTAATCGCCCCCCACCATGTCGAGGATCAGATTCGCCCCGCCCTCGTTCTGTAGCACCTGAACGAAATCCTCGTCGCGGTAATTGATCGCACGCTCGGCCCCCAGCCCCTCGCAGGCCGCGCATTTCTCTGCCGACCCGGCAGTGGCAAAGACCCGCGCCCCGAAGGCTACCGCGAGTTGAATCGCCGTCGTCCCGATCCCCGAAGAGCCGCCATGCACCAGAAACCGCTCGCCTGACTGCAAGCCCCCGCGCATGAAAACATTCGACCAGACGGTGAAAAATGTCTCAGGCAGGCAGGCCGCCTCGCGCAGCCCCATGCCTTCGGGCACCGGCAGTACCTGCCCGGCATCGGTCACGGCATATTCGCCGTAAGCCCCGCCGGGAAACAGCGCGCAGACCTGGTCGCCGATCTTCCACCGCGTCACCCCGGCCCCCAGCGCCACGATCGTGCCCGACCCTTCCAGCCCCGGCAGGTCGCTCGCGCCCGGCGGCGGGTCATAGGCCCCGGCGCGCTGCAGGCAATCGGGCCGGTTCACACCGGCCCATGCCATGCGGACCACCACCTGACTCTGCCCCGGCACCGGCACCGCTCGCTCGGCCATCCGCAACACTTCCGGCCCGCCGGGTTCCGAGATTTCGATCACGCGCATCACATGGGGCAGATCCATCCGGTCCTCATTTTCTTGCCAGAAATACTCAAATGCGCCGCTGCGCTCGTGCGCGAACGCCTGCTAGAGCGCCACCTCGCGCGAGAGCGCGAAATCCCAATAGAGCGCGCGCGCACGATCCGCCATCGGCGTGGCCGCAAAGACCCGGTCCTGATAGCGCGCCACCGGCATCACCTTGGCGATATTGCCGGTGACGAAAATCTCTTCGGCCTCATCGAAATCCGCGAGCGTCAACGAGGTCTCAACCACCTCGACCCCATCGGCGCGCAACAGCCCGATCACCCGCGCGCGCGTCAGCCCGGCAAGGAACATGCCGTTCGGCACCGGCGTGAACACCACCCCGTCGCGCACCATGAAGACATTGGTCGAGGCGGTCTCGGCCACATGACCATTGATGTCGAGCGAGAGCGCGTTGGAAAAGCCCCGCGCGCGGGCATCGGCCATGATACGGGCGTTGTTGGCATAGAGTGAGCCTGCCTTGGCCTCGGTCATCGCCATGTCGGGGCGCGGGCGGCAGAAGGGCGAGACGGTGAGCGAGAAATCCCCCGGCTTGGGCATGGGCAGGCTTTCGATACAGATCGCAAAGCCGGTGCTTTCGGGCTCTGGGTCAATGATGCCGGGCGTCGAGTCACGCGCCCACATCATCGGGCGCAGATAGAGCTCTGCGTCCGGCGCGAATTTTGCGCAGCCTTCCTCCATCAACCCCTGCACAGTCTGCGCGTCAACCGGCGGAATCATCCCCATCACTTGAGCCGAGCGGATGATGCGCGCACTGTGCAGGTCCAGATCCGGGCGGGCACCCTCGAACTGGCGCGCACCGTCAAAGACCTGAGAGCCCAGCCATGCGACGTGATCCGCGGCACCGATAATCGGCGCGTTGCCCCGGTGCCACTGCCCCTCATACCAGGTCAGGATTTCTGTTCCGACGGCCATGCAATCCCCCCAAATACCTCTGACTTGGGGGCACCTAGCGCTCTTGTCGTACCCGCGTCAAGCCTTGGGCACGGCCGGGCTATAGCCCGGCAGGTCATCCCGCGCAGACCGTACCGGCGCCCGTACGCAGGACAACAGAGCATTCGGTCCCGCCATCAGCAGACGGCCAAGCGGGTTCCTCTGCACGGCACCTTTCACCCGCTCGAACTGCATCACCTCGTCGATGCGCCGGTCCAGAAAGCTCCATGTCGCGGCCGCGCCGGGGCTGTCATCACCCAGCCAGTAAAGCACCGTGGAGGAATAGACCCCTGCCAGCGTGGCGCGTTTGGTGTACCAGTTGTAATCGGTCGAACTGTCGCCAATGCTGGTCCAGATCAGGTCGACAGTGCCCCAGATCGCGCTGACACCGTCGGCCGCGTAGGGAGGCAGCGCGAACAGCGTGGTGCCCCGTCGCACCAGCTCTCGGTCTTCCGCCGCCTCGATGCGGTAGCGCACCGCCGTCGCGATGCGGTCGCGGAATCGCAAATGGCTCAGATCCTCGCTCGCCAGCCGCGCCGCCATCTGCGCATCGCCACGCCGGTGATAGGCCAGCGCCAGATCCACACCGCCGCGCGGGTAGAGCACGCGGGCCGTGGCAAGGTCGACCCCGGTATCCGCACAGGCGGCGCGCAGCGCATCCTCGCTCCAGCCATCGAAGGGGACATGGATCAGGGCCGCATCCAGAAGGGCCGTGGCCTGGTCAGTCATCGCACTAGCCTCTTTTGCCTCGCTCGATTCAGTATCTAGCACAAGCGACGTAAAATCCAGTCGCGCGCTGCTTGCTGCAGGCAGATGGGCATAACCGGCAAGCGCGGGCGGGGCTAACCGCGCAAATGCCCTCCAGTGGCCTTCTCAACCTTCTCGACAATCTTGCGGCTCACAGCCTCGATCTCGTCTTCGGTCAGCGTCTTGTCGACGGGCTGCAGGCGTACGGTCAGGGCCAGCGATTTCCGACCGGGGCCGAACTGCGCCTCGGCCTTCGGGCCAGAGAATTCGTCAAAGACCTGCACCGCCTCGATCAGCGCCTTGTCGGCACCGCGCGCCGCATTCACCGCGCTCAGCGCCTCAACCTCCTGCGCCATGACAAAGGCGAAATCGCGTTCCACCGGCTGCAACGCGTTGACCGTAAGAGACGGGCGAGTGGCCTTGCGCGCCTTGGGCTGCGGAAGGTTTTCCAGCCAGACCGTGAAACCCAAGACGGGGCCTTTAAGGTCAAAGCCGCGCAGCACGCGCGGGTGCAACTCGCCATACACCGCCAGCGGCAGTTTCGGCCCGAGCGCGATCACCCCGGCACGCCCCGGGTGGAACCATTCGGGCACCGCGCGGGTGATCTGCGCACGCGCTGGCGCGCCGATGGCGGCCAGCACGGCCTCGGCATCGGCCTTGGCATCGAACACATCGACCTGGCGGCGCGCGCCATGCGGGTCGCGCGGGGCAGTCGCGCCGACCAGAAGCCCTGCCGCCTGCACATGCTGCTCACCGGGTTCTCCCCCGGCAAAGGCCGGTCCGACCTCGAACAGCGCGCAGTCGAACGCACCGCGCGCCTGATTGCGTGCGGCAGCCTGCAGCAGCCCGGGCAGCAGATCGGGGCGCATATGGGTCATCTCCGAAGAGATCGGGTTTTCCAGCCGCAGCGCATCACTGCCACCGCCGAAAGCCTGCGCCGCGCCCACGTCAATGAAGCTGTAGATCACGCATTCGTTGTAGCCCAGTCCCGCCAGCATCCGCCGCGCCGCGCGCTCGCGCGTCTGCAGCAGCGTCAGGATCGGACGCGGCACGCCGACCTGCGCGCGCGGCAGGGGTTGGGCCTCAAGCCTTGTCAGTGAGGCGATTCGGGCGATTTCCTCGACCAGATCGGCAGAGCCCAGAATATCGGGCCGCCATGTCGGCGGATATGCCTGATCGCCCTCAAGCCCGAAGCCCAGCGCGGACAGTGTTGCGCGCTGTTCTGCCTCGGAAATGTCCATCCCCACCAGCGCACCGACGCGGGCCGGATCGAAACGGTAGCTGCGCGTGGTGTCGGGCACTGCCCCGTCCGCGACGACATGCGAGGGCTCGCCCCCGCACAGGTCGAGCACCATACGCGTGGCCAGTTCCAACCCGTCAATGGTGAAGGCCGGGTCCACGCCGCGCTCGAAACGGTAGCGCGCATCAGAGTTGATCTTCAGCGCGCGCCCCGTGGCGGCAATGGTGATCGGGTCCCAATAGGCCGATTCCAGAAACACATCGACGGTCGCTTCGGTGCAGCCCGAATGCTCGCCCCCCATGATGCCGGCAAGGCTCTCTGGGCCAGAGTCGTCGGAAATCACCATCTGCCCTGCCGAAAGCGTGTAGGTCTTGCCGTCGAGCGCGAGCAATTCCTCGCCGCCCTGCGCGGGGTGAATCCGCAGACGGCCCTGCACCTTGGCCAGATCGAACACATGCAGCGGGCGGTTCAGATCGAAGGTGAAAAAGTTGGTGATATCGACCAACGCCGAGATGGGCCGCAATCCGATGGCGCGCAGGCGTTTCTGCAACCAGTCGGGCGAGGGGCCGTTGCGCAAGCCCCGGATCACGCGACCGGCGAAGAGCGGGCAGCCCTTTTCCTTCAGCACCGGATCAATGGTCACGCTTACCGGACTGTCGAACGCCCCAGCCACAGGCGCGACCTCCAGTGGTTTCAACACGCCCAGCCCGCGCGCGGCCAGATCGCGCGCGATACCGCGAACGCCCAGCGCGTCGGGTCGGTTGGGGGTGATCGCAATCTCGATCACCGGGTCATTCAGACCCGCATAATCGATATAGCGCGCTCCAAGGGGCGCATCCTCGGGTAGATCAATGATGCCCTCATGGTCATCCGAGAGCATCAATTCGCGCTCGGAACACAACATTCCGTTGCTTGCCTGCCCCCGGATCACACCCGGTTTCAGGTCAACCCCGGTGCCGGGAACATGCGTCCCGACCGGGGCAAAGACACCGCGCATCCCGGTGCGGGCATTGGGCGCGCCACAGACGACCTGCACTTCCTCGGGCGCGCCCTCGGGCCCGGCGGGCCAGGTCTCGACGCGGCACAGGCGCAGGCGGTCGGCGTCCGGGTGCTGCATAGCCTCGATCACGCGGGCGATGCGGAACGCACCCAGCGTATCAGCTGGATCCGTGATTTCCTCGACCTCGAGCCCCAGATCGGTCAGCGCCTCGGCAATCTCGGCCAGTGTGGCATCAGTCTGCAGATGATCCTTGAGCCAGGACAGCGTGAATTTCATGTCTCTTCCCCGAAATCGGCCACTGGCCTGCCCCTAGCCCAGATCCGCGCCAGAGAAAAGCCAGAGCACGACCAGCGCGCTCAGCGGTCGCGCGGGTCGCGGCTGTCGGTGTCGTTTTCGTTTTCGTCCTCATCCTCGTCATCATCGGGCAGGTTGAAGAAGCTCTCGGCATCGCTGTAATCGGCGGCCTTGGCCGTGTCCTGCCCTTCCGAGTTCAGATCGCTGATCGAGAAATTCTCGAGCCCGGCAATACTGGCGGGCATCTTCGGCTCGGCCTCCATTTCGAGTGATTGCTCGGTCGAGACCAGCTTACGCCGCTCGTCATCGCTCATCACCACGCCCTCGGCCTCGCGCTTGGCAGCCGCTTTCTGCACTTCCTTGTCCAGTTCAGACTGGCGGCACAGTCCCAGCGCCACCGGGTCGATGGGCTGCAGATTGGCGATGTTCCAGTGCGTGCGCTCGCGGATCGCCTGAATGGTGCTGTTGGTAGTGCCGACGAGACGGCGGATCTGCGCATCGGCAAGCTCGGGATGGAATTTGACCAGCCAAAGGATCGATGCGGGGCGGTCCTGGCGCTTGGACAGCGGCGTATAACGCGGGCCACGGCGCTTTTCCTCGCCTTCGGCCGCGGGGTTGTATTTGAGCTTGAGCTCATAGCGCGGGTCCTTTTCGCCGCGCTCGATCTCGATCGGGTCAAGCTGGTTGTTGGCCAGTGGGTCAAAGCCCTTCACGCCCCCGGCCACATCGCCATCGGCAATGCCCTGCACTTCCAGCTCGTGCAGTCCGCAGAAATCGGCAATCTGCTTGAAGCTGAGCGTTGTGTTATCCACCAGCCAGACAGCAGTGGCCTTGGGCATCAATGGTTTTGACATGACGTGATCTCCTGTCATAGGAGCGCGGGTGCGGCGCGCAATATCTCTGTGGTCCGGGAATCGGCTGCAGGCGGGGCCTGCCTGTCCTCGATGTCGGGGATGGTGGCGTCTATAGCGAAAACCGGGGAAGAGGAAAAGTGCAAATGCGCTGGATCGGGATAGCGGTGCCAGGGATCGCAGCGCTCGTGATCTGGCTCTGGCCATTGACGCAGGACGAGCACACGGAGGACGGCTATTTCGTGCTGGCCGTAAGCTGGACCCCGTCCTGGTGCGCCGCCGAAGGCGCGGCGCGGGGCGATGCGCGCTGCGCGGCGGGCGCGGGACGGGGCTGGCTTGTCCACGGGCTCTGGCCACAGCATGAGGCTGGCGGCTGGCCCGAATTCTGCGACACAGATCACCGACCCCCGAACCGCCGACTGACAAGCGAAATGCGCGACATCATGGGCTCGGACGGTCTGGCGCGGCATCAATGGGCCAAGCACGGCACCTGCTCGGGGCTCGCCCCGAGCACCTATTTCGACCACACGCGCGATGCCTTTGAGGCGCTCGCCTTCCCTGAAGCGATTCGCGCCCGCGAGGCACCATTGCGACGCGCACCCGACGAAATACTGACCAGCTTCCGCGCAGCCAATCCCGGCATTGGCCCGGACATGGCGATCCTGACCTGCCGCGCGGGCGATGCGCAGGAGATACGGCTGTGTCTGACCCGCGATCTGGAACCGCGCCGCTGTGATGCTCAACTTCTGGCACGCAGGTGCCAGGCCGAAAAGATCGCACTACCCGTCAAACCCTGAGCCCGTTACCGAGACGCCCGCGCGTCAGGGGCTTGCGTCGGCAGTATCGCGGCCAGAAGTTCGACCAATCGCGCCAGCTTGAGCGGCTTGGTCAGGCAGTCGTCAAACCCCGCGGCGAGATAGCCTTCAACCTGATGGGTCATGGCATTGGCGGTGAAAGCCACAGCCGGGGTGCGGGCGCGCCCCTCCTCGGCCTCGATCTCGCGCAGGCCGCGCAGCAGCGATACCCCGTCCATGTCCGGCATGGAAATATCGCAGATCACGAGGTCGAACCGGGTGCTGCGAAATGCCTCAAGCGCTTCGGGACCACCGCTCGCCAGCGAGACCCGCGCCCCCACCCGCCCCAGCATCATCCTGAGCACCACCAGATTGGTGCGATTGTCATCCACCGCCAGAACCGAAAAGGATGGTAGTGGCGTCAGCCCGCTTCCGTCCTGCACAGGCTCATCGGGCAAGTCGCTATGCGCGGCCAACGCCAGTGGCAGGCGCACAGTAATACGCGTGCCCTTGCCCCGCGCACTGTCGATGCCCAATGTACCGCCGAACAGGTCAGTCAACGATTTGACGATTGCCATACCCAGCCCGGTGCCGCCGAAGCGGCGCGAGATGGTGGTATCGGCCTGCGTGAAGGGCTCCAGCACCTTGACCTGTTGCTCGGATGTCATGCCGATACCGCTGTCCGAGACCTGCAGCACAACGCAGTTCGCGTCGGGCGCGCCGATCTTCACCGTGACATGGCCCGTCTCGGTGAATTTGAGCGCATTGCTGATCAGATTGTGCAGGATCTGCATCAGGCGATGCGGATCACCCAGACGCGGTTGACGCAGCGCGTCCTCCAGCACCACGGAAAAAGACAGCTTCTTCTCGGAGGCGCGCAGAGTGTGAACTTCCTCTGTACGGCGGGCCAGATCAGCCAGCGAGAACGGGATTTGTTCGAGCTGCAGGGCATTTGCCTCGATCCGCGTCATGTCGAGCAGATCATCGATGATGCTCATCAGCAACTGCCCCGATTCGCGCAGGATATCGATAAGCTGGCGCTGTGCTGGGTCACGGGTCGTTTCGGAGAGGATTTCGGTAATCCCCAGCACACCGTTCAGCGGCGTGCGCAATTCATGGCTCATATTGGCCAGGAAATTGGACTTGGTCTCATTGGCGCGGTGCGCTTCGGCCAGCGCTGCCTCGCGCGCCTGTTCAGCCTCGACCAGCGCGGTCACGTCCGAGACCGCATAGAGCACCCGGTCCGACGCGCCCGTGTCGGACCTGATCGGGGCGGCATTGACCGAGATATAGCGCCGCCCGCTGTCGGAATACATCGCGATGCGGTTGTTGGTCACATTCTCGCCAGTATGCCGAACGCGAGTGTAAGGCATATCCTCGACCGGCTGCGGTCGTCCCTCAAGATCGGTGACGCGCCAGTGCGGGCTGTCATACCGCTGCCCCACCAGGTCCGAGACTGGCAGGCCCAGAACCTGCTCGCAGGCGTCATTGGCGAAGATGAATGTCCCGGTTTCGTCCAGCACCAGAAGTCCGGCGGCAGAGGTGCTGACGATGCCCTGAAGAAACGCCCGCTCGCGCGCCAGTTCCTCGGTCGCGGAACGGCGCAACAGCACTGATCGCACCACATCGGCGAAGGCCCGCAGCAGATAGACCTCGCCCGGCAGGAAATCGCCCCGCTTGGCGACTGAATCGAAGCCGACAAAACCGTATATCGCGCCGGCCTCCAGCATTGGCACCATCAGCAGCGAGCGGATCTCCTGCGCGGCAAGGAACTCATGCTCGGCAGAGCCGGGCAGGAAATCCGCGATATCGGGGATCAGCAACACCTCATTTCGACCCATCGGATCCAGCAAGGCAGCGAAATCGTCCATCGGCAGGCGCTGAAGATGGACGATCATGGCGGCAATGCCGGGCGCGCACCATTCATGCGTGTTGCTGACGCAGTCATCCTCGCGGACAAAGATATAGGCCCGATCGCGCTGCGCAAACGCGCCAAGCCGGGCCAGACTCTCATCGATTGCAGCGTCGATATCGCCGATATCGGCCGAAAGCAGACGATGAATCAATTCCACCACCAGCGCCTGAATCTCGGTCAGGCGGGCTTCATTTGTCTGAGGTTCGTCCGGGGAAGAATGAGACAAGATGACATTCCATTCCTGGCGCAGGCTGTCAGTCGGGCGGAAATGGCAACCAGACTACACCGCGTTCCGGCCCACCACCCGACACGGGCCGCCCCACACTCTACGATCCGTCTGGTTAACATATGCTTTAGGCACCCCGGTTGCAATCTTCTCGCAGCAACAGGTCTTGCGCTGGGGATGGCCATGACTATAACGCCCCTCAATTTGTCTGCCGGGCGGCAGACGTCCAGGTCATCCGGGAGTCCGTCATGCCGAAAAGAACCGATATCGAAACGATCATGATCATCGGGGCCGGACCAATCGTCATCGGGCAGGCCTGCGAATTCGACTATTCCGGCGCACAGGCCTGCAAGGCCCTGCGCGAAGAAGGCTACCGGGTGGTGCTGGTCAATTCCAACCCCGCCACGATCATGACCGATCCGGGGCTGGCCGATGCCACCTATATCGAGCCCATCACCCCCGAAATCGTCGCCAAGATCATCGCCAAGGAACGCCCCGACGCGCTGTTGCCGACCATGGGCGGGCAGACCGGGCTGAACACCTCGCTGGCGCTGGCCGATATGGGCGTGCTGGAGGAATACGGGGTCGAACTGATCGGAGCCAACCGCGCCGCCATCGAGATGGCCGAGGACCGCAAGCTCTTTCGCGAGGCGATGGACCGGATCGGACTGGAGAACCCACGCGCGACAATCGTTGCCGCGCCGAAGTTGCAAAATGGCAAGTACGACATCAATGCCGGTGTTGCCGAGGCGATGGCCGCGCTGGAGGATATCGGCCTGCCCGCCATCATCCGCCCCGCCTACACACTCGGCGGCACTGGTGGAGGAGTGGCCTATAACCGCGATGATTATGAACGGATTTGTCGCTCTGGCCTCGACGCCTCGCCAGTCGCGCAGATCCTGATCGATGAGTCGCTTCTGGGCTGGAAAGAGTTTGAGATGGAGGTGGTCCGCGACAAGGCGGATAACGCGATTATCGTCTGTTCCATCGAGAATGTGGATCCGATGGGCGTGCATACCGGCGACAGTATCACCGTGGCCCCGGCGCTGACGCTGACCGACAAGGAATACCAGATCATGCGCAACGGCTCGCTCGCAGTGCTGCGCGAGATCGGTGTGGAAACCGGCGGCTCGAATGTGCAATGGGCAATCAACCCCGAAAACGGGCGCATGGTCGTGATCGAGATGAACCCCCGCGTCTCGCGCTCTTCGGCGCTCGCCTCCAAGGCCACGGGCTTTCCCATCGCCAAGATCGCCGCGAAACTGGCCGTCGGGTACACGCTCGACGAACTGGACAATGACATCACCAAGGTCACGCCCGCAAGTTTCGAGCCGACCATCGATTACGTCGTCACCAAGATTCCGCGATTCGCATTCGAAAAGTTCCCGGGCTCGAAACCGGAACTGACCACTGCGATGAAATCGGTGGGCGAGGCGATGGCGATTGGCCGGACCTTCCACGAATCGCTGCAAAAGGCGCTGGCCTCGATGGAAACCGGCCTGTCGGGCTTTGACGAAATTGCCATCCCCGGTGCGCCCGACCGGGCTGCAGTCATCAAGGCGATTTCGTCCCAGACACCAGACCGGTTGCGGCTGATCGCACAGGCTATGCGCGAAGGGCTGTCGAATGACGAGATTCAGGCCGCCACAGCGTTTGACCCGTGGTTTCTGTCGCGCATCCGCGAGATCATCGATACGGAAGAAACCATCCGAAGCGATGGGCTGCCAGTTTCCGAACAGGGGCTGCGCGCGCTCAAGATGCTGGGCTTCACAGATGCGCGGTTGGCTGCGCTCACGGGACGCGACGAGGCACAAGTGCGCCGCGCACGGCGCAATCTCGGGGTCAACGCCAGTTTCAAGCGCATCGACACCTGCGCCGCCGAATTCGAGGCGCAAACGCCCTACATGTATTCCACCTACGAGTCGCCGGTTATGGGGGAAGTCGAGTGCGAGGCCCGCCCCTCTGACCGCAAGAAGGTCGTGATCCTCGGTGGTGGCCCCAACCGCATCGGGCAGGGGATCGAGTTCGACTATTGCTGCTGCCACGCCTGTTTCGCACTGACCGATGCCGGCTACGAAACCATTATGATCAATTGCAACCCCGAGACGGTCTCGACCGATTACGACACCTCGGACCGGCTCTATTTCGAACCGCTGACACTAGAGCATGTGCTTGAGATCCTCCGCGTCGAGCAGGATCGCGGCACGCTGCACGGAGTGATCGTGCAATTCGGCGGCCAGACGCCGCTGAAACTCGCCAATGCGCTCGAGGCCGAGGGCATCCCGATCCTCGGCACCTCGCCCGATGCGATTGATCTGGCCGAGGATCGCGAGCGGTTCCAGGCGCTCCTCAACAAGCTGGGCCTGCGCCAGCCCGTCAATGGCATCGCCACGACACCGCAACAGGCATTCGAGATTGCGCAAGCGGTCGGCTATCCGCTGGTGATCCGCCCCTCCTATGTGCTTGGTGGGCGCGCAATGGAAATCGTGCGCGATGACGCGCATCTGGAACGCTATATCCGCGAGGCCGTGGTGGTGTCGGGCAAGAACCCGGTGCTGCTGGACAGCTATCTTGTCGGCGCGGTCGAAGTCGATGTGGATGCGCTATGCGATGGTGAAGCCGTACATGTCGCAGGCATCATGCAGCATATCGAGGAGGCGGGCGTGCATTCGGGCGATTCGGCCTGTTCGCTGCCGCCCTATTCGCTGAGCGACGAGATAATAGCCGAGTTGCGCCAACAGACCGAGGCACTGGCGCGCGGGCTGAATGTGGTCGGGCTGATGAATGTTCAATTTGCCATCAAGGATGGCGAGATCTTCGTACTCGAGGTCAACCCGCGTGCCTCGCGCACTGTACCCTTCGTCGCCAAGGCCACTGACAGCGCGATTGCCTCTATCGCGGCGCGGCTGATGGCGGGCGAGCCGCTTTCGGCCTTCCCGATGCGCGCTCCCTACAAGGACGACCCGGCACCCAGCGAGCCCTTGCCGCTGGCCGACCCACTGACGCTCGCGGACCCGCAGACGCCGTGGTTCTCGGTCAAGGAGGCCGTGCTGCCCTTCGCGCGGTTCCCCGGCGTCGATACGCTGCTGGGCCCCGAGATGCGCTCGACCGGCGAGGTGATGGGCTGGGCGCGCAATTTCGCGCGTGCCTTCTACAAGGCGCAGCTTGGCGCGGGCGTGAACCTGCCTGCTTCGGGTCAGGTCTTTGTCTCGATCAAGGATTTCGACAAGGGCCCACTGATGCTGGAGACCGCGCAAACCCTGACCAGCCTGGGCTTCACGCTTGTCGCGACGCGCGGCACGGCGGTCTGGCTGCAGGCGCATGACGTTCCCTGCGAGACCGTCAACAAGGTTTATGAAGGTCGGCCGAATATCGTCGATCTGCTGAAATCAGGCGAGATTGCCATGGTGCTGAACACGACCGAGGGCGCGCAGGCGATAGAGGACAGCCGCGAGATTCGCGCGGTCGCGCTCTATGATAAGATCCCCTATTTCACCACCGCTGCCGGGGCCCATGCCGCCGCCCTGGCAATCCGCGCGCGCGAGGAAGGCGAGATCGGCGTGCGCGCGCTGCAGCACCCGGCAGCATAAGCACAGCTCGTCCAAGGATTGCGATCAGGGAAAGTACCACCATCCCGCAGATTGCAATCGGTACGAGGCCGGGTTTACGGGGCCTGTGGGACGTGCACGGAATTTGTCCGGCTAACTGCCGCAGCACCGCGCGGAGAACCCGTTGCCCCGTTTCGAAATCCAATCCGGCGCGCACAATGGCGGAGCATGCCACACATGGCATCAGCGTGTGCGCTGAAGCGCTTCTGCTCGATGCAGGATTAACCAGCACCGAGCAGAGTCCTGACACGTTCCAACTTAACGGCCCACGCTGGACAGAGTTGGATCAGCGATGCGAAGTGGTCTTACAAGACGGCCTGAACCGCGTCTTCTTCTTCTTCATCCTCGTCAATATCGAACCACTCGTCATCATGGTAGACGTGCCCGAAAGAATTCAACAAGTCCTCAATCGTGTCACCGGTATTGTCGAGCAGACCGTCGCCGCCGGCACCCACATTGCCAAGTGCATCGCCAAGGCTCTGCCCCAGTTCAGAAACGGTTGTGTTCAGTGAGGACCCTAAACCCAGCTTCCCCAAACCAAGGCCGTCTGTCAGCCCTTCGACCGTGTCACCCGTGTTGCCGAGCAGATCGGACACCCCGTCGCCAACACTCTCTACCGTGTTGCCTAAAGTGTTACCCAATCCAGTGAGGATTGAATTCAGATTGCCGCCCAGATTCCCGAGAAGTCCCCCGCCAGTGCTCGGGTGCGTCACCGGCACATCCATGTCGTCATCGTCCATGTCGGACATGTCATCCATGTCCTGATCGTCCGCCTCGTCCATCATCGGTTCAGACGCGAAAGGGCTGTCGATCTCGATGACCGTGCCATCGTCGAGTTCAATTGTCGCACTGATGATGGCGGTCGCTGGATCCGTGATGACGGGTTCATCCGGAAACGCAGCGGCAACACCATCCAGAACTGCCTGAACCTGTCCTTCAAGCAGAGCAAAGTCAGGTTGTGCGGGGTCGAAATCATCCGGGATGTCGGGGATGTCAAAGAACTCCGGGTCGAAGCCATCAATCAAGACGACCTCGAACGAGACTGTCACAACATCACCGAATTCCATTTCATCGTCGTGATCATCCTCATCTACTGGATTCTGGTCCTGTTCATCCACTGGATGATGACCAGTGTTGCCCTGCGGTTTGTGACCTGCAAGCAGTGACCCGTTGAGCCCGCCAAGCAAATCTTCGATGGTGTTGCCGACATTGTCCAGCGCCTGCCCGCCGCCATCGCCCACTATGGTGACGACATCATCGGCAGTGCCGCCAAGGTCCGTCAGGGTGTTGTTGAGTCCAGCCCCCAGTCCAGTCTTGCCAAGACCAATCGACTCTACCGTAGATTCTACGGTGTTGCCGACATTATTCAGTAGCCCCGAAGCGCCTTCGCCCGCGTTTTCGGTCACGTTCGAGATCGTAGAACCGAGATCCGTGACAAGTGTGTTCAGGTTCGAACCCAGATTGCCAAGTAATCCGCCACCACCTTGCGACCCGCCAAGCAAGCCGCCATTGCCAAGCAGCCCACCGAGCAGACCGCCGTCGCTATCATGCCCCTTGGTCACATGGATTGTACCTTCGAGATGGGCTTCTGGACTCAGGTTATCCGGGTGACTGCTGATGCCTTTTTTACATTCACCCCTTTGAACAGACGCAACACCATCACTCTTCTCCTAATTTAAAGTGTAGTCTCAAAGGAATCTTTTTGGGCCTTGGCCGTCAAGATATTGCTGTCTCAGATTCCTGAACAGTCTGTTTCAGAGTGTTTTTTTGAGCTTGGGTGAAACTTGCGTGGCGGCCTGCTCGTTATTACGGGCCTGAGTGAAATAGCGGCTGCAAAATCGCCTTCAACCGGGCCATTCCCTCTCGGGCATCAGAACGGTCGGCTGACTCAAGAACGACAGTTGGCAAAGTGATTCGCTATCTCCAGCGGACCACGGGCAATCCGCTAGGCACACGATCAGGCAAGCCCATCCGCCCCTCTTGCGCATCTGCATCCGTCAGCGCCTCGAGGAAGCTCAGCAGGAAGCCGATCTCTTGGGCATCAAGGATGACCAGCGGGCGCTGCGCCATGCTGCGCGCGGCGGCGGCACGGATCTCGGCGCGGAGCTTTTCGTTCTCGAACATGGCATAATCATCCGCCTCGGCCCCGAGATCTGGCAGCACAGCCTGCGGCACGTAGCGCGCCAGCCCCGCGACCGGATCGATATGGTGCTCGAGAAAGGCGCGAAGGTCTGAAAACGCCCCCGAATGCCCCCAGGGGCCCGTCTGTGTGACATTGCGCAGCATCGGTGTGCGGAAGGCATAGGCGTCGGCCTCATCACCCGACACGAAGGCCCGCCCGATATCCATCGTATAGCCATCCGCATCGCGCTGCTTGCCCGGCCCGACAGGCGGGATGCCCATGGCGTGGAAGCCCTGATCGGTCATCAGCGGGCCAGAATGGCACATGGCGCAGCCCGCCTTGCCGTAGAACAGCCCCATGCCCTCGCTCGCCTCGGGCGACAACGCCACCGCTTCGCGCAGATAGCGGTCAAAGGGTGTGTCGATGGCGCGAAACTCCCATTCGATGAACGCCGCAAGTGCGCGGCCGATCTCATCCATCCCGACAGGTGCCACGCGGCCGCGATGGGCGTTGAAGGCGGTGTGATACTCGGCAATGCCATCCACACGCGCGGCCAGCAGCCCCCAGGCCCCGTCATCACCATGGAACCGCTCGTCGGCCACCGCATCGGCAATCTCGTTCTCGCCGGGGCGGCCTGCCATCTCTTCGGGCGAGGTCGGCGGGAACAGGGCCTGCACGGCTAGTACCGAGTCAAACGACATGTATTCCAGCGGCCCTTGCGGCGTCACGAAACCCGCCGGGTTGGCCGGATCGACCTCGACCCGGCCATCATGGAACATGACACGCAGCTCGGACGCACCCAGATTCCACAAGGCCGGCGCATTGCGCGGGATCCGGCTGCTGGCCGCGAGTGGGCCATCTGCGTGACGGTCCGGCCCAAGCCCCGTGGCCCCAGTGCCCAGCCCCAGCGACACGCCATCGCCCGAGCTCAGTTGTGGATGGTGGCAGGTCGCGCAGGAAATATCCTTGTTGCCGGACAGGATCGGGTCAAAGAACAGCAACTGACCGATCTGCGCGAGTTCCTGATCGAGCGCGCGAAACTGAGTCTCGTCCAGTGGCGAGGGCAGGGTGAAGATCATCTCCTGCAAGGTCGGGTCGGGGCGCAGTGGCGGGCGCAGCGACCGTGTGGGGGCTGGCCGGGTACGTCTGGGGGCTGCGGCAGGAGCCGGTGCGGCTGTGCGCAGCACAGGTGCCGAGCGCGGCTGCTCGGAAGGTGCGAGGAAGACATCGTCCAGCAACTGACGCGCGCGCGCGTCGCCCGCCCGTTCCATGTGCCGCAGCGCCATGAAGGCATTGTAGAAATCGCCCTTCTCCATGGCCGCGAAACTGTGGTTGATGGTTTGCGTCTGGGCAGGCATCGCGCAAAGCGCGAGTGCAACAAAAGACGACGGCAAGCCGGTCGATTTGCGAAGTCGCATGACAGTCCCTCGAAAAGAATCACGATATCGTTAAAATTTTTCGAAAGTTTAACGGTGCAGCGGGTCCGCACAAAGAAGTATTTCGTTCGCAACATTGCCGCGATGCCATGGCGCTCGTAACCTGTGATCCTTTCATCACCTCCACCCGGCAGCGAGTTCTAGCCTCGTCATCGCAGCCCCTTTGCGCTAGCTCAGCAGGTAAGGTTCATGCAGGAGTCTCCCTTGACCCAGACACGCGAGCTTGTCCTGATCGGCGGTGGTCATACTCATGCGCTGGTGCTGCATGACCTAGCACAACACCCGCTTCCTGATCTGCGCGTGACGCTGATCAATCCCGACCCGAGCGCGCCCTATACAGGCATGCTGCCCGGCTTCATCGCCGGGCATTACCCGCGCGAGGCGCTTGAGATCGACCTCGTCCGCCTCGCTGCGCGCGCCGGCGCGCGGCTGGTGCAGGCGCGGGCCATCGGGCTGGACCGCAGCGCGCGCCAGGTCGAGATCGAGGGTCAGCCCCCGATCCGCTACGATCTGGCCGCGCTCGATATCGGGATCACCTCGGACCTGCCGCAGATCCCTGGTTATGGCGAATACGCGGTCTCGGCCAAGCCGCTCGGGGCCTATGCGCGAGCGTGGGAGGATTGGGTTGACGCCGTGCAGGCGGGCCGCGCCAGCCCCGAGATCGCGGTCATTGGCGGCGGGGTCGCGGGGGTGGAACTGGCGCTGGCCATGGCCCACCGCATCCGCGCTCACATCACCATTGTCGAGGCCAGCACCCCCCTGCCCCATCTCGGCCCGCGCGCCCGCGCGCGGCTCTTGTCGCATCTGGCGCAAGCCGGGGTGGAATGGCGCGTGCCCGCCCAAGTTGCCGAGGTAACACCAAAGGGCGTGCGGCTGGCCGATGGCGCGGAAATCGAAGCAAGCCTTGTCCTCGGGGCCGCGGGCGCACGCCCGCAGGGCTGGCTGCGCGGTACCGGGCTTGACCTGTCCGACGGCTTTGTCACGGTAGACCCGTTCCTGCGCTCGATCACCGACCCGACAATCTTCGCCGTCGGGGATTGCGCGCATATGGCCCATGCACCGCGCGCCAAGGCCGGAGTCTATGCCGTGCGGCAGGCCCCCTTCCTGCTGGCCAATCTGCGCGCCGCGCTGGGCGCGGGGCCGATGCGCGCCTATCACCCGCAGCGCGACTATCTCAAACTGATCTCGCTGGGCGAGCGCAGGGCTTTGGGCGAGAAATGGGGCATGGTGCTGGAGGGCGGCTGGCTGTGGCGCATCAAGGACCGCATCGACGCGCGCTTCATGCAGCAGTTTCGGAACTGACGCAGCCCGCGTGTGCCACCACGAAAGCGACGCCTGCGCCATCACCCGCCCGGCTCTGCCGGGCAAGCGCCCGCGACGGGTGAGGGTTGGGTAGATAGGCACCCCGAGCGGGCGCTTTTCGCCGCCTAGAGGCCCTCATTCCTGCGCGCGCAGCACCTGCGCCGGGCGCGCAGCCAGCGGGCGCAGCGCAAAGCCCAGCCCCGCCAGCAATGTCGCCACGATCCCGCCCAGCACGATAGCGATGGCCGAAACCGGCTCGAACTGATAGCTCGCCTGCATCACGAAACGCATCACGCCCCAGGCCGCCAGCGCCGCAGCCCCCAGCGCCACCAGCCCCGCCGCCGCGCCCATCAGCGCCGCGCGCAGCGCGAAACTGGCCAGAATGCGCCCCCGCGTCGCGCCCAGCGTTTTCATTACGGCCGCCTCGAAGACCCGCGCGCGCTCGCCCGCCGCCGCCGCCCCGATCAGCACCACGAAGCCTGTCAGCAAGGTCGCCAGCGCCGCATAGCGCGTGGCGGTGGCCATGGTCGACAGCGCCTCGGTCACGCGCTCGGCGGCCTCGCGCACGCGGATCGCGGTGATGTTGGGGTACATATTCGACAGGTCGCGCAGGATCGCGCCCTCGGCGGCCTCCAGCGCATAGACGGTCGCGATATGCGTATGCGGCGCGGCCCGGATCGGCTCGGGCGAGAGCACCATCACAAAGCCGATGCCACCGGTCGAGAAATCCACTTCACGCAGATTGGCAATCTCGGCGGTGATGTCGCGCCCGAGGATGTTCACGGTCACGCTGTCCCCGACCGAAAGCTCCAGTTCGGCGGCCTGTTCGGCCCCGAAACTGACCAGCGGCGGGCCGGAATACTCTTCTGGCCACCACTCTCCCGCCGTCAGGCGGGTACCCTCGGGGATTGTCGCCGAATAGGTCACACCGCGGTCCCCGCGCAACACCCAGTGACCTGCGCGCGGGTGTTCGCGCGCGGGAATGCCATTGAGCGCCGAGACCACTCCGCGCAGCATCGGCGCGGTCTCGACCCGGTCGACATTCGGGTCGTCATCCAGCCGCGCCAAAAACCCCGCCAACTGGTCATTCTGGATATCAAGGAAGAAATAGCTCGGCGCCCGGTCAGGCAGGTCGAGCGCGATGGCGCGGCGCAGGTTGCTGTCGATCTGGCCCACGGCGGCCAGCACGGTCAGACCCAGCCCCAACGACAGGATCACAGCGGTCGCCCCTTCGCGCGGATTGCTGATCGCGCCCATCGCCATGCGCAACGCCGTGCGACCACGCAGCGCGCGGGCGCGCGCGAGGCGCCGCGCCAGCAACCGCACCAGCATTGCCGCCAGCGTCAACACGGCCAATGCGCCCAGCACCCCCCCGGCGGTGGCAAAGGCCAGCCGTGGCACGGCGGCAAACCAGGCCGTGATCGCCACCAACGCCGTAACCAGCGCGACCGTGGCCAGCAGATAGGGCCAGCGCGGCCAGCGTGCGCCCGCCTCGGACATGCCGCGAAAAATCTCCGCCGCCCGCACATCCTCGGTCCGCGCCAGCGGCCAGAGCGTGAAGATGAGCGCGGTCATCGCACCATAGATCGCGGCCTCGACAAGCGCGCGCGGCTGGAGTCCGATCTCCAGATCGACCGGCACCTGATCAGCAACCAGCGGGGCCACGGCAAAGGGCACCAGCGCCCCCAGCACCAGCCCCAGCACCAGCCCCAGCCCTGTCAGCACGCCGATCTGCAGGAAATAAACCGCAAAGATCGTGCGGCTTTCCGCGCCGATGGTCTTGAGCGTGGCAATCACCTTGGTCTTGCCATCGAGATAGGTGCGCACAGCGGCTGACACGCCCACGCCACCCACGGCCAGCCCGGCAATCCCCACCAGCACCAGAAAGGACGAGACCCGCTCGATCACATTGCGAATCTGGGGCGCGGCATTGCGGCTGTCGCGCCAGCGCACGCCCGCGCCGTCGAACTCCGCCATGGCAACGGCGCGCGCCGCGTCGAGATTCTGGCCGGGCAGCAGCATCCGGTAATTTGTCTCATAGAGCGTGCCGGGGCCCAGCAATTCGGCCCCTTGCAGTGCCTCGGCCCGCACGAGGGTGCGCGGGCCAAAGCCGAAATTCGCACCCAACCCGTCGGGCTCTCGCGTCAGATGGGCGCTGAGGCGAAAGTCCTGCACGCCAAGGCGGAAAACGTCCCCGGTCTCGAGCCCCAGCCGCTCGGCCAGAATGCGCTCCATCACGGCTCCTGGCAGCCCGTCACGTTCGGCCAGCGCCTCGGTCAGTGGCATTTCCGGCTCCAGCCCCACGCGCCCAACCAGCGGATAGGCCGCGTCCACGCCCTTGACCTGCGTGACCGAGCGTTCCGAAGTCTCGCCCTCACCCGCCACGGCCATGGACCGGAAATCGACCACTTCCGAGACCTCCACCGCAAAAACCTCCATCCAGGCGCGTTCCTCAGGTGTTGCGAAACGGTAGGTCATGCGCAACTCGGCATCCCCGCCCAGAAGTGTCGCACCCTCGCGCGCCAGCCCGTCATCGATCGCGCCGCGCACCGAGCCCACAGCGGCAATCGCCCCCACGCCAAGCGCGAGGCAGGCCAGAAACACCCAGAATCCGCGCAGCCCCCCGCGCAACTCGCGCTGGGCGATGTTCCAGGCGACCGCACTCATTCCGCAGCCTCGGGGCGCTTGACCTCCTCGCCCGCGATCGCCCCGTCGGCCAGCCGGATCACCCGGTCGCAGCGCGCCGCCAGATCCGGCGCATGGGTGACGAGGATCAGCGTCACATCATGCCGGTCGCGCAGCCCGAAGAGCAGGTCCATGATGGCCTGGCCATTGGGGCCGTCGAGATTGCCTGTCGGCTCGTCGGCCAGCAGGATTGCAGGGCGCGGGGCCGCCGCGCGGGCCAGTGCCACGCGCTGCTGTTCGCCACCCGAAAGTTGCGCCGGGTAGTGGTCCAGCCGGTGGCCAAGCCCAACTGCGCGCAATTCCTCTTCGGCGCGCTCGAAGGCGTCGCGACGACCGGCCAGTTCCAGCGGGGTCGCAACATTTTCAAGAGCTGTCATGGTCGGGATCAGGTGGAAAGACTGGAACACCACCCCCATATGTTCCCTGCGAAACCGGGCCAGGGCGTTTTCGCCAAGGGCTGTCAGGTCATGGCCAAGCGCCATCACCTGCCCGCCCGTGGCGCGTTCGAGCCCGCCCATAAGCATAAGGAGCGACGATTTGCCCGACCCCGACGGCCCGACCAGACCCAGCGTCTCGCCGCGCGCCACATCCAGCGTGATTTCGCGCAGGATGTTGACCGGCCCGGCATTGCCCTGCAGCGTCAGCTCGACATCCCTGAGCGAGAGAATCATGTCCTTCATTCATTCCATCCTTCGTGTCACGCGCTTCCCTGCATATGGGGCAACAGGGTCATTCGGCAACCGCTGCAACGCAGCGCTTGGCACAGTAACGCTTGTATTGGGTCTTTCCGTCGGGGCGGCGTCGGCAGAGCCTTTGCGCCTTGTCGCCCTTGGCGACTCGTTGACGCAAGGCTACGGCCTTCCCGCTGACGAAGGCTTCGTGCCGCAGCTTGAGTCTTGGTTGCAGTCACAAAACATGGATGTGGTCGTGATCAATGCCGGTGTGTCGGGCGATACGACCGCCGGCGGGTTGGCGCGGATGGACTGGACGCTGGCCGAGCCGGTCGATGCGATGCTGGTCACGCTTGGCGGCAATGACCTTTTGCGCGGGATCAACCCGGCGGCCAGCCGCGAGAACCTTGACGGCATCCTTGCCCGGCTCGCGCAGGAGGGAATCCCGGCCATGCTGGCGGGGCTGCCCGCACCGGGGAATTACGGCCCGGAGTTCCAGCGCGCCTTCGAGCGGATGTATATCGACCTGGCCGCCGAATACGAGGTCCCGCTCATTCCAGACTTCATGCAACCCATGACCGAGAAAGCCGATGCAGGCATGAGTTTCACCGACCTGATGCAGGACGACCATATCCATCCCAATGCCGATGGCGTGGCGCTGATCGTCGAAGGGATCGGGCCTGAGATTCTGCGATTTCTGGAGGGTCTGGACGATGGCCCGTCCTGACGGCCCGCCCGGCACGGCCCAAGCCGTTGCCCTGCCCGCTACTTCTTGTTAATGGGCGCAGCAATGCAACGGACGCGGGACGGCGGTGCAATGCGCTCGCGGATTGAGGGATAGGCAGGCATGACACGCGATAATTTCATTTTCACCTCAGAATCGGTTTCCGAGGGGCATCCCGACAAGGTCTGCGATCGTATTTCCGACGCTGTGCTGGATGCACTTCTGGCGGAGGAACGCAGCGCGCGGGTGGCCTGCGAGACCTTCGCCACCTCGTCGATGGTTGTGATCGGCGGCGAGATCGGGCTGTCGGACCCAGAGCGGCTGAAGGATTACATGGGCCGAATTCCCCAGATCGCGCGCGACTGCATCCGCGATATCGGCTATGAACAGGACAAGTTTCACTGGAACACCTGCCATGTGCTGAACTTCCTGCACGAGCAATCCGCTCATATCGCGCAAGGCGTGGACCGCGATGGAGCGGGCGATCAGGGTATCATGTTCGGCTATGCCGTGGACGAAACACCCGAGTTGATGCCCGCCCCGATCCAGTATGCCCATGCCATCCTGCGCCGTCTGGCCGAAGCGCGCAAATCCGGGGCCGAGCCGACCCTACGCCCGGATGCGAAATCGCAACTCTCACTGCGCTATGAGGGCGGCAAGCCTGTCGAGGTGACGCAGCTTGTGCTCTCTACCCAGCACGCCGATGAGGCGCAGGGTTCGGATGATATCCGCGCCATTGTCGAGCCCTATATCCGCGAGGTTCTGCCCGAAGGCTGGCTGACCGAGAAAACCGAATGGTGGGTCAACCCAACCGGCACCTTCGTGATCGGCGGCCCCGATGGCGATGCCGGGCTGACCGGGCGCAAGATCATCGTGGACACCTATGGCGGCGCGGCCCCGCATGGTGGCGGCGCATTTTCGGGCAAGGACCCAACCAAGGTGGACCGCTCAGCCGCCTATGCGGCCCGCTATCTGGCCAAGAACGTCGTCGCCGCCGGGCTGGCGCGGCGCTGCACGCTGCAGATTTCCTATGCCATCGGCGTTGCCAAGCCGCTGTCGATTTATGTCGACACCCATGGCACCGGACAGGTCGCGGATATGGTCATCGAGCGCGCGGTCGCAAATGCCATGGACCTCACCCCGCGCGGCATCCGCGAGCATCTGGGCCTCAATCGCCCGATCTATGCGCGCACGTCGGCCTATGGCCATTTCGGGCGCGCGCCGGAAGCGGATGGCGGGTTTTCCTGGGAACGCACGGATCTGATCGAGGCGCTGAAAAAGGCTGTCTGATCCGGTATCTGAACGAAAGATTGCAGCGCGCGCAAAGCGCCCTCTGGGCGTGTTGTCAAATCTCTGGACCCGGAAATCCGAACGCGCTGTTTCCTGCCCTCACGACAGACGCAATCCGACCATCGAGCCTGTGCCACGCAGCAAGTCCTCGGCAGGCATCGCCCGCTTGCCCTCGCGCTGCAGCGCGCGCAACTCTACTGCTCCGTTTCCGCAAGCCACGACGAGATCCGACAGCACCTCGCCCGCTTCGCCCCGCCCCGCCACGGCGCGCGCGTCAAGCAGCTTCAGCCGCCCGAAAGGTGCCTCGCACCAGGCCCCGGGGAACGGCGCAAGCCCCCGGATATGGCGCGCGACCTCTTCAGCGGGGCGGGTCCAGTCCACCTGCGCCTCGGCCTTGTCGATCTTGGCGGCATAGGTCACGCCTGCCTCGGTCTGCGGCACAGGCTCAAGCGCGTCCAACCTCGCCAGGGTCTCGGCAATCAAGGCGGCCCCCATCGCCGCAAGCCGGTCGTGCAGGCGACCGCCGCTATCAGCTTCGGTGATCGGCGTTGCCGCCCGAGCCAGCACCGGCCCGGTGTCGAGCCCCGCCTCCATCTGCATGATGCAGATCCCCGTTTCGGTATCGCCCGCCATGATCGCGCGCTGGATCGGGGCCGCACCGCGCCAGCGCGGCAGAAGCGAGGCATGAATGTTCAGGCAGCCAAGACGTGGCGCGTCCAGCACCGGCTGCGGCAGGATCAGCCCATACGCGACCACCACTGCCACATCTGCCTCCAGCGCCGCAAACTCGGCCTGTGCCTCAGCCCCTTTTAACGAAGCCGGATGGCGCACGGGCAGGCCGAGAGCTTCCGCGCGAGCATGAACCGGCGTCAACCGAGGTTGTTTGCCGCGCCCAGCAGGGCGGGGCGGCTGAGTATAGACGCAGACGATCTCATGCGCGGCATGGAGTGCCTCAAGCGCAGGCACCGCAAAATCGGGCGTGCCCATGAAAACCAGTCGCAGCCGCCCTGCCCCACTCATCGCGCGAGCTTTCGTGCACGGCGCAACAGCATGTCACGCCGGGTCTTGCCGAGATGGTCGAAATACATCCGCCCCTCCAGATGGTCGATCTGATGCTGGACGCTGGTCGCCCAGAGCCCGACAAGCTCGCGCTCCTCAGACTCGCCAGCGTCGTTTAGGAAGCGCACGGTCACAGCGCGGGGCCGCTCGATCCGGGCCGAAACGCCGGGCAGGTTGGGGCTGGCCTCGTCATGGTCGCGCATTTGATGGCTTGCGTACAGGATTTCCGGGTTGGCCATGCGCAGCGCCTGCCCGCGCGCCTCGGAGGCATCCACCACAGCAAGGCGCAGCATTACCCCGATCTGGGGCGCGGCAAGCCCGACCCCCGGCATGGCCTCCATCGTATCGATCATGTCCTGCCAGAGCGTACGGATTTCGTCCGTCACCTCGGCGACTGGTGCCGCCGATGCGCGCAAGCGCTTGTCCGGCCACCGCAGACAGCGCCGAACACTCACCCCCGCGCCCGCTCGCGCTTGAGCTTGACCATCTTGCGCGTGATCATGCTGCGCTTGATCGCACCCAGATGGTCGATGAAGAGCTTGCCATCAAGATGGTCCAGCTCATGCTGCGCGCAGGTGGCCCAGAGCCCGTCGAACTCTTCTTCCTGCGGCTTGCCGTCAAGCCCCGTCCAGCGCATCACCACCCGCGCAGGCCGCGTGACTTCGCCATAGTGTTCGGGGATCGAGAGGCAGCCTTCCTCATAGGTGCTCATCTCTGCCGAAGTGCTGACAATCTCTGGATTGATCAGCACGATCGGGCGCGGGTCCGCGTCGTCTTCCTTGACGCAATCCATCACGAACAGTCGCTTGAGAATACCCACCTGCGGCGCGGCCAGCCCGACACCGGGTGCGTCATACATGGTTTCCAGCATATTCTCGGCCAGTTGGCCGATCTCGGACGAGATATTCTCGACCGGAGCACAGCGCTTCTTCAGCCGAGGGTCAGGGTGGATCAGGATCGGAAGAATGCTCATGAGCAGCGATCTAAGCCAACGCTGCGCGCCGTTCAATGGGCTTTTGGGCTTGCAGCGCGGCGCAAGGCAGGTCAGCTTGCAGCGCAAAGCGGAGGGCAGCGATGAGTTTCGACCAGATCACCGACCGGCGCGGCACCCATTCGATGAAATGGGACATGATGGAAGAACGCTATGGCGTCTCGCCCCAGACCGGCCTGCCGATGTGGGTGGCCGATATGGATTTCAAGGCCCCCGACTGCGTCGCGGCGGCGCTGCGACGGGCGGTCGATCATGGGGTATACGGCTATTTCGGCGATGACACGGCCTATCGCAAGGCAATTTGCTGGTGGATGTCCGAGCGCCACGGCTGGCAGGTGGACCCGGGCCACATCTTCACCACGCATGGGCTGGTCAATGCGGTCGGCTTGTGCCTGCACACATGGACCACGCCGGGCGACGGGGTGCTGCTATTCACCCCGGTCTATCACGCCTTTGCCCGCACCATCGAAGGCGCGGGGCGCATGGTGGTCGAATGCCCGCTGGTCCAGCGTGACGGGCGTTACGAGATGGATTTTGACGTGGCGGACGCCGCTGTGACAGACCGCACACGCATGGTGATCCTTTGCTCGCCCCACAATCCCGGCGGGCGGGTCTGGAGCCAGGCAGAATTGCTGGCGCTGGCCGAGTTCTGCGCGCGCCATGACCTACTGCTGGTTTCAGACGAGATTCACCATGACCTGGTGATGCCGGGTCATCGGCATATTCCCATGCCGCTGGCCGCGCCCGACTGCCTGTCGCGGCTGGTGATGCTGACCTCGGCCTCGAAAACGTTCAACATCGCGGGCACGCATTGCGGCAATGTCATCCTGCCCGATGCACAGTTGCGCGCGCAATTCGCACGCACCATGGTCGGGCTGGGCATCTCGCCCAACTCTTTCGGGCTTCATGCCGTGACAGCCGCCTATTCACCCGAGGGCGCGGACTGGGTCGATGCGCTTTGTGCCTATCTCGACGGGAACCGGCGAGAGTTCGATGCCGGCATCAACGCCATCCCCGGCTTGCGCTCGATGGGGCTCGAGTCGACCTATCTGGCCTGGGTCGATTTCGCAGGGACAGGAATGGATCGGGCCGACTTCACCCGGCGGGTCGAACAAGACGCGCAGATAGCCGTCAATCACGGGCCGACCTTCGGGGCAGGTGGCGAGAGTTTCCTGCGCTTCAACCTCGGTGCCCCGCGGTGTGTGATCAAGGATGCGCTCACCCGGATGCAGCGGGCCTTTGAAGACCTTCAGTAGCGCATTGTGACAAGGCCACCGTGCCTGTCTGAAAGAGCTTCGCGCACAGCGCCCGTGCGCCAGCGCAGCTTGTTTCTGGCCCGTCACTTCGCAAGTAATGGGCAGGGCAATGACAGGAGGCACAGGACATGGGCCAGCTTATAGACGGCGAGTGGTCGACCGAATGGTATGACACCAAATCCACCGGCGGCGCGTTCAAGCGCAGCACGTCGAAATTCCGAAACTGGGTGACGGCAGATGGCAGCCCCGGCCCGTCGGGCGAGGGTGGCTTCAAGGCCGAGGCCGGGCGCTATCACCTGTATGTCTCCTATGCCTGCCCATGGGCGCATCGCACGCTGATCTTTCGCGCGCTCAAGGGGCTGGAGGGGCTGATCGATGTATCAGCGGTGCATCCTGACATGCTCGACGATGGCTGGACCTTTGCGCAGGACTTCGACGGTGCGACCGGCGACCAACTGCATGGGACACGCTACATGCGCGACGTGTATCTGCGCGCGGACCCGAAAATCTCGGGCAGGGTGACCGTGCCCGTGCTCTGGGACAAGGAGCGCGAAACAATCGTCTCGAACGAATCCGCAGAAATCATCCGCATGTTCAACTCGGCCTTCAACGCGATCACAGGCAACAGCGACGACTACTATCCGGCCGAGTTGCGCGAAGAGGTCGATGCCGTGAATGATCGTATCTACGACACGCTCAACAATGGCGTCTACAAATCCGGCTTCGCAACCTCGCAAGAGGCCTATGACGCGGCCGTGCACCCGCTGTTCGAGACGCTGGACTGGCTGGAAGAACGGCTGTCAGGGCAGCGCTATCTGGCAGGCGACCGATTGACCGAGGCCGACTGGCGGCTGTTCACCACGCTGATCCGGTTTGACAGCGTCTATCACCTGCATTTCAAATGCAACCGTCGGCGGATCGTGGATTACCCCGCGCTCTGGGCCTACACGCGCGAGCTATACCAATATCCGGGCGTGGCAGGGACTGTGCGGATGGACCATATCGTGCGGCATTATCACTACAGCCACGACACGATTAACCCCAATCGCATCATCCCGATCAACCCGAAGCTAGATTTCGCGGCGCCGCACGGGCGAGAGGCGCTATGATCTGATACCGGGGAACATCAGGCCATAAGGCTGTGAAATGCAGCGGCACATCGCTTGGGGCTTGTTTCGGGTCATGCGCTTCGCTAGCAATTAAGTGAAATTGCGAGGGGTGCGTGCCATGTCCAAGTCATCAACTGCCAGCAAAGGCCGTCAGGGGGTGTTCACGCCGACACCCGAAGCCAAGGGCAAGGCCACCCGAAACCGGGTCATCGCCTTCTGCCTCTGGGCAGGAGCGATCGCTCTGCAACTGGTCGCGATCTTCTGGGTCATGCGCCCAAGCTTCGACGAACAGGTCGAGGCGCAGGGCTTCCCGGAGTGGCGTTTCTATCTGTTGCTCGGCTTCGTCGCTGTGATCGGGTTGCTGGCCGTCGGCGGCAATCTGCTTTGGAAACAGGCCAACCGGCTTGATCCCGCATCCGAAAGAGAGCCGGTCAAGTTCTTCATCCAGAACCAGCTCGGCGCGTTTATGACGCTCGTAGCCTTCCTGCCGCTGATCATCATGATCTTCCTGAACAAGGATATGGACAGCAAGCAAAAGGGCATTGCCGGGGGGGCGGCAGTGGTTGTGGCCGTCGTGGCGACTGTGATCGGCATCGACTTCACGCCGCTCTCGCAGGAACAGGCCGCAGTGGAGTCGCAAGTGGTCACCCAATTGGTCGGCGAGGATCGCGTCTGGTGGAGTGGGGGCGGCAATGTCATGCATCTCTGCCAGGACGTCTCTGACCTACGCAATGTGACCACCGGAATCTCCAGCGGTACGGTTGCCGAGGCTTTTGCGGCCGGCAAGACTGGCATCACACTGAACCTGACCCAGAACCTGTCGCAATGTGACCTCGCAACTCCCGCGAATATAGACGAGATCATCGACTGGGTCCGCGCTTCGCGCGGTCGGTAAAAGTCACAGGCACATCGTCTCTCGGACATGTCTGATAAGGCATGAAATGCTGCGAGAAACAGCCTGCAGCGAGGTCATGGATATTGAGCAACGCGCAGGGTCCCATGCGGACCAGAGCATCACGAGACTGTGTTCGCACCCGCCAACTCTCGATCACAGTGTCATCGCTATGCACAGTCTTTGCGTCTGAAAAAGCAACTCTGAACTCTAGCATCTAAAGCCCTCTGATTTGGGTGATTGATTTGCGTGCTGTTGCCTTCAGGGCAGCTTGCTGGGCGCGCTGGCTGCGGCACCGGTTTCGGTGCCAGCGCGAGAGGCAAGACAGCAAAAGGCCGCTCGCTCCTCGCACTCACCACGGGTCAGCAAACAGTCATCTCCGACGCCATGTCCTCATCATCGATGACTGCCGCATCATCCCCGAGGTCAGGTTCCTTCATGAGCATCTCGGCGAAGGCCTCGTAGTCGATCATTCCGTCGCCCATCATGCTGTCATCCATCACGCCGTCGGCCGCCATGTCGTCGCCCGCCATGTCGTCATCCATCATCGCCTGATCGAGAGCGGCAAGGATGTCTGCCACAGCAGGCCCTGCGAGGTTCGAAACCGCGCCAACAGCGTCATTCGCAAACTCGGCAAGCCCGAGCGCAGAGAAATCGAGGCCTGCCGGGTCGAGCGTCGGGTCGTTTAGCTCGAGTCCGAACCCTGCCAGCTCATCAACCGCGCCCAGCGCCTCGAAGACAATCGCGCCGTTGATCTGGATCTCGATCACATTCTGCAGCAATTGCTGCGACAGCGCGTCCAGTTCCACGCCGTCGGGCGGGGCGAAACGTGCTTCAGTCTCTGCGACGATCTCGGGCAGGCGCACGTTGACGAAATCCGCAAACGCTTCTTCTGCGTCAAGCGCAGCAAAGATGTTGCCAAAGCCCTCCGCCAGCGATCCCCGATTCGCCAGAATGCCTGACTCAAGCGCGCCAGCCAGGTGCTCAAGCGCGCCATCAAGGGGCTGGCCACTGTCAAGTCCGTCCTGAAACTGTGCGATCCCGTCCAACAAATCCGAACGGTCAATCATCATCGATTGCGGCAGATTCAGTGCCGCCAGAACGGCCCCGAAACCATCATCCGTGTTCTCGATGAATGCAGCCACGTTCAGAATCGCCGCGCCGTTCATGACCATCACCTCGCCCAGCTCGGCAGGATCGGGACCGTCCATGTCACCGGGTGCACCCATCATGTCGTCGCCCGCCATGTCGTCATCCATCATGGCGTCGTCCATGACGAGGGCCTCGTCTTGCAGCTCGTCGGGACGGCTTGAGCCGCTGCCGCTGCCTGACCGGGAACCAAAACCAAAAAGGCCAAACAAACCCAGGAAAAGAACAAAGAAGTTCATGTGCGACTCTCCACTTTCTTCGAGGAGGTAACGCCGCACATTTCATAGAAGTTTCATGAGTGCGTGTTTTTTCGTGATGTGAGCGGCATGGCAGCCGGTGATCGTGCGATGCAGATTACGGAACGGACAAGCGCCAGCCGCACTCACGAAAAAACCATTTTCACCTTCTGGCGTGTCGGTTAACGTCGCAGACATCGATTTTCAGGGGGCATCATGCGCAGTCTCAAGATACTTACTCTCACGCTGGGTCTTGCAGCCGCCACAACGGCGCAGGCGCAATCTTGCGGGGGCGATTTCGGGGCGTTTGTGAACGGGTTGCGCAGCGAGGCGGCCAATCGTGGGCAGGACCAGACGCTGATCGAGTCATTCTTTCGGGGGGTCCAGCGCAATCAGGCCGTAATCAATGCTGACCGCCGACAGGGGATCTTCCAGCGCCCGTTTCTGGATTTCTCTCGCGCGCTGATCTCGCAGAACCGGATGAATGCCGGGCGCGCCAATTACGACCGTCACCGCGCGGTGTTCGACCGCGCGCAGCGCGACTATGGCGTGCCACCGGGGATCCTGCTGGCTTTCTGGGCGTTCGAGACCGATTTCGGGGCCAATCAGGGCGATTTCAACACGGTCAATGCATTGGTCACGCTGGCCCATGACTGCCGCCGCCCCGAACTGTTCCGCCCGCAGGTCTTTGCCGCGCTCGAGATGTATCGCCGCGGCATGATGGACCCGCGCACCACCCGTGGGGCCTGGGCGGGCGAGATCGGGATGGTGCAGAAACTGCCCTCGGATATCATCGGTTACGCGGTGGATGGTGATGGCGACGGACGGATCGACCTACAGCGCTCGGCCCCCGATGCACTCCTCTCTGCAGCCGCCATGCTGCGCGGCAAGGGTTGGCGCGCGAATGAGCCATGGATGCACGAGGTCGCAATTCCGCAGGGGCTGGACCTGCGTCAGACAGGATTGCGCACCGAACTGTCGGTGAGCCAGTGGCAGCAAATGGGCGTGCGCCCCACCCATGGCAGCCTGCCTGCGGGCAATCTGCGCGCCTCGATCATCCTGCCGCAGGGCCATCGTGGCCCGGCCTTCATGGTGTTCCACAACTATCGTACGCTGTTCGAATGGAACCAGAGCTTCATCTACGTCACCACGGCAGCCTATTTCGCCACCCGGCTGATGGGCGCGCCGGTTTATCAGGCTGGCAACCCCGAACAGGGGCTCAATCAGGACCAGATGCGCCAGTTGCAGGAACGGCTGACGCGGCGCGGGTTCGATGTCGGCGGCATTGACGGCATTCTTGGGGCCAATACCCGCGCCGCCGTGCAGGATGTGCAGGCTCAACTAGGCATGCCCGCCGATGGCTGGCCGACACCTCAGCTTTTGCGTGCGCTGTAGTCCCGGCCTGAACGGGTCGATTTTGCTTGGTTTTGCGCGGGTTTTCTTTCAATCTCTGATCGGCGCAATTTGTCGCGCCCCAGTCTGTCAGAACAATGAATAGGGAGTATCTTATGGGACGTCGGGACGAATTGATCGAACGCTATGCCAGAGACCTGCGCGAGAAGATCGGGGTCGAACCGGATATGGAGCTTTTGCGCAAGGTCACGATCGGTTGCGGACCCTCGATCTACAATGCCGATGCCAGCACTGTCGCGATGACCCAGCAACACGAGCTTGACACGGTGCGGCGCAATTTCCTGATGAAGAAACTCGGTCTGCCCGACGGTCAGGAATTGCGCGACGCCATCGACGCGGTGATGGAGCAATATGGCCGCTCCGAGCGCAACAAGTATCGCGCGGTGGTCTATTATCTGCTGACACGGCATTTCGGCAAGGAAAGCGTCTACGACTGACGCAGCCGAAGGTTAACAGGAACGCTAAAATACGCGAGACTTTGGGCTTGCCCGACGGCGGCGCTTTCGGGATACTCGAGTCACCTGGTCAGGATGACCGGAGTCTTAGCTTCCCGTGATGTGAAGGGCACGTGGGTGAGTGGGGGTTCCGGTTCTCCGGAACCCCGTCTTCATATGCAGTGTCCGGATGCGCCTTGCACGCAAGGACCGGTCCTTCGCGCAGACCCGGTGCACAAGGCCACAACGCGTCACTTCGTGAGCCCCCGCCACATCGCGGTCATACCCTTGCCGCATTGCCCCTGTCATCACGACAGCGCCGATGTCAGCTCCGCCAGCCCATAATGACGGCTTGAAAATCGCCCCGCCAGCCCACAGATTAGCGGCAACCCACGCATTCGAACCGAGGATCGCAGAATGACCGATGTCACCCGCCACCCCGTCCTGCCGCTGCGCGATATGGTGGTGTTTCCGCACATGATCGTGCCACTCTTTGTCGGCCGCGAAAAATCCGTGCGTGCGCTGGAAGCGGTGATGGCCGGGGAGTCTCAGATCCTGTTGGTGTCGCAGAAGGATCATGCGCAGGAAGACCCGGGCGAGGAAGATATCTTCCGCGTCGGTGTACTGGCGAATGTACTGCAACTGCTCAAGCTGCCAGATGGTACGGTCAAGGTACTGGTCGAGGGGCAGAATCGTGTACGCATTGACAGCTTCGCCCCGAATGAAGAGTTTTTTGAGGCAGAGGCCACGCTGCTGCCCGAGCAAGAGGGCGACCCCGCCGCGATCAAGGCACTGATGCGCTCGGTGCAGAACGAATTCGAACGTTATGCCAAGGTCCGCAAGAACATTCCCGACGAGGCGCTGACCGCGATCGCCGAAGCCAGCGATCCGTCAGTTCTGGCCGATCTGGCTGCCGGGCATTTGGGCGCGGATGTAGCGCAGAAGCAGAAGCTTCTGGAGACCGGCAACACGGCGCAACGGCTGGAAGAGATTTACGGGCTGATGCAGGGCGAATTGTCAGTGCTGCAGGTCGAGCGCAAGATCAAGAGCCGCGTGAAAAGCCAGATGGAGCGCACCCAGCGCGAGTATTACCTGAATGAGCAGATGAAGGCCATTCAGAAGGAACTCGGCGACGGCGAGGACGGCCAGAACGAAATCAAGGAACTGGAAGAGCGTATCGCGGCCACCAAGCTGAGCAAGGAGGCGCGCGACAAGGCCGAAGCCGAGCTGAAGAAGCTCAAGTCCATGTCGCCCATGTCGGCCGAGGCCACAGTGGTGCGCAATTATCTCGACTGGA
The DNA here is from genome assembly GCA_007116575.1 of Paracoccaceae bacterium. Lineage (GTDB taxonomy): Bacteria > Pseudomonadota > Alphaproteobacteria > Rhodobacterales > Rhodobacteraceae > Roseinatronobacter. The sequence goes on from SKIF01000051.1 coordinate 39,147, forward strand.
TGCTTTCGATCCCCTGGGGTGTGAAAAGCCGCGTCAAGAAGGACCTGAACCGCGCGCAGGACATCCTTGATGCCGATCACTACAGCCTCGAAAAGGTCAAGGAACGCATAGTCGAGTATCTCGCCGTGCAGGCTCGCTCGGCCAAGCTCAAGGGCCCGATCATGTGTCTTGTGGGCCCTCCGGGCGTGGGCAAGACCTCGCTGGGCCGCTCGGTCGCAAGGGCCACGGGGCGTGAATTCATCCGAATCTCGCTTGGCGGCGTGCGTGATGAATCCGAGATCCGCGGCCATCGGCGCACCTATATCGGCTCGATGCCCGGCAAGATCATTCAGGCGCTGAAGAAAGCCAAGACCACCAACCCGCTGATCCTGCTCGATGAGATCGACAAGATGGGGCAGGATTTCCGCGGCGACCCGGCCTCGGCCATGCTCGAAGTGCTGGACCCGGAACAGAACTCGACCTTTGTCGATCACTATCTGGAAGTGGAATATGACCTCTCGAATGTCATGTTCCTGACCACGGCGAACAGCTACAACATGCCGTCGCCGCTCTTGGACCGGATGGAGATTATTCCGCTGTCGGGCTATACCGAGGATGAGAAGCTGGAAATCGCGCGCCGCCACCTGCTGCCCAAGACGATCAAGAATCATGGGCTGCGCAAGGGCGAGCTGACGATTTCCGATGCAGCCATCATGGAAGTGATCCGCCGCTATACCCGCGAGGCCGGGGTGCGCAATCTGGAACGCGAGTTGAACAAGATCGCGCGCAAGGCCGTGACCAAGATCGTAAAGAAGGAAACCGCAAAGGTGATCGTCGCGCGCGACAATCTGGCCGATTTCCTGGGCGTACCGCGGCACAAATTCGGGCTGGCCGAGAAGGAAGACCAGATCGGCGTTGTCACCGGGCTGGCCTGGACGCAGGTGGGCGGCGATCTGCTGCAGATCGAGGCGTTGCGCTTGCCTGGCAAGGGCCGGATGAAAACCACCGGCAAGCTGGGCGATGTGATGAAGGAATCGATCGACGCGGCCAATTCCTTCGTGCGCTCCATCGCGCCACAAATCGGGGTCAAGCCGCCGCGCTTCGACACGCTCGACATCCATGTGCATGTGCCCGAAGGCGCCACACCCAAGGATGGGCCAAGCGCAGGCGTGGCCATGGTGACCTCCATCGTCTCAGTGCTGACCCAGATCCCGGTGCGCAAGGATATCGCCATGACCGGCGAGGTGACCCTGCGCGGCAATGTGCTGGCCATCGGCGGGCTGAAGGAAAAGCTGCTGGCGGCGCTGCGCGGCGGGATCACGACAGTCCTGATCCCTGAAGAGAACGCCAAGGACCTGCCCGAGATCCCCGACAATGTGAAGGAGGGTCTGACAATCATCCCAGTTGCCCATGTCTCCGACGTGCTGCGCCACGCGCTGGTGAACGAGCCGACCCCGATCGACTGGGACGAAGCCGCCGAGGAAGCCTCACGCCTGGCCCGACTGACAGCCGAGTCAGGCAGGGAAAGCCCGCGCGCGGCCCATTGAGTCGGCGCGTTAGGACGCAGGCCCGTCTTGCAATAGGCCCTGGAAGAAACAAAACCCGGCCACTTCGGCCGGGTTTGCTATTTCCAGGCAGGTATCACAGGGGTCTGCGCGCTTTTCACGCGGGCAGCGCCTGCTCTTGCCGCGCCGCCATTGCGCATTTCCTGATGTTGCCAGCAGCGACGAGAACCGGCTTCCAGACCGCAGCGCTGTCCGCGCGAGGCCGCGCGGGCGGGTGGGTGGGGCGCGATCTCGCGCGGGCAGGCGGGGTCAGGCGAAGAACTGCGCCCCGTTGGCGCTGATCGTCGAACCGTTGACAAACCCTGCCTCGTCCGCAACAAGAAACGCCACGCAGCGCGCGATCTCATCGGGCTCGCCCAGACGCCCCGCCGGGATCTGGCCAATGATCGCCTCGCGCACCTTCTCGGGCACCGCCATCACCATCTCGGTTGCGATGTAGCCAGGGCAGACCGCATTCGCCGTGATGTTGAACCGCGCGCCTTCTTGCGCAAGGCTGCGAACGATACCGATATCGCCCGCCTTCGTGGCCGCGTAATTCACCTGACCGAACTGGCCTTTCTGGCCATTGATCGACGAAATCACGACGACACGCCCGAACTTGCGCTCGCGCATCCCGGGCCAGACCGGATGGATAGTGTTGAACACGCCGGTCAGGTTGGTGTCGATCACCTCTTTCCACTGTTCGGGCGACATCTTGTGAAAGGGCGCATCGCGGGTGATCCCGGCATTGGCCACCACGATGTCGATGGGGCCCAGATCTGCCTCGACCTGCGCGATCCCGGCCTTGGACGCGTCATAATCCGCCGCGTTCCACTTATAGGTCTTGATGCCGGTCTCTTCAGTGAACTTCGCCGCCGCGTCATCATTGCCCGCATAGGTCGCGGCCACTGTGCAGCCCTGCGCCTTGAGCGCCTTTGAAATGGCCGCGCCAATGCCGCGCGATCCGCCCGTGACCAATGCCACTCGTGCCATTCTGATCCCCTCCTGCCTGGAATTCTATGTCTCGAAACAATTGCTACAGAAGCTGCGCCGCTTGCGCAAGATTATTACGCAAGCAGCAGCCACTCACCGCTCGAGACACATGGCGACACCCATGCCACCACCGATGCAAAGCGTTGCCAGACCCTTCTTGGCATCACGACGCTGCATCTCGAAAAGCAAGGTGTTCAGGATGCGGCAGCCCGACGCCCCGATGGGGTGGCCAATGGCAATTGCGCCGCCATTGACGTTCACCTTCTCCACATCCCAACCCATATCCTTGTTGACGGCACAGGCCTGCGCAGCAAAGGCTTCATTGGCCTCGATCAGGTCCAGATCCTCGGGTTTCCACCCAGCCTTGGCCAGCGCCTTGCGGCTGGCATGGATCGGCCCGACCCCCATGATCGACGGGTCCAGACCAGCGGTCGCATAGCTGGCGATCCGCGCCAGTGGCGTGAGTCCGCGTTTTTCGGCCTCTTCAGCACTCATCAGCATGACCGCTGCCGCGCCGTCATTCAGCCCCGAAGCATTGGCGGCGGTCACAGTGCCATCCTTGGTAAAGGCCGGGCGGAGTTTCTGCATTGCCTCCATCGTCGCGCCGTGGCGGATATACTCGTCATTCTCGACCACGATATCCCCCTTGCGGGTCTTGACGGTGAAGGGCGCGATCTCATCGGCGAATTTACCCGCCTTCTGCGCAGCCTCGGCCTTGTTCTGGCTGGCCACGGCAAAGGCGTCCTGTTCCTCGCGGGTGATCTGCCATTTTTCGGCGACATTCTCGGCGGTCTGGCCCATGTGATAGCCGTTGAACGCGTCCCACAACCCGTCACGGATCATGGAATCGATCATCTTCATGTCACCCATCTTCTGGCCCGCGCGCAGATGTGCGACATGCGGCGAAAGGGTCATGTTTTCCTGCCCGCCCGCAAGCACGATGGCGGCGTCGCCAAGCTGGATATGCTGCGCCCCGATCGCGACCGCCCGCAGCCCCGAGCCGCAGACCTGATTGAGCGACCATGCCGCCGACTCGATCGGAAGGCCCGCATTGACATGCGCCTGACGCGCAGGGTTCTGGCCCTGCCCGGCGGTCAGCACCTGCCCGAGAATGGTCTCGGACACCTCGGCCTTGTCGACACCCGCGCGCGCGACCACCGCCTCAAGCACCACCGCGCCAAGGTCATGTGCCGGGGTGTTGGCAAAAGCGCCTCCGAATGAGCCGACGGCCGTACGGGCTGCGGAAACGATAACGACATTGGTCATGGGAACTCCTCTCTCCAGTCGCGATAGCCAGACCGCGTAGCCTGTTGGTGGGCGGGCACCGGCTTTGATGTTCTTCCTGTTCTATCATGCCGGGGGCCGGGCGCAACGCACCTTGCGCCAATGCGTGCGCAACCAGTGGGCCAAGACAGGAGAATCGCGTTTGTTGTGCTACCTTCGACAGATTGTTTCCCGCAAGTTCAGGCAACGCGATGGACTTATCGCTTTCAAATGCGTTAAGCTCGCGTTAGTGAAATGGCATGGAAAACCGCCTCGCAAAATATCATCTTGGGCAGGTCGTCCGTCATCGGCGCCACGCCTTTCGGGGTGTCATCTTTGATGTCGACCCAGCTTTTTCCAATACCGAGGAATGGTATCGCGCCATTCCCGAAGAGAGCCGCCCGCGCAAGGATCAGCCCTATTACCATCTGCTCGCGGAGAATGACGAAAATTTCTACGTTGCTTATGTGTCTGAGCAGAACCTGATTCTGGACGACACGGGCGAACCAGTCGAACACCCCGACCTCTCAGAGATTTTCGGCGACTTTCGCGACGGGCACTATCCGCTCCAGATTGCTCTGAACTGATCCTCTCGCGCCGCGTGACTGACATGCTCAGGATGCCGCGCGGCAATATGTCTGTCTGACGCCCTCATTCGGCAGATCAGCGCGGGGCGCGACTCGACGCATCAATCGGGATCGTGAAGCACAGGATATTCTGGCCATTCCTGTGCTGGTAGCTGACCTTGCGTGTCAGGTTGCGGATAATGAACCATCCATAGCCGCCCTCGTTCAACTCGGACGGGTCCGGTGCAATCTGACCCAGCAGGGACGGGTCGAATGCGATGCCCTGATCAATGATATGGCATTCCAGCGCGTGATCGGTCTGGAGAAGCTGCAGCGCGATTGTCCCGGGCTCTTTCGGGTAGCCGTGCCGGACGATATTCGTCATCACCTCGGCCAGAACCAGATTGAGATCCTCTGCCCACTCGGACGGGATAGCGCATGTACCGAGATAGCGGTCGAGGTCGCGTAAGGTGCAACGGATATCGTCAAGCTTGCCCTGGCATTCCAGGCGCAGGACCTTGTGGCGGTCCGTCATCATGTCCCCCTTCCAGCCTCCCGACCTTCAAGACATACTTGCATGAGCCGCAGCACGCGCCGCTACTCGGCGGCGCTGATGGCCTCGGTTTGCGGAACATGGTCGTGGATACGAAACACTGTGTCCATGCGCGTCAGGCGGAACAGTTTGCGCACGCTGCCGGACAGGGCCGCGACTTCCAGCGGGCGGTCGGGGCCGAGAAGCTTCATCACGCCGACAATGGCACCAAGCCCGCTGCTGTCGAGAAACTCGACCCGCGAGAGGTCCAGAATGACCGGGGTGCCCGAAAGTTCCATGGCATCGCGGATCATGTCCTTGAATGTAAGCGCGACGGCAGCATCGAGCCGCGTTTCCTGCACTGACACGACCAACGCCTCACCGGCGCGACCAAAGCTGACCTGCATCAGAACCCCTTTCTTGTGCTTGGTTTTGAGGAGAGTATCTGGCAAAGATTACCAACTTCTTGCTGCGACAGAACAATGGGGGCGACATATGGGCCAGGTTGCAATTCTCGGAGCATCGCGCACGCCGATGGGCGGCTTGCAAGGCGTGTTCGCCGGAGTGGCGGCGGCGCGGCTGGGAGGCGCAGCGATCTCCGGGGCGCTAGCCAATGCCGGGCTGTCAGCCTCGGAGATGGAAGAGGTGCTGATGGGATGTGTCCTTCCGGCAGGACAGGGACAGGCCCCGGCGCGTCAGGCCGGGTTCGAGGCCGGGCTGGGCGAAGGCGTGCCCGCGACGACGCTCAACAAGATGTGCGGCTCAGGTATGAAGGCCGCGATGGTCGCGCATGACCAGATCGCGCTGGGCACGACCGAAGTAATGATCGCGGGCGGGATGGAGAGCATGAGCGAGGCCCCCTATCTGTTGCCGAAAATGCGCGCGGGCGCGCGGCTCGGGCATGGGCAGGTGATCGACCACATGTTTCTCGACGGGTTGGAAGACGCCTATGACAAAGGCCGTCTGATGGGCACCTTCGCCGAGGAATGCGCGACGCATTTCCAGTTCACGCGCGAAGCGCAGGACGAATATGCCCTGCGCTCGCTGTCAAACGCGCTGGACGCGCAGGCTTCGGGGGACTTTGCACGCGAGATCACGCCAGTGACGCTGACGGGCCGCAAGGGTGAGGTGGTTGTCGCGGAGGACGAGCAGCCCAAGAGCGCACGGCCCGAGAAGATCCCGCATCTCAAACCGGCCTTTCGCAAGGATGGGACCGTGACGGCAGCGAATGCCTCGTCGATCTCGGACGGTGCTGCGGCACTGGTGCTGGGGTCCGATGCGGCAGCCGAGCGGCTGGGCGCGACGCCACGAGCTTGGATCCGTGGCCATGCCAGCCACGCCCAAGCGCCCGGCTGGTTCACGACCGCACCGGTGCCAGCCGCGCGAAAGCTTCTGGACCGGCTGGGCTGGAGCGTGTCGAATGTGGATCTGTGGGAAGTGAACGAGGCTTTTGCGGTGGTGCCGATGGCCTTCATGCATGAGATGTCCTTGCCGCGCGATGTGGTGAACGTCAATGGCGGGGCCTGCGCACTGGGCCATCCAATCGGAGCCTCGGGGGCCCGGATCATGGTGACGCTGATCAACGCGCTTGAGGCGCGGGGGTTGAAGCGCGGGGTGGCGGCGATCTGCATCGGCGGTGGCGAAGGCACGGCAGTGGCGGTGGAAATCGCGTGAGGGGAAGCGCCCTTGCCCCCCATCGAGGGGGGCGCGGGCGCGTCGCGGCTGCGCGCTCCGGCACCTGTGAGAGGGAAGCACATGACCGACTACGACGGATTGCGCGCCCGTATCCGCGCGCTGACCGAGGGCGAGACGGATACTGTGGCGCTGATGGCAACACTCGCCTGCGAGATACATCATGCCGATGACCGGTTCGACTGGACCGGGTTCTACCGTGTCACTGAACCGGACGTGCTGAAAATCGGCCCCTATCAGGGCGGGCATGGCTGTCTGGTGATCCCGTTTTCGCGCGGTGTTTGCGGAGCCTGCGCACGCACGGGCGAGATACAGCTCGTGCCGGATGTCGAGGCGTTCGACGGCCATATCGCCTGCGCCAGCTCGACCCGCTCGGAGCTTGTGCTGCCCGTGCGTGACGCGCAAGGCGCGCTGATCGGTGTTCTGGATATTGACAGCGACCGGCCCGATGCTTTCACCGATGCGGATGCGACAGCACTTGACGCAATCCTGCGCGAGGTTTTCGGAAAGGCCGGCTCATGACGCATCTCTGGGTCAGGGCCGAGCAGCGGCCACAGGAAGAGCGCGTCGGCATCACGCCCGATGGTGTGCGCGCGCTGGTCGATCTTGGCATTCGCGTGACCATCGAGGAAAGCCCGCAGCGCGCCTTGCCGGTGCAGCCATATCTCGATGCCGGGGCGGAGGCGGCCCCTTTTGCAAGCTGGCCGGATGCACCCCAGGACGCGATCATCTTCGGGCTGAAGGAACTGCCTGCGAATGGCACGCCGCTGCGGCACCGCCATATCCTCTTCGGTCACGCCTTCAAGGGCCAGCCCGCCGGACAGGTGCTGCTGGCGCGCTTCCGCGCCGGGGGCGGGGTGCTTTATGATCTGGAATACCTCAGCGATGCCGACGGGCGGCGCGTGGCGGCCTTTGGCTACTGGGCGGGATACGCGGGCGCAGCAGTCGCGCTGCTGGCCTACGGCGCGCAGGCGCGTGGTGGCCTCTGTGCGCCCGTTTCGCGTTTCGCCGATCAGGGCGCGATGCAGGACACGGTCGCGCAGGCGCTCGACGGGCTGACGCCCCCGCGCATGCTGATTATCGGAGCGCTGGGACGCGTGGGCGCAGGCGCGGGCGACTTTTGCCGCAGCCTCGGTTTGCCGCTCACCGAATGGGACATGGCCGAGACGGCGCATGGCGGCCCCTTTCCGGAAGTGCTGACGCATGACGTCTTTCTCAACTGCATCCTCGCGCGCCCCGGAACGCCTGTCTTCGTGCCTGCCGAGGCAACGCGCGCCCCGCGCGCGTTGCGGGTCATCGGCGACATCGCTTGCGACCCGGACTCGGATTTCTCGCCGATCAAGGTATATGATCATGCGACCAACTGGGCCCAGCCCGTGCTGCGTGTCGCCGGACAGCCACCACTCGATGTGATGGCAATCGACAATCTGCCCTCGCTTCTACCAGTGGAATCATCGTACGACTTTGCGGCACAATTGCTGCCGCACCTGATGACGCTTGACCAGCTGGATGAAGGGGTCTGGGCGCGGGCACGGACCGTGTTTGACAGGCATATCGCGGGGCTGGAATGAAGACTGAACGCTTGGACGGGATTGACTGGAACGATGCGCTGGCCAATGCGCCCCATATCGAGGGCGCAGAGGCCTATACGGACCTCTGGGCGGCTTGTGCGGCTGCATTCCGTGAGCACGCGCGCGGCGAGACAGATATTGCCTATGGCGACAGCCCTCGCGCGCGGCTTGACCTGTTCTTGCCCGAAGGGGCGCCACGCGGGCTGGTGGTCTTCGTTCATGGCGGTTACTGGCTGCGCTTTGACAAAAGCTACTGGTCCCATCTTGCGGCCGGGCCGATTGCGCAGGGTTGGGCCGTGGCGCTGCCAGGCTACACGCTGGCCCCCGAGGCGCGCCTGCCGCAGATCACGGCGCAGATCGCACAGGCCATCGACTGCGCGGCAGCAAGAGTTCCGGGGCCGATCCGTCTGAGCGGCCATTCGGCGGGCGGGCATCTGGTGACGCGCATGCTATGCCCGGATGTTGCGCTGGGCGCTCGGGCGCGGATTGCGCATGTCCTGTCGATTTCTGGAGTGCATGATCTGCGCCCGCTCTTGCTTTCAGAGATGAACGAGCAGTTGCACCTGACCCCCGAGACGGCCCGCTCCGAAAGCCCCGCCCTGCAGCATCCGGTGCCCGGCATTCCGGTCACGATCTGGGTTGGCGGGCATGAGCGGCCCGAATTCCTGCGCCAGTCGGCATTGTTGCGCGAGGCCTGGGGCGGTGACACGCGGCTGGTGGTCGATGGGACGCGGCACCATTTCGATGTGATCGCCGGTCTGGAAGACCCGAAAAGCCCGCTTGCGAACGCCTTGCTTGATCCTTGAGCGCAAGGCTGCAGGCCACATATTGGCACCTTTCGGTCAGCCATGATTGCTTCAAGCCTGAAATTTCATGCCTAAAACATTTGATTTTTGCTGCAACTTGAGCAAAACTCGCGAAAAGACTCGACCAGCAGGGAAATCCCCATGACCTTAAGCTGTATTCTTCCAATTCAATCGCGCAACCTCCCTGCGTGAGCCAGATATGTCCTGCTGCCCGGTAGCGTTCCGAGGTAGCCCCAAATCCTGTTACCGGGGGTACCCATGACACTCGCGCTGTTTCTCGAGCAAATGCTCAATGGCGTGCAATTCGGCCTGATGCTGTTTCTGATGTCAGCCGGGCTGACGCTGGTCTTCGGCGTTATGGGGCTGATCAACCTCGCGCACGGGTCGCTTTACATGATCGGGGCTTTCCTCTGTGCGGCCATTGCCAGCGCCACGGGCAATTTCTGGCTGGGGCTTGCGGGCGGGATCGCAGCCGCGGCGGCGGCGGGGGCGCTGATCGAGGTCGTCGTGATTCGGAGGCTCTATGCACGCGACCACCTTGATCAAGTGCTGGCCACCTTCGCGCTGATCCTGATCCTGTCCGAGGCGATGCGGCTGATATTCGGCCCCTTCCCGCTCTATCTCAACGTTCCTCCGGTGCTGCGCGGCACGGTCAATTTGGGAATCGTGGACTATTCGCTCTATCGCCTTGCGCTGATCGGCTTCGGCATTGCCGTGGCGGTCGGGCTGTGGCTGCTGATCACGAAGACGCGGCTCGGCATCCGCATTCGCGCCGGGGAGTCAGACCGCGAGATGATTGCGGCGCTGGGGGTCAATATCCGCGTGCTCTATACGGTCGTCTTCGCACTCGGTGCAGCGCTGGCGGGGCTGGCGGGCGCGCTGGTGGGGGCCATCCAGTCGGTGCAGGTGGGCATGGGCGAGCCTGTGCTGATCCTGGCCTTTGTGGTCATCGTGATCGGGGGCATCGGGTCAATCAAGGGCGCCATGGTCGGCGCGCTTCTGGTGGGCGTGATCGACACGATGGGCCGCTTCCTGCTGCCGCGCGTCTTTGCCACCATCTTCGATGCCTCCGCCGCCGCAGGGACCGGGGCCGCGCTGGCCTCGATGCTGATCTATCTGCTCATGGCGCTGGTGCTGATCTTCCGCCCGAAAGGATTGTTCCCCGCTCATGGATAACACGCGCAAGGAATGGCTGCTCAATGCGCTCATGGCGCTGGCCCTTTTCGGAGTGCCACTCTGGGCGCTGATGGCGAACGAGCCCTTCATCATCACGCTGGCGACCCGAATCGCGATCCTTGCGATTGCGGCGGTCGGGTTGAACATCGCGCTGGGGCTGGGCGGCATGGTCTCTTTCGGACATGCGCTCTATCTTGGCCTCGGGGGCTATGTTGCCGGTATCGCGGCGCATCACGCCTTCAACGGAACGCCCATCCTTGCGGGCATCCCCGGCACCAACCAGATGCTGGTGATCTGGGCGATAGCGATGGTGCTGTCCGGGGCCATCGCGGCCATTGTGGGCGCGCTTTCCCTGCGCACCTCCGGGATCTTCTTCATCATGATCACGCTGGCCTTCGCGCAAATGGGATTCTTCTTCACGCTCTCATGGCCCGCCTATGGTGGCGAGGACGGGCTGCCCATATTTGTGCGCAACCAGTTTCCCGGGCTGAACACGGCGCGCCCCTGGGATTTGTTCCTGATCTCCTATGGCGTGCTGATGGTTGCGCTTGTCATCTTCGCCATGCTGCGCGCGGCGCGCTTCGGCGCGGCGCTGATGGCGATCCGCCAGAACCCAGACCGCGCGGCGGCCATCGGCATCTCGCCTTTCGGCATCAAGCTGGTGGGCTTCATCCTGTCAGGAATGATCACCGGGCTTGCCGGCGCGATGATGGCCGACCTGACCCGCTTTGTGAGCCCCGCCATGATGGCCTGGACCATGTCGGGCGAATTGATCGTGATCATTATCCTGGGCGGTGTGGGGCGGCTTTTCGGCCCGGTCGCGGGGGCAGCTATTCTGGTGGGGTTCGAGGTTTTCTTTGGCGGGCTGACCGAGCACTGGAAACTGTGGCTGGGCCTCGTGCTGCTGGCTGTCGTTCTGTTTGCGCGCGGCGGGCTGATTGGGCTGATTGCAGGGAGGGCACAGAATGGCTGATCCGGTGCTTGATCTGCGCGGCCTGTCGCGCGCCTTCGGCGCGCTCAAGGCAACCGACGATGTATCGCTGACGCTGATGCCAGGCGAAACCCACGCCCTGATCGGCCCCAATGGCGCAGGAAAATCGACGCTGATGGGGCTGGTCTCGGGCAAGATCGCGCCGGATGCGGGCGAGGTCTGGCTGGAAGGGCAGAATATCACCGGTCTGTCGGTTGCCAAACGTGCGGCACTTGGGCTCGGACGCAGCTTTCAGGTTTCCTCGCTGATCCCGGAATACTCGGCGCAGCGCAATGTCATGCTGGCGCTACAGGCGCGGCAGGGCCACAGCTACCGCTTTCTCAAACCCGTGATGCGTGACCGGGGCCTGCGTGACACAGCACGCGCCATTCTCGCGCGCGTGGGGCTTGATGCGCGCGCCTCGGTCGAGGCCGCCGTGCTCAGCCATGGCGAACGCCGCCTGCTGGAAATTGCTGTGGCGCTTGCGCTCAAGCCGCGCTGTTTCCTGCTCGACGAGCCAATGGCGGGGCTTGGCTCCGAGGGCACGGCGCGGCTGGTCAGTTTCCTGCAGAACCTCAAGGACGAGGCCCCCATCCTGCTGGTCGAGCATGACATGGACGCGGTCTTCCGCCTTGCCGACCGGATCTCGGTACTGGTCTACGGGCGTATCATCGCCACCGGCACAGTGGATGAGATCCGCGCCAATGCACAGGTCCGGGCAGTCTATCTGGGCGAGGAGACCCCGGCATGAGCGCGCTACTCGAACTCGAGGATCTGGAGGTCTTCTATGGTGCCTCGCAGGCGCTGTTCGGGGTCAGCCTGCATGTCGCCGAGGGCGAGGCCGTGGCGCTGATGGGCCGCAACGGCATGGGCAAGTCCACCACAATCGCCACTGCCTGTCGGATGCTTCCGCTGCGCGCGGGCCGCGTGCGGTTTGCCGGACAGGATATCAGCACCTGGCCCTCTTTCCGCGCCGCGCGGCTGGGGTTGGGGCTGGTCCCCGAGGGGCGGCGGTGTTTTCCGAACCTGACGGTCAGCGAAAACCTCGTTGCCGCGGCCCGACCGGGCTATTGGGACATGGCGCGGGTGCATGGTCTGTTCCCACGGCTGCAGGAGCGCGAGTCCCAGCTTGCCGCCACGCTCTCGGGCGGCGAGCAGCAGATGCTCGCCATTGGTCGCGCGCTGATGACCAATCCGCGCCTGCTTCTGCTCGACGAGGCCACAGAGGGGCTCGCCCCCGTGATCCGGCGCGAAATCTGGGCCGCTATCACAAAGCTGAAAACCGAAGGGCTGTCGATCCTACTCGTGGACAAGACTCTCTCCGAGATCCTGCCCTTCGCGGATCGCTGTGTCATTCTCGAGCGCGGCGCGGTCGCCTGGCAGGGCGCGCCCTCGGAGTTCACGCGCGAGGTCGAGGACGCCTATCTCAGCGTCTGAATACCCATCCTTGAGCCAATATCTGCGGGGCGAGTCAGGGGAAACCTGTCCCGCTTAGTGGTCAGGGAGTTTGAGGCACAGGAATCCCTCAATCCCCCCTCACGAAATGCGCGCCCGCTGCACCGCCAAAATGCCGCCCATGATCACCAGAACTCCGATCACGTCGAAGATCCCCAGCGCCTCGCCAAGCAGAAGTGCCGCCACAGCAACCCCGAAGAACGGGTTGAGGAAATGGAAACTCGCCGCGCGCACGGCCCCGATCCGCCCCACCAGTGCGAACCAGACCCAGGTTGCCGCCAGACCCGGCACCAGCACCGTGTAGCTGAAGGCCGCTACCAGCCGCCAGGTCCAGTTCACCTCGGGTACTTCGAGCACCATCGCCGGGACGATCAGCACCAGCGACCCCACCAGCATCTGCATGCCTACGATCATCAGCAGGTTCCCGCCTGCCCCCGAGGCCCCGCGCACGGCCATTGTCGCCACTGTCAACGAAATCACGCCCAGAACGCAGAGGGCCACCCCGAACAGATCCACCCCGCCCCCAAGCCGCGCGCCCATGATCAACGCGACCCCGAGGAAACCCGCAAGCAGACCGGCCAGCGCCAGCGGACGCAGCCACTCGCGCAGGAACAGCCAGCCTGCCAGCGCCACCAGCAGCGGCATGGTCGAGGCGATGATCGCGGCCAGCGAGGCTTCCACCGTCTGCATCGCCACGAAATTCAGCCCCAGATAGAGCGCATTCTGCGAGATGCCGAAGATCACCACCGCACGCCACTGCCCGCGCGTCAGATGCCAGCTTTGCCCCAGCGCGCGCGCAATCGCTACCCCGATCAGCCCGGAAATCAGGAACCGCAGGCTGAGTGCATAAAGCGGCGGCGCGTCCATCACGATCATCCGCGCCGAGGTGAAAGCAGAGGACCACATCAGCGCAAACGCCAGCCCCATCGCAAGCGCGCGCCAGTCAATCCCGTCCATCATGCGTGCCACGGCTGCGCCTCCACCCGACCCGGGCCGCGCCAGAAGCGCAGCATCAGCAAAAGAGCGGCCACCGACAGCCCGACCACCAGCCCGGCCCAGACCCCCTCGCCGCCATAATCAAGCCGAATGCCCAGCACATAGCTTGTGGGCAGACCGACGCACCAGTAGCTGAAGGCCGCAATCAGCATCGGCCCGCGCGTATCCTGCACCCCGCGCAACAGCCCCATCGCCATAACCTGCGCCCCGTCGGCGAGTTGAAACAGCGCCGCAACGATCAGGAACGAGGCCCCGATAGCGATGATCTGCGCGCGCGCGGGTTCATCGGGTGACAGGAACAGGCCGACGAGGAACGGACCCATCGTTATATAGACAGCCATGGTCAGAAGCGCAAAGAGGATCGAGACGCTCACCGAGGTCATGGCCCCGGCACGAAGCGCCGCCTGATCGCGCTGCCCGCGCGCACGCCCGACCAGAACGGTTGCCGCGTTGGAAAGCCCCAGATGCACCATGAACAGCATCGCCGTGATCTCGAGCGCGATACCATGGGCTGCAAGTTCATGCGTGCCGATCCAGCCGACCATGATCGCAGTCGCCGAAAACAGCCCCGACTCCGCAACCAGCGCTACCCCAATCGGCCAGCCCAGCCGCCAGACCTGCCCCATTGCCGACCAGTCAGGCCGCCAGAAGCGCAGGAACAGCGCATAGCGTCTCAGGGGTGCCGCTCCGGCGCAGTAGACCGCCAGCACGGCTGCGGTCACAAGGCTGACAAGAATGGTGGCAATGGCGGCCCCGCGCACGCCCATTTGCGGCACGCCGAGATTGCCGAAAATGAAGATCCAGTTCAGCGCGATATTCAGAAACACTGCCCCGACCGTGACCCAGAGCGCAACTTGCGGGCGACCCAATGCCGCAAGATAATTCTTGAGCACCATCACGATCAGCGCAGGCACCATCGAAAAGCCCAAGAGCCGCATATAGGCCTCACCCAGCGGTACGACGTCTTCAGGCTGGCGCAGCAGCGTCAGCAGTGCGCCCGAAAACCAGAACAGCGGCAGCATCACCAGTCCGAAGCCGATAGAGAGCCACAGACCCATACGCGTTGCACGGCGCACTTCGGTATCATCCTCCGAGGCGGCGGCCGTGGCGACTATCGGCATCACGGCGTTGGCGAAGCCGCTGCCGAAGGTGAATACCGCAAAGAAGAGCGCTGCTCCTATCACGCCTGCGGCCAGATCGGCGACGCCATACCAACCCAGCATGATCGTGTCAGTCACCGCCAGCAGGAATTGCGCCAGATGGCTGCCCGCCAGCGGCAGCCCCAGCGCAAGCACCATGCGCAGATTGGTCCGGAACTGTGTGAAGTAAGCACGCATCCTGCCCGGTTAGCCAAAGCCTGTGCGCGCGGCAAGATGTGTCAGGATATTTTTAACATGTTCAACGCCAAAGCCACGATCACCAGCCCGGCAAGCCCCTCGATGACCGGCATCAGGCGCCGCGCTCGCTCCATTCCTGCCAGCCGCCCGACAGTTCCCTCGCGCGCAAGAACGGCGGTAGCGGCCACAGCCATCGTGACCGAGGCGGTGCCCAGCGCCATCACCAATACGCCGAGGATTCCCTGCCAGACCAGACCCATGCGCCAGGTCAAGAGCAGCACGAACAGAGCGCCGGTGCAGGGCCGGATCGCAATCGCACCGATCAGCATCAGCGTGTCGCGCCAGCCGCTCAGCGCCTGCACTTCATGCAATTCCGGCCCGTGCCGATGGCCGCAATCCGAGCAGGTGCCGTGACCGCCCGCCGTCGCCAGCGCCGGCGGCGCGAAACCCTGCGCCATCGCACGCCGAAAGGCGCGGGCGATCAGCCACAACCCGATCAGCGCAATCGCAATCAGGCTCGCGCGCTCCAGCCAGACATCGCCGGTCAGTTGCAACGCCTCGCGCGAGGCGTCAAAAACCAGCACCCCGGCATAGACCAGCGCGATCGCGCTTAGCCCCTGCGCCAGCGAGGCCGCAAGCCCGACCCCGACCAGCCGTCCCAGCGGAACCTCGACCCCGGCGCCATAAGCCCCGATCAAGACCTTGCCATGCCCCGGACCAACAGCATGGACAAACCCATAGGCAAAGCACAGCGCCCAGAACCCCGCGAGCGCGCCGGGTTCGCCTGCGCGCAAGGCGCGCAGCCCTTGCGCCATCCGGTTCTGAAACCCGCGCTGCGCCTCCATCGCCCAGGACGTGATCTGCGCCATGTTCCCCGAAAGCCAGAGCAGTGCCAGCACGACCACGAGCGCCAGCGCGAGGAGGATCAGGGCGCGGCGCATGTCAGCCTCACCTCATCCGAGAACAGCGCGCCCACCGCCGGGAAATCGGCCTCGATATCCATACCTGCGCCCAACAATTCATCCAGCGCGGCCTCCAGATTCGCGCTGGCAGCGTCCCAGTCGGGCTCGAAGACACGAGCCACGCAATCACTGCGGCCCCTGATCTGCGGGTGTCCCACAAGTGTGTAACTGGTGTAATAGGTCGGGTCATAGACGGCGACGGCCCATTCCTGCGCGGGGTCGGGCCTGTCGAGGAAATGGCGCAGATGACGCGAGCGCAACTGCCCGTCGAAGTAATCCGAACTCCACTCGACCGGCCCAGTCAGCGCAAGAGGCTCTCCCCCCTGGGTAACATGGGTATCGCCGTGGTACCCTTCGATCCAGTTCATGTCGAAACCGTCCAGCGCCGCGCGCTCCTCCTCGGTGACGGTGCCGGTGAAATCCGGGTCCAGCCCCATATCCGAGACCAGCAGCATCGAGAAGAACTCGTCATAGACCCAGGCAATCTCGATCCCCTTTGGCTGACCCTGATCATCGAAGACGACCGCCAGTTCGACATCGACGAAGATATGCGGGTGTGCCCGCAAGGGCGCGGCCATCAGCATCAGCACAGTAAAGGCAATTCCTCGGCGCACGACCTGTCCTGTCCCACTTTGCGCGCCCAGACGTACCCTGCCCACGCGCCGGGCTCAAGTCACAGCACAGTGCGGTCCCTGCCGCAGGTGGACGGGCTCTGGCGCGGCGGGGCTGCACGGGAGCTAGAAGTCCAGCCCCAGATCGAGCACTGGTGCCGAATGCGTCAGCGCGCCGACCGAGATGAAATCCACCCCGGTCCGCGCCACGTCGGCGATGCGGTCCAGCCGCATGTTGCCCGAAGCCTCGGTGACAAGCCGCCCGTCCACCCGCGCGACAGCCTCGGCCAGCATTTCGGTGCCCATATTGTCGAGCAGCACCACATCGGCCCCACCGACAGCCAGCACCTCGTCCAACTGCGCCAGAGTATCGACCTCGATCTCGATCCTGCGCATGTGGCTGGCCTGCGCCCGCGCCGCCTGCAGCACCGCCGCAATACCGCCCGCAGCCGCGATGTGATTGTCCTTGATCAGAATCGCGTCCGACAGCCCGTAGCGATGCGCCGCGCCCCCGCCATGCAGCACGGCCTCTTTCTCGACCAGCCGCAGCCCTGGCGTGGTCTTGCGGGTGCAGGTGATGCGCGTCCTGGTGCCTTCTGTCTCGCGCACGAAAGCGGCCGTCAGCGTGGCAATGCCCGAAAGGCGGCCTGCGAAATTCAGCGCCACGCGCTCGGCAGAGAGGATCGAGGCAGCTGCCCCCTCGATCCGCATCAGCGTCGTGCCTGCATCGACCGCGCTGCCGTCAGGGCGCAGTGTCTCGACCTTGAGCGCCGGGTCCACCAGCCGGAAGGCCATGGCGGCAAGCTGCATGCCCGAGACCACGCCCGCCGCGCGCGCATTCAGCCGCGCGCTGTAGCGCAGCCCTTGGGGAATGACCGCCCGCGTGGTCACATCGCCCGAAGGCCCGAGATCCTCGGTCAGCGCAGCGCGCACCAGTGGTTCCAGCAGCAGGTCGGGGAGAGGTTGGACGCTCATTGCATCTCCTGACATGTTTCGGCGATCCGCTCGGCCCCGGCGAGCATGATCGTCGAGCGTTGCGCCTGCGCCGGGTCGCTTGTGGGGAAATCATCGCGCCAATGCGCGCCACGGCTCTCGCGTCGGCTGAACGCCGACGCGGCAATGAGGGTTGCTGTCGCGGCCATGTTCGCAAAATCGGGGCAATCGGCATGGGCGCGGGTCAATTCCGCCACTCGCAGCAGCGCCTTGCGCAGGCCGTCCCCGGTGCGGCGCACACCGACATGGGTGGTCATGATCCGGCGCAACTCGGCAACCGCCTGCGGATCACAGGACGCGCCGCCCGGCGCGAAATCGAGCGTGACCGGCGGGGCGGTGCTGTCCCCTGCCCTCCCGCTCGACAGTATATCCGCAGCCACAAGGCGCGCGAAGACAAGCGCCTCCAGCACCCCGTTCGAGGCCAGCCGATTGGCGCCATGCAGCCCGGTCGAGGCCGCCTCGCCGCAGACCCAGAGCCCCGGCAGCGAGGCACGGCCATGCACATCGGTCGCCACTCCGCCCATGTGGTAATGCGCCGCCGCCGCCACCGGGATCGGCGTGCGGACCGGGTCGATGCCCGCGCGGGCGCAAGCTTCGGAGACAGCAGGAAAGCGCGTCGTGATCTCTGGCCCGATGGCCTCGCGCGTATCGAGCATCGGGCGCAACCCGGCCTGCGACTGCGCGAAGACCGCGCGCGCGACTATATCACGCGGGGCTAAGTCGGCCTGCGGGTGTTCGTCCTGCATGAAGAACTCGTCGCGCTCATTGACCAGCCGTGCACCTTCACCGCGCAGGGCCTCGGTGGCCAGCGGCGCGGGGTCAAGGCCCACGTCCATTGCGGTCGGGTGGAACTGCACGAATTCCATATCCGCCATCTCGGCCCCGGCGCGCGCGGCCATGCCCATCACCTGCCCGCGAATGCGCGGCGGGTTGGTGGTCATGGCATACAGCCCGCCCGAGCCACCGCCCGCCAGCACCACGGCAGGTGCGCGCAAGGCGCGCTTCCGGCTGACGCGGCCATCAGTGAGCCCGGCGAGTTCGACACCCACCACGCGGCCTTGTTCCACGACCAGCCCTTGCGCCACTACGCGCTCCATCACCTGCACCGAGGGCGTGGCGCGCACCGCGGCGATCAACGTCTCCATGATCATCCGGCCCGCCTGATCGCCCTTGACGCGCACCACGCGAGGCATGGAATGGGCAGCCTCGTTGTTAAGGATATAGCCCCCCTCTGCATCACGGTCGAAGGGCGTGCCCTTAGCGGTCAGATCAAGGATATGGCCGGGGGCAGCCCCGGTGACCAGCGCAGCAATCGCGGCATCGACCGTGCCCGCCCCGGCGGAAAGGGTGTCGCGGGCATGGGCTTCAGGGCTGTCACCCAACGCCATGGCAGCGGCAATCCCGCCCTGCGCCCAGGCCGAGGAAGCCCCTTCCCCCAGCGTCTCGGGCGAGATGACCAGCACCGGGCGCGGGGCCAGACTCAGGGCGGCATAGAGCCCGCCGAGCCCGGCACCGACAATCACGACGCGCTCGGTGCGCTCCATCCGCTCAGGCTTTCGGGGCCGACAGGTCGATCATCCGCTGCACCGCCAGCCGCGCTTTCTCGGCGACATCGGGCGCGACCTCGATCTGCGTTGTCATCGTGTGCAGCGACCACAACACCTTTTCGAGGGTGATTTTCTTCATAAAGGGACACATGTTGCACGGCCCGATGAACTCGACCTCCGGATGCGCGTCCGAGATGTTCGAGGCCATCGAGCATTCGGTAACCAGCATGGCCCGTGCGGGGCGCTCGCGGCTGACATAGTCAAGAATGCCCGCGGTAGAGCCCGAGAAATCGGCCTCTGCCACGACTTCGGGCGGGCATTCGGGGTGAGCGATGATACGCGTGTCGGGGTTCCATTCGCGGAAGTCGCGAATGTCGGCAGCGGTGTATTGCTCGTGCACGATGCAGGAGCCCTCCCACCAGACGATGCGCTTTTCGGGCACCTGCGCCGCGACATTCTGCGCCAAATACTGGTCCGGCGTCATGATGATCGTCTCGGCGTCAAGCGCACGGATGATCTGGACCGCATTGGACGAGGTGCAGCAGATATCAGACGCGGCCTTCACCTCTGCCGTGGTGTTGACATAGCTGACAACGGGTGCGCCCGGATAGCGCGCACGCATCTGGGCCACGCCCTCGGCGGTGATGCTGTCGGCCAGCGAACAGCCCGCTTCCATGTCGGGCATCAGCACAGTCTTGGCCGGGTTGAGGATTTTCGAGGTCTCGGCCATGAAATGCACGCCGCATTGCACGATCACATCGGCCTTGGTGCGCGTGGCCTCGATCGCCAGTTGCAGGCTGTCACCCACGACATCGGCAATGCCGTGAAAGATCTCGGGCGTCATATAGTTATGCGCAAGGATTGTTGCGTTGCGTTCCTGCTTCAACGCATTGATTGCCGCCACATAGGGGGCATGAATCGCCCAGTCGGCAGGCGAGACAACGCGCGCCATGCGGGCATATTCGGTCTGCATGCTGGCCGCGAGCGCCGGATTGGGCGCCAGATCATAGACCGATTTCAGATCCTCGCGGATGGTGGGCATGTCCAGCATGGCAATGCTCTCTCTCTCTCGCGCCCGTAGGCAGGCGGGGCCTGCATATGGGGGTCTGGGGCGGAAGATCAAGGGAAAAGGCGTGTCGTGACAGGGGCAGCATGTGCGCGCAGGGTGTCGCTTTGGACCCGAGAGCGCCGCAAACTGGCCAGAGCACTCTGCCCGCGCGCGCTAGGAGACTGAGAAATGCCTGCGATCCAGCGGGCGGATCAGGAGTGTCGGATCATGGCAGACGCGGCAACAGATGCAGGCCAACCCTCGGGCGGAAGGCGCACAAGGGGCGCAGGTGGTGGGGCGGCGCGGCGCGCCGCGCGCACAGCAGTCAGTATCGAAACCGCGCGCTACATCGAGCGCAATATTCCCAATCTGGAAGTCCTGAACGAGGAAGCGCTGCAGATCATCGAGACCAATGCCGAGACCGTGCTGGCCGAGATCGGGGTGAATTTCGTTGATAACCCGGAGGCGCTCGCACGATGGCGCGAGGCCGGGGCCGAGGTCACGGGCGAGCGTGTGCGCATCCCGCGCGGGCTGGCGCGGCAGCTTTGCGCCACGGCACCGGGCAGCTTCACCCAGCACGCCCGCAACCCCGCCCGCAATGTCGAGATCGGCGGGCGCAACCTTGTGCTGGCACCGGTCTACGGCCCCCCCTTCGTGCGTGATGCAGCAGGCGGACGGCGTTATGCCACGATGGATGATTTCCGCAATTTCGTGAAGCTGGGCTATATGTCGAAATGGCTGCACCATTCCGGCGGTACGGTCTGCGAGCCCACCGATATTGCCGTGAACAAGCGCCATCTGGATATGCTTCAGGCGCATATGGTCTATTCCGACAAGCCCTTCATGGGGTCGGTAACAGAGCCGGTGCGTGCAGCCGATTCGGTCGAAATGGCGAAGCTGCTGTTTGGCGCGGATTTCGTGGACCAGAACACGGTCATGACCTCGCTGATCAACATCAATTCGCCGCTGACCTTCGATTCGGTGATGATGGGCGCGCTGGAAGTCTATGCGCGCGCGAATCAGGCCTGCGTCATATCGCCCTTCATCGTCGGTGGAGCTATGGCCCCGACGACAGTCGCGGGCACGCTGACACAGGTGCTGGCCGAGGTTCTGGCCGGTGTGGCCTATAGCCAGCTTGTCCGTCCCGGCGCGCCCGTGATCATGGGTGCCTTCGTAACCTCGATCGACATGAATTCGGGCGCACCCACTTTCGGCACGCCGGAGGCGGCTCTGATCACCTATGGGGCGGGGCAGCTCGCGCGACGACTTGGGCTGCCCTATCGCTCGGGCGGGTCGTTCTGCGGGTCGAAACTGCCCGATGCGCAGGCAGCCTATGAGACCGCCAACAGCCTGAACATGGCGCTGCTGGCGGGCGTGAACTTCATGCTGCATTCCTGCGGCTGGCTGGAAGGCGGGCTGGTGGCCTCCTATGAGAAATTCGTGATGGATGCCGACCAGCTCGGCGCGCTGCATGGACTGGCACGGGGTATTGACCTATCCGAGAACGGGCAGGCAATGGATGCAATCCGCGAGATTGGTCCCGGCGGGCACTACCTTGGCTGCGCGCATACCCAGGCCAATTTCAAGGATGCCTTCTGGCGGTCGGATCTGCTGGATTACAAACCCTTCGAAACCTGGGAGGATGAAGGCGGGCGGGATACGCAGGCGCTTGCCACTGCGCGGGTGACGAAACTGCTGCAAGACTATCAGCAACCCGCGCTTGATCCCGCCATCGCCGAATCGATCCAGGCCTATATCGATCAGCGCAAGGCATCGGAGCCCGACGCTTTCGGGTAATCTGGTTCAAGGACCACCCCGCGCAGAGTGCGCCCCACCCGCACGCTCTGCGCGGGGTAGTGTTGAGGGAACCCGTCTTGGCGCTACTCTGCAGCCTCGGGCCGTGCCTTGCCGATGAGTGCGGGAAAGTCGTCAGGCGTGATCGTCTCACGCTCCAGCAACAGCGCCGTGCCTGCATCCAGATCGTCGCGGCGCGCGGCCAGCAACTCCTTTGCACGCAGATAGGCCCGGTCGATCAGGTCGCGCACGGCCAGATCGACCTCGCGCGCGGTTTCCTCGGAATGGTCGCGCGGGGTGACGCTATAGCGGTCCTCACCCAGAAACCCGCCACGCTCGGGCTCCAGCACGGCCTGTCCCAGCGCCGGGTGCATCCCGAAACGCGTGACCACCTGCCGCGCAATATCGGTGACGCGCGCCAGATCATCTGCCGCCCCGGTCGAGATCTCGTTCAGGACCAGTTCCTCGGCGGCGCGGCCTGCCAGCAGCACCATCATGCGGCTTTCCAGATCGGCGCGGGTGATCAGGAACCGGTCCTCGGTCGGGCGCTGCATCGTGTAGCCCAGCGCGCCGATGGAACGCGGAATGATCGAGACCTTGTGCACCGGGTCCGCGCCGGGGATCGAGGCCGCTGCCAGCGCATGGCCCATCTCATGCACTGCCACTGCATGACGCTCGGAGGGGTTCAGAAGCCGGCCCTTGCGTTCCAGCCCGGCGACGATCCGCTCCAGCGCCGCCGTGATATCCTCCATCGCGACCCGATCAGCCGCGCGCCGCGTGGCCTGAATCGCGGCCTCATTCACCAGATTGGCCAGTTCGGCCCCGGTGAAGCCCGGTGTCAGCGCGGCAATCGCGTCCAGATCCAGCCCCACATGCTGCACCTTGCGCAGATGCACCTTGAGGATTGCCGCGCGCCCGGTCTTGTCGGGCCGGTCGATCAGCACCTGCCGGTCGAACCGGCCCGCGCGCATCAGCGCGGGGTCGAGGATTTCGGGGCGGTTGGTCGCGGCGAGAAGCACGATCCCCTCGCGCGGGTCAAACCCGTCGAGTTCGGTCAGAAGCTGGTTAAGGGTCTGTTCTTTCTCGTCATGCCCACCGCCCATGGCCGAAAGGCCGCGCTTCTTGCCCAGCGCATCCAGCTCGTCGATGAAGATGATGCAGGGCGCGGCCTTGCGCGCCTGCTCGAACAGGTCGCGCACCCGCGCGGCCCCCACGCCCACAAACATCTCGACAAATTCCGAGCCCGAGATCGAGAAGAACGGCACCCCCGCCTCGCCCGCTATTGCGCGCGCGACCAGAGTCTTGCCCGTGCCGGGCGGGCCAGTGAGCAAGATCCCCTTGGGCAGGCGCGCACCGAGGCGGCCATAATGGTCGGGCTCCTTCAGAAAGGAGACAACCTCCTGCAACTCGGATTTGGCCTCGTCGATCCCAGCCACGTCATCGAAGGTCACGCCTGTGTCGCGCTCGACATAGACCTTGGCCTTCGACTTGCCGACATTCATCATGCCGCCCATGCCCTGCCGCTCGATCAGGCGCCGGAAGAAGAACACCCAGATGCCGAAGATCAGCACCACCGGCAACACCCAGGACAGGATTGCTCCGATTGCCGTGTTCTCGACCGTGCCGTCGAATTCGGCGGTGCTGGCTTCCAGCCGTTCAGTCAACTCGCCGGGCACGATATTGGTGACGAAATGCGTCCGCCCGTCGATCGGTTCGCGATAGCGCCCCGAGATGCTTTCGGAGCGCACCTGCACCGAAGCGATTCGGTCTTCCTCCAGCAGTTCGAGAAACTGGCTGTAGGGGATGCGTTCGGTCACTGTCGCCTGTGACCACATGTTCTGGAAGGCCAGCAGCAGCAGCAGGGCTGCGATCCAGTACCAGATATGGAATTGCTGTTGCTTGTCCATCTGCGGGCTCTCTGGTCAACTGCTTTCGCAGTTCCACTATACCCGAACCATACCCCGAAGGAATAAAATCAGCGGGGCCGCGTCATTTGCGTGACGCGGCCCATTGTCGCTGTTGTGCTTGCCTTAAGTCTGTCTCAGGCGGTCTTGTTGCGCATCTTGAGCCCGCGCTGATAGAGGAACACAGCCCCCGCCACGCCCAGACCAATCAGATCCGAGGTCCAGCCGCCCGCGATCATGGCAAGCGCCGCCGCACCAACGGCCAGACGCAGGGGCCATGGAATCGCGCCGAAAAGCCACCCCTGCACAGCCGAGGCCAGCAGATAGATGCCCAGCGCCGCCGTTATGAAGACGTGCAGAATCTCCAGCGGCTCGCCCTGCATGAGCAGCGACGAACTGTAGAAGAACATGAACGGCACGACAAAGGCGGCAAGCCCGATCTTGAAGGCTTCCACCGAGGTCCGCATCGGGTCGGATTGCGCAATCGCCGCACCGGCATAGGCCGCAAGCGCCACAGGCGGGGTGATGGCCGACATGACCGCATAGTAGAAGATGAAGAAATGCGCCGTCAGCGGCTCGATCCCCATGCGGATGAGACCCGGCGCAATGACCGAGGCCGCGACAGCATAGGCAGCTGTCGTGGGCATCCCCATGCCAAGGATAATGGCCACGCACATCGCGAAGAACAGCGCCAGAAGCTGGCTCTGGCCCGCAATCGCCATCAGCACACCCGAGAGCCGCACCCCGATCCCCGTGATCGCGATGATGCCCACGATAACCCCGGCAGCAGCACAGACCGCCACCAGTTGCAGCGACATCTTGGCCGCGATCTCGAGCGCGTAGGGGATCATCTTGAAATGCTCGACCGCCTGCGCGACGCCGTTTGCGAGGCGTGATTTCATGCGCAGGGTCATCATGATGCCTGCAAGTGACATCAGGCTGATGATGATCGAGACCACAAGCTGCATGGTCGTCCCGTCGCCCCAGCCATCGACGAGGATTTGCGCGGTCACCACCAGTGGCATGGCCGCCAACACGCAGAGGATCAACCCCATCAAGTGGTTCTGCAAGCCCTCCTCGCGGCCGTCGATCACGACGCGGATATAGCTCACCGCGAAGGCGGCAATCATGGCGTAGGTGCCTGCGCGAATGACCGAATAGCCGATATAGAGCGCGCCGATCAGCATGATGATCGGGACGAACAGATAAGCCTGTTTCGCCATCTCGCGGAATTTGGGCAGCGCATGGCGTGGCAGGCCCTGCATGCCCTTCTTGAGCGCTTCCTTGTCGACCATGAAATAGACGGACAGGAAATACAGAGCCGCCGGGATGATCGCCGCAATCACGATCTCACGGTACTGGATGCCCGTGATCTCCGCCATGATGAAGGCACCCGCGCCCATGATAGGCGGTAGGATCTGCCCACCCGACGAGGCCGCGGCCTCGACCGAGGCGGCAGTCTGGGGCCGATAGCCAACCTTCTTCATCAGCGGGATGGTCAGCGACCCGGTCGAGACCACATTGCCCGCCGAGGTTCCATTGATCATCCCCATCAGGCCCGAGCCGAAGATCGCGACCTTGGCAGGCCCGCCCCGCGTGCCGCCAGCGGCGGCAAAGGCGAAATTGATGAAGTACTCGCCGACGCGGCTGGCCTGCAGGAAGGCCGCAAAGGTGATGAACAGGATGATATAGGTCGATGAAACTGCCGTGGTCGGCCCCAGCACACCCACATCGGTATAGATGCGCGCAAAGAAGCGCTCGGGCGCGTAGCCGCGATGGTTCAGAAAGCCAGGCAGGTACGGGCCGAGGAAGCCATAGGCCACGAACACCGCCACAATGACCACCAACGCAAGTCCGGCAAGGCGACGGGTCAGTTCCAGAATCAGGATGATACCGGCGATGGCGGCATACATGTCATTGATATGCGGGAAGACGCCCGCGCGATTGCGCAGAAAGCCCGCATGGGCAATGATGTAGATCCCTACAGCTAGCGCCGCGAAGGCCAGCACGATATCGGGCAGCGCAATGCGGCCACGGTCGCGACACGGAAACAGCCAGCTTGCCAGCAGCGCCAGCGATGTGCCCGCCACGAGCGGCCAACCGAATGTATATTTCATCTGGTCGGGTGGTGCGCCCATAGCGATCAGATTGCCGCTGGCCACGGCAAGGATGATCTGCACCAATGCCACGCCAACACCAAGAGCCGCGAGCGCCACCAGAGCGAGTTCGGGCAGCGAACGCTTGTCGCTGTCATCGCTGGTCTGTGGAAAGACAGTGGCCGAAAACAGCAGGAAGCCCAGAATCAACCCACCCGTCACATGGCTCAGGCGATAGACCCATGTCTCCAGCGGATAGAGATTCATCGCGATGATGTGAAACGCCGTATAGGCGATACAGGCCAGCGCGATCACGATTCCCAGCGCGCCCGGAGGCACACGCTGATTGGACATCACAATCTCGCGGTCCACGCCTTCGGCGATGCTATCTGGCGGGACATCACCCTTGAGCAGCTTGTCCGGGTCCACCGTATCTGGTTTCGGGCTCGTCATTCCACTGGCTCTCCTGGCTGGAGTCATCGCGTCTGGCAGATATGCGCAGGAGGCCGCACAAGGCGGCCTCCTACTCGGGTCAGTGACCCATCATATGTCAGCCCTGCAGATCAGGGTCGATTTCGAACCCGTTCTCCTCGAACCAGCGCACCGATCCGGGGTGGAACGGCAGGAAGCTGTTATTTGTGAAATTCTCGGGCAGCGTGGCCGCAGCGGCGGCGTGGATCTGCATCATCCGATCATTGTTTTCCATCACCAGCTTGGTGATTTCATACGCGAGACTATCCGGCATGTCTGCATGTACAACCGCGAAGTTCCACATGGCAACCGAGTTCTGATCTTCATCCTGTCCGGAGTAGGTGCCTGCCGGGATAGTGAAATTCGACACTTCCGGGAAGGCTTCCAGCACGGCTGCATGCTCTTCGTCGCTGAAGGAGAAGGTGCAGGCATCCGATTCGGCCGAGATTTGCGAGAAAGCCGCAATCGGCAGACCGGCAGCGAAGACGAAGGCATCGATCAGCCCGTCCTGCAACTGGCCTGCCGCGTCAGCCGCACCTGCGAACGAGGTGTTGGCCTCGACGCCCAGCGCATCAAGAATGCGCGGCCAATAGGTGCCGGGGGTGCCGCCCGCCGGACCGACGCTCACGCGCTTGCCGGCCAGATCGTTGACCGAGTTGATGTTCTGGCTGCACAGCGCGATGCCCTGGAAGGGCGTTTCATACATCGGGAACAGCGCACGGACATCGGTATGCGGCAGGCCGGGGGCCAGCTCGCTCTCGCCATTCCATGCTTCGAACATCGGACCCATGGTCACCAGCCCGATATCATGCTCCTGCATTTGCAGCAGCGTCACGTTCTGGACCGGGCCGCCGGTCACTTCGCCGCTGGCATTGATGCCCAACTCTTCCGAGATGAAGGAGGCAAGACCGTTGCCGTAAACGAAATAGACACCGCCCTGGCTTGCTGTCCCGACGGTCAGGTCGGACGGCCAACCGTCACGATCCTGCGCCTGAACCGCGGTCACGGACAGGGCTGTAGCTGCGGCGAGCGCCGCGAAACTTGAAAGACGCATTAGGACCTCCCATTATTGCGTTCTATTTGACGTTGCTGTGGCGGCGCAGCGAAAGCCGCGCGCCTGCACGAACCCAATTGGGACGATTTCCGCCCCGTCATGTCAAGTCACAACAAACATGATTCTGCGCCATTGTATTTCAGAAAAACGCGCGGCAAAAAACAAAAGTCTTGGCCGACACTCCACAAGAGGCACCCGGAGAGGCGTTCAGGCGTTGAACAGGAAATGCAGCACATCGCCGTCGCGGACCTCATACCCCTTGCCCTCGACCCGAAACTTGCCCGAGTCCTTGGCCCCGGCCTCGCCGCCATGGGCGATGTAGTCCTCATAAGCAACCGTTTCAGCGCGGATGAAACCGCGCTCGAAATCGCCATGGATGACGCCCGCCGCCTGCGGTGCAAGCGTACCCTTGGGGATGGTCCAGGCGCGGGCCTCTTTCGGACCGACGGTGAAATAGGTCTGCAGGCCCAGAAGCGCGTAGCCCGCGCGGATCAGCCGGTCGAGACCGGGCTCTTCCAGCCCCATCTCTGACAGGAACAACTCGGCCTCGTCGGGCGCAAGCTGGCTGATCTCTTCCTCGATCTGCGCCGAAATCACCACATGCGCGGCTCCCTGCGCCGCGGCCATTTCGGCCACCCGTGCAGAAAGCGCGTTGCCATCACTGGCCGAGGCTTCCTCGACATTGCAGACATACAGAACGGGTTTCGAGGTCAGTAATTGCAGCATCTGCCATGTCTTCTGATCCTCGGTGGCGATCTCGACCGTGCGTGCCGGGCGGCCTGCCTCCAACGCCTCGAGCGCACGGCGCAGCAGACGGTCCTGCTCGACGGCCTCCTTGTCGCCGCCGCGCAGCTTGCGCGAGAGATTCGCCAACCGCCGCTCGATCGAGTCCATATCCGCGATCATCAACTCGGTCTCGATGGTCTCAGCATCTGCAATCGGGTCGATCTTGCCTTCCACATGGGTGACATCGTCATCCACAAAGCAACGCAGCACATGGGCGATGGCATCGACCTCGCGGATATTGGCCAGAAACTGGTTGCCCAGACCCTCACCCTTGGACGCCCCACGCACCAACCCGGCGATATCGACAAAGGTCATGCGCGTCGGGATAACCTCGCGCGATTTGCCGATTTCGGCCAGTTTCTGCAGCCGAGCATCCGGCACGGCAACGTCGCCGACATTCGGTTCAATCGTACAGAACGGAAAATTCGCGGCTTGCGCCGCTGCTGTCCTGGTCAGCGCATTGAACAGCGTGGATTTGCCCACATTCGGCAGCCCCACGATCCCCATCTTGAAACCCATATCACCCTCCGGTCATCTGAAGCCGTCTTTAGGACACAGCCCGCAAAGGGGAAAGCGGTTTTCAGAACGGCTTGAAAACGACGACCCACAGGACGGCAATCGCACCAAGCACGCTGATCTCGTTAAAGACCCGCAGCCAGAAATCGCTTTCGCGAAATTCGCCCTTGCGCGCGCGCAGCACCAACACCCCGGTCCAGATGTAATGCGCGGCCAAGAGGGCGACCAAGGCGAGTTTCACCAACACCCAAGGTGCCCAGGCCCAGATCTGCCAACCCAGCCAAAGCCCCGAGAGCAGTGCGATCACGCCAAGACCCGCAGAGAAGCGATAGAGCCGCACGGTCAGATCCCCCAGCGGGCCGAATTCGCCAATCCGGGCGTATTCACGCTTCCAGTAGATCAGCGCGCGGGGGACGGCGAAGATCGAAGTCATCCACCCCATGACGCACAGAAGATGCAGCACCTTGATCCAGTCCATGCGCCCTGATGCCTCCTTGTCCCGCCAAACGCAAGCCATTGCGTTTCGGCCCACGGCGATGCAAACAAGCACAAAAGAGGACATGCACATGACCCGGATCGACACCACCTTTGCCAAGCTGCGCGCCGAGGGGCGCAAGGCCTTTGTCGCCTATATCATGGGCGGCGACCCGGATCTGGAGACCTCGCTTGCCGTGATGCAGGGCCTGCCGGGGGCCGGGGGCGATATCATCGAGCTTGGCGTGCCCTTCACCGACCCAATGGCGGATGGCCCGACCATCCAGCTTGCGGGGCAGCGCGCGCTGGAGAGCGGCCAGACGCTGGAAAAGACGCTTGAGATCGTGCGCCGCTTTCGCGCGGAAGATACCAAAACGCCGATTGTCCTGATGGGGTATTACAATCCAATCTACAATCGCGGTGTGGCACAGTTCTTGGCCGACGCGAAAGCCGCCGGGGTGGACGGGCTGATCGTGGTGGACCTGCCGCCCGAAGAGGATAGCGAGTTGTGCATTCCCGCGCAGGAGGCCGGGCTGAACTTCATCCGGCTGGCTACGCCCACCACGGATGACCGGCGCCTGCCCAAGGTGCTGCAGAATACTTCTGGATTCGTCTATTATGTGTCGATCACCGGGATCACCGGGGCCGCAATGGCACAGGCGACCGAAGTCGGCCCCGAAGTAGCACGCATCAAGGCATCCACGGATCTGCCAGTCATCGTCGGCTTCGGGATTTCGACCCCGGAGAGCGCAGAAGCCATCGCAAAGGTGGCCGATGGTTGCGTCGTAGGCTCCGCAATCGTCAAGGAAATCGCCGCGGGCAAGCCCGTGTCTGACGTGCTGAACTACGTGCGCAGCCTGTCGGAGGGTGCACATCGCGGCTGACGACGCGGTGTGCGCAGTCGCTCAGAAGCCGGCCATCTGCGTCTCAGCCGCTGGTTCGCCCAGCACGACGACCCACCACAGCTTGCCATTGTCGTCCTGATGCCAGCCCACACCCATCTCGCGGGCGCGCCGGTCGAGAATCACTTGGCGTGTCTCGGGCTCGATCATCCAGGCATTCACTGTCTCGAACTCGGTCTCGAACGTCTCAGAGATCAACTCACCGACAAAGCTGCCGCGATAGCCCGCGCGCTGCGCGCGCTCCATCGGGCTCGACCCGTCAGACCCCCAGTGCCAAGGGCGGCTCTGGAAGGACATATCCTGCGCATGGGTCGCGGCTGCGCTGGCCAGTTCCGCATTCGCCTGGAGTGGGCCCAACCCGTTTTGCGCGCGCATCGTGTTGAGGCCGTCCTGCATGCGCTGGCGCACGCGCGGCGAATCAGAGGGGTTGATGCGCACAACCACCGGCAGAGGGCGCCCGTCAGAACCAAGCGGCACCTGCGCGGGCGCAGTTGTTTCGCACGCTGCAATAAATAGCCCGGCAACGATAAGGAGGGCGAGAGAACGCTTCATGGGGATTTCCTTCAAGAACGCTCGCTGCTTACCGGGTCGGCAAAGGGTTTTCAAATACAACTCGACGTGACCGCCCTAACGCGTGGCTTTCCTGCACCCCATCTGCAGGTTTTTCTACTCCAGGCTTGGAATCCGACCAGAATTTGCGGCTGTGGGCACAAAAGTGTTGCGAATTTGACGACGTGCGAAAAATCAGCCACGTCGGGTTGCAGCTACCCATTGCACTCTCGGTTGGAAAGTGGTTCAGACGAGATACGACATTTCGTCTTGGGAGTCGGCGCACTACAAAACCGCGTCGGCGCGTTCTGGAGGTTACTATGAAGAAAATCGCACTCGCAGCTGCTCTGTCGGTCGCTGCCACGTCCGCTTTTGCTGGCGGCCACAGCAAAATGGGTAAGTACTCGGAGCCGGTCATCGAGCCCGCAGTGGTCGTCGAAGACACCAAAAAAGGCACCGCAGGCATCATCGTTCCGATCATGCTTCTGCTGATCGTGGCGGCCGCTGTCGCTTCGAAATAAGCCTTACAGCACAGGCTGCAAAGCAAAAGGTGGCGGGTTTCCCGGCCACCTTTTTTCGTGTTTGCTATCTGATCCCGCTCAGGTCTCGGACCAGCCCAGCAAGTTGGCCTCTATGACCGAGGTCAGCGCAGCGATATGGGCATCATCGTCATTGAGGCAGGGGATATAGGTGAATTGCTCACCGCCGGCCTCTTCAAAGCTCTCGCGAATTTCTTCGTTGATTTCTTCCAGCGTCTCGATGCAATCCGCCGAAAAGGCAGGGGCCACCACAGCCAGACGTTTGATCCCTTGCTTTGCCAGATCGGCAACATGATCCACGGTGTAGGGACGTAGCCATTCCTCGCGACCAAAAACAGATTGAAAGGTGGTTTGCACCTGTTCGGGTGCCCATCTCAGTTCTTCGCGCAACAGTCGTGTGGTTTTCTGGCACTGGCAGTGATAGGGGTCGCCCTCCAACAGGTAGCGTTTGGGCATGCCATGGTAGGAGGTGACCAGAACCTCGGGCTTCTCTTCCATCGAATCATAAGCTGTCCGCACCGAATCGGCCAGCGCCCGGATATAGGCCGGGTGATCGAAGTAAGGCGCGACGGTACGCACGGCAGGTTGCCATTTCTGCGTCATCAGCGCCCGGAAGAACTGATCGCAGGCCGTAGCCGAGGTCGCACCGGCGTAATGCGGATAGAGCGGAAAGAAGAGGATCTTCTCGCAGCCCGCCTTGACCATCGCATCGACCTTTGACTGGGTCGAGGGGTTGCCGTAGCGCATACAGAAATCGACCATAACGCCATCGCCGAACTGATTGGCTATGCTCTCGGCCAGTTTCGCGGTCTGGTCCTTGGTAATCGTCATCAACGGGCTTTCGCCCTTGTCATGGTTCCAGATCGACTTGTAGTTCGCGCCCGAGGTAAAGGGCCGCTTGGTCAGGATGATGAGTTGCAGCAGCGGCTGCCACTTCCAGGCGGGGTAGTCGATCACTCGCTTGTCGGACAGAAACTCATTGAGGTAGCGCCGCATCGACCAGTAGTCGTAATTGTCGGGCGTGCCGAGATTAGCCAGCAGTACACCGATCTTCGCACGCGGTACGGACGGGTGGTCAGGTTGTGCATGTTCAAGCCGACCTTCGCCGGGCTGGTCTATTTGGACAGGGCAACCCTGTGCCTGAGAGACGGGCTTTGCATCGAGCATGGCAATGTCCTTCATAGCATTCTTCCCGGCTTATTCACTATAGCGTTGCGACATAACCGGATTTGGGGCGGAATCAATCTGTCCGGGGAATTTTGATCGAACCGGGCAGTGGCGTCTCTTCAGTGCGCAACGCATCGGCAAGGCGGGCACGGGCCGATCCTGGTCGCAAGGGCTGTGGCTGGCTGGCATCCGGTGCCCAGCCGGTCAGGAAAATCAACTCATAGCGCGCCACCACCTGCCCGGCTGAATTCGCGTGATGCTCGGCATAAAGTTCGGCGGCGCGGTTGAGAATCGCGCGGCGGGTCGGGCGGCGGCTGCGGGCGGCAAGCGCATTGGTCTCGCCCATCGCGCGCAGATCGTGGCAGAGCGCCCAGAAATGGCGATAGGCGACATCCTGCCCCAGCATGTCGGCAACCGGCAGCGCCAGCCCCGCGCGCTGCAGCAACGCGCCCAGATCGCGCAGATCGCCCATCGGCAGAACGCGGGGGCTGAGCCCGCCGGTCAGGTCACTCTCGGCCTGCGCCAGCACCGCACGCAGCCCCGCGAGTGTCTGCCCGCCCGGCAGCACGCCCAGAAACAGCCCGTCCGGTCGCAGCGCGTGCCGCGCCTGCACGATCTGGCCGACCGGGTCGCTGGCCCAGTGCAACGCCATGGCGTGGATCACCAGATCATGCCCCCCCGGCTCCAGCGCCAGCACGGGACTATCCTCGACCAGTGTCGCGCCGGGCAGCAGACCAGTCCATGCCTGCGGATGGCCGGTCACGATGGCGGGTTTCGTAAACCTTCTGTTAACCTCGGACAGCCTATGTTCGATCTCTTCGCGCGCGATGGCATGCAGGAACAGGTCACCATGCGCACGCGCGCGGTTGCGGGCCAGGGCAGTTCGGTCGGTGATCTCTGGTGGTGTCGGGGTCATGGCTGCGTGGGTATCTAGCGGAGGCGCGAGCCGAATGCAAAAGCTCGGTACATTATTGCGGCAAACAGGCCAGCAGGCCGCAACCGGCCTTTTGCGGGCGATCTACCCGCCGCAATGCATGACCTGCGAGGCCAGCGTAACCACGATGGGCGGGCTTTGCGCATCCTGCTGGCCGCAAGTTCCGTTCATATACGGCATGTGCTGCGATGCCTGCGGCGTGCCGCTGCCTGGCGATTCGGGTGACGCGCCCGCGATCTGCGACGAGTGCACCACCCTTGCGCGTCCTTGGGAACAGGGGCGCGCGGTCATGCTCTATGACGCCAAGGCCCGCCAGATCCTCCTGGGGCTGAAATATCGCGACCGGCTGGACCATGCCGGACCCGCTGGCAAGTGGCTCGCCCGCACCGCCCAACCCCTGCTGCAACCCGATATGCTGGTGGCCCCGGTGCCGATGCACTGGCTGCGCTTCGTCAAGCGGCGCTACAATCAGGCCGCTATCCTCAGCGACGCGATGGCTGATCGGTTGGGGCTGGTGCATTGCCCCGACCTGCTGATCCGGCCCCGCCACACCGGCACACAGGACGGGCGCGGTCGCGCGGGGCGGTTCGCCAACCTAGCCGATGCCATTGCACCCCATCCGCGCCGCCTTCACCTGCTTGCCGGCCGGCATGTCCTGCTGGTGGATGACGTGATGACCGTGGGGGCGACATTCGCCGCCGCAACCGAGGCCTGCCTTGCCGGTGGGGCCGCTTCGGTCCGGGTAATCGCCCTGGCGCGCGTTGCAAGGCGGGAGTGATGCTCTATAGTGCGCGGCGATCCCGTTACTCCGAGGCCCGCCTATGCAAGCGATTGAAATCTATACCTCGCCACTTTGTGGTTTCTGCCATGCCGCAAAACGTCTGCTGAAGGCAAAAGGCGCATCCTTCAGCGAGGTCGACCTTTCGCGCGAACCGAACCGTCGCGCCGAAATGCTGCAACGCTCGCAGGGCGCACGCACTGTGCCGCAGATCTTTATCGGCGAGACCCATGTCGGTGGCTGCGACGAGCTTTACGCCCTCGACCGCGCAGGCAAGCTTGACGCGCTCTTGAAAGGCTGAGACCGTGACCTTCCGCGCCGCGCTGATCCAGATGTGTTCAAGCGACGACCCGTCGGCGAATACGGACACGCTGCGCAAAGCACTACAAGAGGCGGCGCAATCTGGCGCGGATCTGGCGCTGACACCCGAAGTCACGAATTGCGTATCCACCAGTGCCCGCCATCAGCGCCGCGTTCTACACCCCGAGACCGAGGACCCGACGCTCCGCGCTGCACGCGAGGAGGCACAGGCACGCAAGCTATGGGTGCTGATCGGCTCGCTGGCGCTGCTGACAGAGGATACTGAGGGTCGGCTGGCGAACCGGTCATTCCTGATCGACCCAGAGGGCCAGATCCGCGCGCGCTATGACAAAGTCCACATGTTCGATGTGCAGGTCTCGGAAACCGAAACCTATCGCGAGTCGGCAGGGTTTCGACCTGGCGATCAGGCTGTTCTGGCCAGCCCCCCCTTTGCCACGCTGGGGCTGAGCATCTGCTATGACCTGCGCTTTGCCTATCTCTACCGCGCGCTCGCGCAGGCCGGGGCCGAGGTGCTGACCGTGCCTTCGGCCTTTAGCCCGGTGACCGGGGCGGCACATTGGGAGGTCCTGTTGCGCGCCCGCGCGATCGAAACCGGCTGCTTCGTCCTCGCCCCTGCCCAATCTGGGTATCACAGCGCCAGCGAAGGTCGGGCGCGCAGGACATACGGTCATTCGATGGCCGTCGCGCCCTGGGGCGAGGTTTTGCTGGACATGGGAACCGAACCGGGTGTCGGGCTGGTCGAGATCGACCCGGCACAGGTCCGCGACGTCCGCGCACGCGTCCCCGCGCTGGACCACGATCGCCGCGTCCGCGCGCCAGAGGCCACGACATGAGCCAGCCCCGGACCGATCTTGCCAATGCCCTGTTCAGCGAATTGCTGATGGCCGACCAACTGGCGCGCAACCGGCTGTCAAAGACCTTGCCCAAGGGGATGGAATTGTCGCATTTCGGTGTGCTGAACCTGCTTGCCAAGCAACAGACCGAAATGAGCCCGGCGGAGCTTGCACGGGCGTTTCATGTTACGCGGGGCGCAATGACCAACACGCTCGCCAAGCTGGAATGGGCAGGTTACGTCCATATCCGCCCCGACTGGGAGGATGCGCGGCGCAAGATGGTCGCCATCAGCCCTGCCGGACGCAAGGCCCGCGACGCGGCGCTGGCCGCGATCACGCCGCTGATCGACGCAACCGTGCGCATGCTGGGAGAGGGCCGCGTGCGTCAGACGATCCCGGTGCTGCGCAGCCTGCGCCAGCAATTCGGCACCGAGGATGGCACTTGATCTCTTGCACCACCGAAGTAGGGTGTCAACGGTGACGGGGCATTGCTCCGAGAGAGGCAGCACAAAGTCAGGCAATTCGTGACGCAGGATGATATCTCTGACCTGCTGGTGCGCCTGACAGCGCAGGACCGCGCTGCCTTGCGAGCGCTTTACACACGCGCCGCGCCGAAACTTACCGGGATCCTGATTCGTATGCTTGGTGAGCGGGCCGAGGCCGAAGATGCCTTGCAGGAGGTGTTCTTGCGCATCTGGCAGAGGGCCGCCACATTTGACCCGGACAAAGGCAATGGCATGAACTGGATCTGCGCCATCGCGCGCAACCATGCGCTTGATCGTCTGCGCACCCGCCCCGCAAGGCGCGGGGTGACGCTCGCACCTGCGGACGAGACGCTGCAGGTCGCGGACCCGGGCATGGGCGCAGAGGCACAAACCTTGCTGCGCGCCCAGATGCAGGAGGTAATACGCTGTTTCGACGAACTGCCCGAAGACCGCGCCGCCGCCGTCCGGGGCGCTTATCTGGAAGGATTGAGCTACAAGGATCTGGCCGACAAGTTTGATGTGCCCCTGAACACAATGCGCACATGGCTGCGCCGGGCCATCATGTCCCTGCGGGAGTGTCTGGACCGATGAGCAAGCCGACCTCGCCCCCGCCATCCCCGGAGAATGACGACCTGCTGGCCGCAGAATTTGTTCTTGGCCTGCTGGAGGGCGATGACTGGCGCGCGGCGCGCGACCGGGCCGCGACCGATGGAGCCTTTGCAGCGCGCGTGCAGGCATGGGAAGAGCGGCTCGCACCCCTCAATGCCGAATTTGACGAGGCACCTGCGCCCGACATGCTGCCACAAATCGAGACCCTGCTCTTTGGAAAGCCGCGGCGCAGGTCTTCCCTGCGAGAATGGTTCCTGGGGCTGGCGGTCGGTACCGTTTCCGCTGTGGTGCTTCTGCTCGCGGTGTTCGTGACCCAACCCCCTGTCTCACCCACGCCGCCGTCGCTCGTGGCGCAAGTGGTGGACGAGACGCGCGGCCTGAGCCTGAGCGTCGCCTATTTCGCAACGACAGAGACGCTGGATCTGCAGCTTACTGGCCCAACTCCCGAAGCCGGTCAGGACTACGAGCTATGGGTCATCGATGACAGCGGCACGCCGCGGTCGCTGGGCGTGCTCACCGAAGATGTAAAACAACTTGAAGCCGCACTTCTGGCGGGCGAGGTCCTCGCGATATCGCTTGAACCCGAAGGCGGTTCGCCCGAGCCGGTTCCGACGGGACCGGTGCTCGGCACAGCGGTTCTCGAAGCTGGATAACAGCTTCGTGTGCTCGGGCCTGCCCTGAAACTTTCGTGCTCAAACCACCGTTTTCGGTTATGTGAGACAGGAAAGATCCCCTGTCTTTTCACACATAACAGGAGATCTTTATGAAACCTTATCTGATCTTGTCCGCGTCGTTGTTTGCTGCCTCCCTGGCCCCTGCCGGAGCGCAGGAAAATCCCATGGTCGGCGGCGCGCCGATGTTCGTAGAGCGCAATATCGTGGAAAACGCCGTCAATTCGGCGGATCACACGACCCTCGTTGCCGCTGTAGAGGCCGCAGGACTGGTCGATGCCCTGCAGGGCGACGGACCGTTCACTGTATTCGCCCCGGTCAATGCGGCATTCGAGGCACTGCCCGCCGGCACGGTCGAGACGCTGCTGATGCCCGAGAACATCGAGATGCTGCAACGCATCCTGACCTCGCATGTTGTGGCCGACAATCTGAGCGGGGCGGAACTGATGCGGCGCGCGCGGGCCAGCAGCGATGGCTTCTTCCATCTGGAAACTCTGTCGGGCGCGCCGCTGAGCGCTCAGGTCCCGGGCCGGACGCTGTGGATCTACGACCAGTCCGGGAATGCCGGGCGCGTGACCATCTCGGATGTGAACCAATCCAATGGCGTCATCCATGTCGTGGACACAGTTCTGCTGCCGCGCTGAAGATTGCTGATACTAAGCGGGCCGCAGGCTTGCGGCCCCACCACGCATTGGTCGGGGCTGAGACTACTGCTTGCGCAGTTCCGCCGCCGATTCATGGATGGCCTTGTATTGCCCACCGGGACGGTGCAGCCAC
>SKIF01000096.1 GCA_007116575.1 Paracoccaceae bacterium
GCCCAGTTCCAGGCGCTTGGGCGACCACAGACACCGCTCAGGGCGAAAAAAGCTTGTTCAATTGGCAAAATCAGGCGATCTTGACATCACCTGGCACGCCACTTGGGGAATGTCGGTTTAGAAGGCCCATAAAGTCGAAGATAGTCGACAGGCGCTGCATACCGTCAACCACCTCCCAATTTCCGTCCTTATCTTGAGAAACAAAAACAGACGGCAAAGGGAGACCAATGAGGATGGATTCTATCAACTTTGATTTTTGCTCATCGCTCCAGCGGAAATATCGCTGATACTCGGGCCTCAAGACTATCTCGCCTCGCTCATACATCGCGGCGAGCTCACCAATCGACATCGGGTAGGAGTCGGTCTTTACGGTTTGACGCGCTTCGTCGAGGACAGTTTCGAGATTGTCTTTCTCAGTCATTCACTTGCCTCACACGTTGTATGCTCCGACACTTCTATCAGTTGTTCTAGACAGTCTCTACCGCTAGTTTCGGAATTGCTGCGAATGATTGCTGGTCGCCCTCCACGTCGGCCATGCTGCAACAGCGAAAGCCCGTCGGTGGTTAGCGTGAACGGCAGAAAGGTCCCGCAAACCCGCCCCTCAGGCCGGGCAGGCGGCGGCGCGGTCGGCTGTCGCGGCGACCACGCGCGCGCGGTCGTGGCGCAGTTCGGCCAGCCGTGCCTCTTCCGCCGCCGGGACCACTGAAACCCGTGTCGCGCGTTCGCGCGGGGTGTGCTGCGTGCAGAACAGGACCGGCTCGCGCGGCCAGGCGCAGATATGCAGCGTGGTGCGCGGCTCGCGCTCCGGGGTGATGCGGTAGCCGCGCGCAAGGGCGGCCTCGACCTCGGCGATCTGTGCATCAAGGGCCTGCAACTCGGCCTGAGCGGCGCGCAGGCAGGTCTGACGGGGCGTAGCGCAGGCGGCAAGCAGCGCGAGAGCGGCAAGGCCAAGGATCAGACGCATCGACACTTCCCCCTGTGTTGTGCCTCTAGCGCGGCGATCTTTTGGCAAGGATGCGTTGCAGGGTGCGGCGGTGCATCGACAGCCGCCGCGCGGTCTCGGACACGTTGCGGTCGCATTGCTCGTAGACGCGCTGGATATGCTCCCAGCGCACGCGATCTGCCGACATGGGGTTTTCGGGGGGCTCGGGCAGCGGGTCCTCAGAGCTGGCGAGCAGCGCCCGGATCACCTCATTGGCGTCGGCGGGTTTCGACAGGTAATCGGTGGCCCCGATCTTGACCGCTGCCACGGCGGTCGCGATTGCACCATAGCCTGTCAGCACGACGATGCGCGCATCCTCGCGCGCTTCGCGCAGTGCCTCGACCACATCGAGCCCGTTGCCGTCCTCCAGCCGCAGGTCGATCACGGCATAGGCCGGGGCACGGTTGCCAACCAAGAGCTTGCCTGCCGCGACCGACCCGGCGGTTTCCACAGCAAAGCCACGCTTCTCCATCGCACGGGCAAGGCGTTTGAGGAATACTTCATCATCATCGACCAGCAGAAGCGACGGGTCGGGGCCGAGGTCGAGCGTGGCGATGTCTGTCATCTTGCGTAAACTCTCTGTCATGTCGCAGAAAGTTAGGGCGCACAGGCCGGGAGGTCAATTCTCCCCGTCCGTGCCTGCGCGCAGCCCGGCTGGTCCATCACTCTGTTCGACGCGCGTCAGGCATTATCGATGAAACAGGCCAGCGTGTCGGCCACCTGCTCGGGGCTCTGGTCGCGGCGGATCACCTCAACAAAGCCATGCCCCGGCAACATCAGGTAGCTGAAGGTCGAGTGGTCGATCAGATAGAATTCATCTTCGGTGTCATGCACTGCAAAGTAAACCCTATAGGCGCGGGCTGCGGCGCGCAGCTGCTCTTCGCTGCCAGTCAGCCCGATCATCTCGGGATGCATGAAGCGCACAAACTCGGCCAGCGCCTCCTGCGTGTCGCGCTGATGATCGACCGAGACAAAGACGGGGGTAACACTGTAGCCGCGCTCGTCCAGAAGATCGACCGCCTGCGCATTGCGCGCGGTATCCAGCGGGCAGACATCGGGGCAGAAGGTATAGCCGAAATAGATCAGCACCGGGCGATCGGCGAAATCGGCGTCAGTGACCGTGCGCCCGGTATGATCGACCAGTTCGAACGGTCCCCCGATACTGCCCGCACCACCTGCGACCGAGGTGGCGCGGCATTGGTCAAACCCTGTCGGTTGGGACCCCGACCAGACCATGAAGCCCAGCCAGCCAAGCAATGTGGCCACCGACCCCAGTGCGATACCGGAATAAAGACGAATCATCGCAAGTCCCCTTCATGTCCTGCGTTGCCTTGATGCCGCAGGCTTTGCGCCCTAACAATCCCGAATGGCGCAACTGTGACAATGCGCCCTGCTCCGGAGGCCCGATGCAGACACCAACCTTTGGCGAAATCTCGCAGGAATATCGCGGCGAATGGGTGCGCCTGCGCACCATGACCTATCTGCGCATGGTGGCTCTGGGCGGTCAGGCGGCGGCGCTGCTGGTGGCGCATTACCATTTCGGGCTGCACTTCGAAGTCGGGCTCGTGTGGATCGTGCTGGGCGCGGGCGCGGCCTCGATCCTGGCGTCGCTCGTGCTGTTCCCGCAGACCAAGCGGCTGACCGAGTCCGAGGCGATGCTGACCTTCCTGTTCGACATCGCGCTGCTGGTCTGCCTGCTATACCTGACCGGCGGCATAACGAACCCGTTTGCGCTGCTGGTCATGGCTCCCGTCGCAGTCTCGGCCATGGCGCTGCGCCCGCGCGCAACGCTGTTGCTGGCCGTGGTGGCGGTGGCGCTGATGACGCTGATCAGCCTGACCTATCAGCCCCTGCGCTTTGATGATGGCTCGGCGATGACAGTGCCGCCGCTCTTTGCCTTCGGCTTCTGGGCGGCGATCGTGATCGGGATCACGTTTCAGGCGTTTTACGCGCATCGCGTCGCGGCCGAGGCCATGTCGATGGCCAATGCCCTGCTGGCCGCGCAGATGGCACTCTCGCGCGAGCAGAAACTGACCGATCTGGGCGGCGTTGTGGCGGCCACGGCGCATGAGTTGGGCACGCCACTGGCCACCATCAAGCTGGTCAGTTCCGAGCTGGCCGAGGAGTTGCGTGACCACCCCGACTTGCAGGAGGATGCGCGGCTGCTGGCCGAACAGGCCGACCGCTGCCGCGATATCCTGCGTAGCATGGGCCGGGCGGGAAAGGATGACACGCATCTGCGCCGCGCGCCGCTGGAGGCGGTGCTGGCCGAGGCCGCCGAGCCGCATCGCAACCGGGGCAAGGCGCTGGATTTCCTGCTGGCCCCCGCGCCCGGCGGCGACGCGTTGCAGCCTGTCATCCTGCGCCGCCCCGAGATCATCCACGGGCTGCGCAACCTGATCCAGAATGCGGTGGATTTCGCACACGCGCGGGTCTGGGTGCAGGCGGAATGGAGCGACACGACACTGGTAATCCGCATCATCGATGACGGACCGGGCTTTCCGCCGACGCTCTTGGGCTATATCGGCGAGCCCTTCATCCGCCGCCGCCGCGACCCCGACCGCCCGCGCCACCGCCCCGATTACGAGGGCATGGGGCTGGGGCTGTTCATCGCAAAGACATTGCTGGAACGCACCGGTGCGCGGCTGGAGTTCGGAAACTGTGACGGCGCAGAGGCAGGATTGCCCGACGCGCCGCGCCTTCGGGGGGCAAAGATCCGGCTGGAATGGTCGCTGGCCGCGATTGCGGTCGATGCGCGCCAGATGCTGGACCCCAACCCGACCATCGCGCCCTGATTGTCTCCAGCCCCGTCTGCCTGCAACTGTGAATGGACAAATGCGCCAGCTTTGCTAAGCTCTTGAAACGTTTCAGGAGGCGGACAGAATGGCACTTCCCCTTGCTCCCATCGCTGTCGTGGCGGCGAAATATGGTGCGGTTGCGCTGGCAGGCT
The DNA here is from genome assembly GCA_007116575.1 of Paracoccaceae bacterium. GTDB lineage: Bacteria > Pseudomonadota > Alphaproteobacteria > Rhodobacterales > Rhodobacteraceae > Roseinatronobacter. Next base: position 3,933 of record SKIF01000096.1, read on the forward strand.
ATGCCCTTGCGCGTCAGGTGCAGACCGGGCGGACCGATCAGCGCGCCGAGGATGCCTTGGACGAGTTGCACGAAGGGGTGAGTGCGCATCGCCCGCGCGACCGCGAGCAGGTCAACGCCGCGGCGAGGTTGCGGCGCGTGATCCGGCTGGGCGTGAACGGGCCGGGGGTCGAGATCGACGCCTCGGTGCTGGGTCGGATCCGGATGCGCCGCGTGTGAGTCAGCTTACGCTTTATTACAGCGACGCATCGCCCTATGCCCGCAAATGCCGGGTGGTGGCGCATGAGATTGGGTTGCTTGACCAGATCGCTCTGGTGCAGGGGTCGGGCACCCCGCTCGATCCGGGCACGACCCCTGTTGCCGCAAATCCGCTGGGCAAAATTCCGACGCTGCTGCGCCCGGACGGCGCCGCGCTTTATGACAGCCGGGTCATCTGCCAGTATCTCGATGCACGCGCACAAGCCGGGCTTTACCCCGATGGTGCGCGGCGCTGGGATGCGCTGGTGCTGGAAGCGACCGCAGACGGGATGCTCGATGCCGCACTGACGATGGTCTACGAGTCGCGTCTGCGCCCCGAGGCGATACGCCTTGCGCCCTATGTCGAGGGCCTATGGGCCAAGATCGACCGCAGCCTTGATGTGATCGAGGCACGCTGGATGGCCTATCTGGCAGGTCCGCTCTGCATCGGGCAGGTCGCACTTGGCTGTGCGCTGGGCTATCTGGATCTGCGCCACGGCGCGCGTGACTGGCGCGCGACGCGGCCCAAGCTTGCGCGCTGGGAAGCACGCCTTGCCGAACGCCCCGCGATGCAGGCCACAGCCCCACCTTCTGGCTGAGACGATGTTTGCGCTAATTGTGCAACGGTCGAGAAAACACGAGGAAATTGCACCCGCCTGCGACACCTTTACCCGCTTTGGCGGCTGGACGGCTTTGCCAAACCCCGCTAAATACCCCGATCAGAGGGCTGTGGTCTCACCATGGCCTGCTTGTCTATTGAGCATCGCACCCATGGAGAGGGAGAACGCCTGTGTCCCAAGCAGATGACACCGAAAGCAGCCGCAGGGATTTCATCTATTATGCCACAGCCGGGGCCGGGGTGGTGACCGCAGGTGCCGCTGTCTGGCCACTGGTAAACCAGATGAACCCCTCGGCCGATGTCCAGGCGCTGTCGTCGATTTTCGTCGATGTCGGCGGACTGGAGCCCGGCAGCCAGCTGACCGTGAACTTCCTCGGCAAGCCGGTTTTCATCCGCCGCCGGACACAGGAAGAAATCGACGCGGCGCGCGCCATTGATGTCTCGGAACTCTCCATCGACCGCGATTCGCGCAACCCGAACAAGCCCGGGACCGATGCTTCCGACCAGAACCGCACCATGGACGACGCCGGTGAGTGGCTGGTCATGGTCGGGGTCTGCACACATCTGGGTTGTGTGCCGCTGGGCGACGGGGCGGGTGATTTTGACGCCTGGTTCTGCCCCTGCCACGGTTCGCATTATGACACGGCCGGCCGCATCCGTCGCGGCCCCGCGCCCGAGAATATGCATATCCCGGTGGCGCAATTCATCGACGAAACCACGATTCAGCTCGGCTAAGGGAGAAGCGACTTATGTCCGGTATTCCACACGACCATTACGAGCCCAAGACAAACGCCGAGAAGTATATCCACCGTCGGCTGCCTATTGTCGGGCTGATCTATGACACGATCATGATCCCGACCCCCAAGAACCTGAACTGGATGTGGATCTGGGGCATCGTGCTGATGTTCTGCCTTATCTTGCAGATCGTCACCGGCATCGTGCTGGCGATGCACTATACCCCGCATGTCGACATGGCCTTTGCCAGCGTTGAGCATATCATGCGCAACGTCAATGGCGGGCACATGATGCGCTATCTGCACCAGAATGGCGCGATGTTGTTCTTCCTTGCCGTCTATCTGCACATGTTCCGCGGCATGTATTACGGCAGCTACAAGGCCCCGCGCGAGATCACCTGGATCATCGGGATGCTGATCTACCTGTTGATGATGGCCACGGCCTTTATGGGCTATGTTTTGCCCTGGGGTCAGATGTCCTTCTGGGGCGCGACGGTGATTACTGGTCTGTTCGGCGCCATTCCCGGCATCGGCGACATGCTCCAGACTTGGCTGCTGGGCGGGCCTGCGGTGGATAATGCCGCGCTCAACCGCTTCTTCTCGCTGCACTACCTGCTGCCCTTCGTGATCCTTGGCCTCGTGATCGTGCATGTCTGGGCCTTCCACACCACGGGCAACAACAACCCGACCGGGGTGGAAGTGCGCCGCGGCTCGAAAGAGGAAGCCGATAAAGACACGCTGCCTTTCTGGCCCTATTTCGTGATCAAGGACCTGTTCGCGCTGGCCGTGATCCTTGCGCTGTTCTGGGCGCTGGTGGGCTTCATGCCGAATTTCCTGGGTCACACCGACAACTATATCGAGGCCAACCCGTTGGTCACGCCGCCGGAAATCGTGCCGGAATGGTACTTCCTGCCCTTCTACGCGATCCTGCGGGCCTTCACCTCGGATGTGTGGATCGTGATCGCGGTCAACTGGCTGACGTTCGGCATCGTTGACGCGACCTTCTTCGGCGTGCTGGCCATGTTCGGGGCCATCTTCGTCTGGGCGCTGCTGCCCTGGCTTGACACCTCGTCGGTGCGCTCGGGGCGCTACCGGCCGATGTTCAAGTGGTGGTTCTGGCTGTTCATCATCAACTTCGTGGTGCTGACATGGGCAGGCGCCATGCCTGCCGAGGGCATCTATACCAACATCGCGCTGATCGGCACGGCCTACTGGTTCGCCTATTTCCTGGTGATCATGCCGCTCCTGGGCGTGCTGGAAAAACCGCTCCCGGCACCGGCCACCATCGAGGAGGATTTCAACGAGACCGTGAAATCCAAATCCGGCAAGGGCGGCCCCAAAGACCCCTCGCCCGAACCGATCCCCGCTGAGTAACGGCAAACCGAAAGGACCTGACTGATGAAACTCAAGACCCTTGCCGTTGCTGCCCTCTCGGCCCTGGCGCTGGCACTGCCCGGCACCATGGCCGAGGCCACCAAGGTGAAAGGCGAAGTCACCAATTTCGACTTTTCCTTTCAGGGCCTGACCGGCACTTATGACCGCAACCAGTTGCAGCGCGGGCTGCAGGTCTATCACGAGGCCTGCGCGTCGTGCCACGGGCTGCAATATGTGGCCTTCCGCACGCTGTCGGACCGCAATGGCCCGGAACTGCCCGAAGACCAGATGCGCGCCTTCGCGGACATGTATGAAATCTGGGATAACGAGCTGCGCGACTGGCGCCCGGCCACCGGCCCCGACCATTTTCCTGAATCGCAATTCGAGGGAGCCCCCGATCTCAGCCTGATGACCAAGGCCCGCGCGGGCTTCTCGGGCCCCTATGGTCTGGGCATCAACCAGCTTATGAAAGGCATTGGCGGGCCGGAATATGTGGCCTCTTTCCTACAGGGCTATACGGGCGAGGAAGATTTCCAGGCCGGGTCAATGTTCTACGAGAACATCGCCTATGGTGGCTGGGTGTCGATGGCTCCGGTGCTCTTCGACGACATGATCGTCTACGCGGACGGCACACCTGCCACCAAGGAACAGATGGCGCTCGACGTCGCGGCCTTCCTGACCTGGACCGCAGAACCGAAACTGGTCGAGCGCAAGCGGGCGGGCTTTGTTGGCGTGATCTTCCTGTCAGTGCTCTCGGTGCTGCTGTATCTGTCGAACAAGCAACTCTGGGCGCCGATCAAGAAAGCCGCCAAGGAAAGCTGAAGCAGCCTTTCTGCCCTGATCTGAAAGCGCGCCCCGACCGGGCGCGCTTTTCGCTTTTCACCCGGCAGCACCCGCGCTAGGCAGGCGATATTTCACCTGTGAAGGATGCCAGCCCGATGTCCGAAAACCTGCGAGGCGCGATGCTGATGGCCGTGGCCATGGCGGGCTTTTCGCTCGAGGACATGTTTATCAAGCTTCTGGCCGATTCGCTGCCCGTTGGACAGATCCTTGTTCTCTTGGGTGTTGTCGGGGCCGTGGTCTTTGGGTTGATCGCGCATCGCAAGGGCCAACCGCTTGTTACACCCCTCTTGCTGACCCGCGCCATCCTCATCCGCAATCTCTCGGAAATGATCGGGACCATCGGCTTCGTTCTGGGCTTCGTTCTGGCCAGCCTTGCGACGGCCACGGCCATTTTGCAGTCTGCACCGCTGCTCGTCACGCTGGGCGCGGTTCTGTTTCTGGGCGAGAAAGTCGGCTGGCGGCGCTGGTCAGCCATCTCAGTCGGGTTTCTGGGGGTGCTGCTTATCGTCCGCCCCGGAATGGCAGGATTCGAGCCTGCAAGCCTATTGGTGCTGATTGGCGTCATAGGGCTGGCCGGGCGTGACCTGGCGACCCGGGCTATCCCGCGCGAGGTCTCATCCTATCAACTCTCGAGCTGGGCCTTCGCCATGATCGTGCCTGCCGGGGTATTCCTGATGCTCATCATGGGCGAGACTCCCGTCGGCCCATCGCTGGGCGAGTGGGCAAAACTAGCGGCCGCCATGGGTATTGGCGTCATCGCCTATTACGCGCTGGTTGCTTCGGTACGACTGGGAGATTTGTCCTTCGTCACCCCGTTTCGCTACACGCGCATGCTGTTCGCGCTTATCGTCGCCGTGCTGGTGTTTGGCGAACGCCCCGATGCGCTGACACTGATCGGCTCGGCGATTATTGTCGCAGCGGGGCTGTTCACGCTCTGGCGCGAGACGCGCGTGGCCTAGAAACTGCCGCCCGAGGGCGCTATAGACCCTCCAACAGCGCAACACAGGGGGCACGCCATGAGCACGATCATCGACATTATCGGCCGCGAGATACTGGACAGCCGGGGCAACCCGACCATTGAGGTGGATGTGGTGCTGGAAGACGGCACGATGGGCCGCGCCGCCGTGCCTTCGGGCGCATCCACGGGCGCGCATGAGGCCGTCGAGAAGCGCGATGGGGACAAGGCGCGCTATATGGGCAAGGGCGTGCTGGAAGCCGTCGCCGCTGTGAATGGCGAGTTGGCCGAGGCGCTGGTGGGCTTTGACGCAACCGAGCAGGTGGCCATCGATCAAGCCATGATGGAACTGGACGGCACGCCCAACAAGGGTCGTCTGGGCGCGAATGCGATCCTTGGTGTTTCGATGGCGGTGGCGAAGGCAGCGGCAGAATACACCGGCCAGCCGCTGTTTCGCTATGTTGGCGGAACATCCGCGCGCACCCTGCCTGTGCCGATGATGAATATCATCAATGGCGGTGAGCATGCCGACAACCCGATCGACATTCAGGAATTCATGATCATGCCGGTCAGCGCGGCCAATATCCGCGAGGCCGTGCGCATGGGCGCGGAAGTGTTCCACACGCTGAAGAAAGAGCTGTCCGCCGCCGGGCTCAGCACGGGCATTGGCGATGAAGGCGGCTTCGCACCCAACCTGTCCAGCACGCGCGATGCGCTGGATTTCATCCTGCGCAGCATCGAAAAAGCGGGCTACAAACCCGGCGAGGATATCTATCTGGCGCTGGATTGTGCTGCGACGGAATATTACCGCGATGGCGCGTATAACATGGCAGGCGAAGGTGCCGTACTGACCAGCAGCGAGAATGCGGCCTATCTGATGGCGCTGGTCAAGGATTACCCGATCATCTCGATCGAGGATGGCATGGCCGAGGATGACTGGGACGGCTGGGCCGAACTGACCACGCTGATGGGCGAGACATGCCAGCTAGTGGGCGACGATCTGTTCGTGACCAACCCGACACGGCTGGCTGACGGAATCGCGCAGGGCTGCGGCAACAGCTTGCTGGTCAAGGTCAACCAGATCGGCACGCTGACAGAAACGCTGGCAGCCGTGGATATGGCGCATCGCGCGCGCATGACTTGCGTGATGTCGCACCGCTCAGGCGAGACCGAGGACGCGACCATCGCCGATCTGGCGGTCGCCACGAATTGCGGGCAGATCAAGACCGGCAGCCTCGCGCGCTCCGACCGGCTGGCGAAATACAACCAGCTGATCCGGATCGAAGAAATGCTTGGCGAAACGGCTGTCTATGCAGGGCGCTCTATTCTGAGATAACCTTGCGGAGAATCTGGCCCGGGCCGTGCAAGGTCCGGGCCAGCTGACCGAAATACTTCGGATTTTACCAATTTTCTCAAGCCAACGGAGAGGAAGTTTTACGACTTCTTAAGCGAGAACCGCGATACTGCAGGGTGATCCCGGGCGAACGCCCTGCCCCTCAACGAGGAGTCGCAAGATGACTGCTTTCTCGGTTCTGCCCCCCGCTGGCCTGCTCTCGCCAGTCCATCGCGACCCCGTCGCCCATGCTGCCCCGTCCGGGGCTGTGCAGGCCGTTCAGCCAACAACCCGGCCCATGCTGCCCTCGGCCATCGACCAGCCCCGCCCGACAGAGAGTTCGGTCGCGAGTTTTCTCAGGCAGATCGGTGCGCAGGCCAATCTCAAGGATCAACCCGCCGGTCCGCCCCCGGCTTTTCAGGTCAGCCTGCTGCAACAGATCCGCGACACCTCACTGGACCCGGAACCACCTCCGCTTCCCGCCATCGGCGACCGGTCAGATGACACCAGCCCCAGTCACGACGGGACAATGCCAGGCAGGCCGGAAGAGATCCCGCATGCCTCTTACGCGCAGATCAACCACATGTTGGAACCACCTGAAAAACCCGGAAACCGCCCCGCGCTTGATTTCAGCCTGTAGGCAACGCCACGCCCGACTCGTTACCCGCCCCGGGCCTAACTGCTTGCTCCGCTCCCTTTGCTGGCCTAGACACGTGAAAGCATCACAGGGGAGGCGTCATGCGTCGCGTTGTCATCACCGGCCTGGGGATCATTTCCCCGATCGGAAACTCAGCCTCGGAAGTGGAAGCGAGCCTGCGCGCGGGCCGGTCGGGCATCGTCTTTGCGCCCGAATATGCCGAACGCGGCTTCCGCAGTCAGATCCACGGCAAACCGCAGATCGTGCTTGAAGATCACATCGACAAGCGCAACCTGCGCTTCATGGGGGCCGGTGCGGCCTATAACTTCCTCGCCATGGAACAGGCCATCGCCGATTCCGGGTTGGAGGAGGGTGATATCTCCACCCCCCGCACAGGTCTGATCACCGGCTCGGGCGGGCCGTCCACGGCCAATCTGTTTCAGGCCCATCAGATCGTTACCGAAAAAGGCAGCCCGAAACGGATGGGGCCGTTCATGGTCACGCGCTGCATGTCCTCCACGAACTCGGCATGCCTCGCGACGCCGTTCAAGATCAAGGGCGTGAACTATTCAATCACCTCGGCCTGCTCGACCTCGGCGCATTGCATCGGCAATGCGGCCGAACTGATCCAGATGGGCAAGCAGGACATCATCTTCGCTGGTGGTGGGGAAGAGTTGGACTGGACACTCTCCTGCCTGTTCGATGCAATGGGCGCGATGTCGTCGAAATACAACGACGCGCCAGAGACAGCGGCGCGCGCCTTCGATGCCACCCGCGACGGCTTTGTCATTGGCGGCGGCGGCGGAATGCTGGTGCTCGAGGAACTCGAGCACGCCAAGGCACGCGGCGCGAAGATCTACGCCGAGGTGACAGGCTATGGCGCAACCTCGGACGGGCATGACATGGTCGCGCCGTCGGGCGAGGGGGGCGAGCGGTCGATGCGGCTGGCGATTGCCACGCTGCCCGAAGGCCGCAAGGTCAGCTATATCAATGCGCATGGCACTTCGACCCCGGCGGGCGACGTGACCGAGGTCGAGGCCATTCGCCGCATCTGGGGCGAAGGGAATGTGCCACCGATCTCGTCCACCAAATCGCTGACCGGCCATAGCCTTGGCGCGACCGGCGTGCAGGAGGCGATCTATTCGCTGCTGATGATGCAGGGACGCTTCATCACTGCCTCGGCCAACGTCACCGAACTGGACCCGGCCATCCGCGAGGGCGAAGTGGCGACTCAACTCGTCGAGGATGTCGAGCTTGACTCGGTCCTGTCAAATTCTTTCGGCTTTGGCGGCACCAATGCGACGCTTGTGATGAGTGCCTATCGCGATTGAGGAGAGGGCTATGGCAGGGTTGATGCAGGGCAAGCGCGGGCTGATCATGGGGGTCGCCAATGAGCGCTCGATCGCCTGGGGAATTGCGCAGGCCATGGCGCGCGAGGGGGCGGAACTGGCCTTCAGCTATCAGGGTGAGGCATTCGGAAAGCGGGTCGAGCCGCTGGCGGCCTCGGTCGGATCAAGCCTGCTGCTCGATGTCGATGTCACCGATGACGCCTCGCTCGATGCCGCATTCGATTCGCTGACCGCGCATTGGGGCAAGCTGGATTTCCTTGTCCATGCCATCGCCTTCTCGGACAAGACCGAATTGACCGGCCGTTTCCGCGACACGACCCGCGCCAATTTCGCCCGCTCGCTGGAGATCTCCTGCTACAGCTTCATCGATCTCGGCCGCCGCGCGAGCGCCCTGATGCCCGATGGCGGCTGCCTGCTGACGCTGACCTTTCAGGGCTCGAACACGGTCACACCCTTCTACAATGTCATGGGCGTGGCCAAAGCGGCGCTGGAATCTTCGGTCCGCTATCTGGCCAATGATCTGGGCCCCGAAAGCATCCGCGTGAATGCAATCAGCCCCGGCCCGATGAAGACACTGGCGGGTGCGGCCATTGGCGGGGCGCGCAAGACCTTCCGCCATGCCGAAGCGAACGCGCCGCTGCGGACCAATGCCACGCTCGAAAGCGTCGGCGGGACAGCGGTCTATCTGGCCTCGGATTACGGCGCGCATACCACGGGCGAGATCATCCATGTCGATGGCGGCTATCACGTCATGGGGATGCCGCAGGTCGAGAACATCTGACGCCTGCGCCCCGCAGGGGCAAGCACCCCCGAGCGGGTCATGCCGACCCTGAGGGAACGCTTTTGCGGCCCAGCGCAACCCCGCCCCAGAGCGCCAGAAGCCATAGCGCCAGCGAGCCCCCCGCATAGCCCAGCGCCAGAGCTGCGGTGCGCTCGAACAGCATCACCACTTCCAGCGAGAACAGAGAGAACGTGGTGAATCCGCCGCAGAACCCGGTCATCCAGAGCGCGCGAGCCGTCGGGCTCAGCTCGCGCGTGGCCAGATAGCCGATTAGCGCCGCGCCCAGCACATTGGCCGCCAGCGTGGCGAGATAGGCGTGTTCCGCGACCATCCACAAAGCCAGCAGGCTGAAGGCAAAGCGCAGCCCGGTCCCCATCGCGCCCCCCAGACCAACCCAGAGCAACCCCGGCCCCATCACACGAGCCCCCGCGCCAGCAGCACCAGAGCGACACCCAGCGCAGCGAGCAAGGGGCAGAGCAGCATCGAGCCGAGCGCCGTGGCAACGGCCCCGCGCTGCTTGCCCTCCTGCCAAAGCTCATGCACTTGCAGCGCGAAGGTCGAGACTGTGGTGAAACCGCCCATCAGCCCGACCGCGAAGAAGGTAAAGCCCGGCGGAGTCTCGGCGGCATTGAAGACTGGGGTCAAGGCCAGCACTATGCCCAGCGCCAGTCCGATCATCAGACTGCCACTGGCATTGATGATGAACACTGCCGCCGCCGCAGGCATCTGCCGGATCAGTACGCCCGAAAGTGCGGCGCGCGCCATGCTGCCAAGGGCACCGCCCAGCATCACCAGCGCGAATTCTGTCAGGCTTACATCCATGCCGCCACTCTAGACGGGCCATGCGACCGCTGCAC
>SKIF01000100.1 GCA_007116575.1 Paracoccaceae bacterium
GGGCGCTTGCTGCGCCCGGCCCTTTGCATTGCGGCGCCAAAGCTCTCGCACCCGGCTGGCGGAGAACCGGGGGCAGGCGGGGTGAAAATGAGTATTTGAGGCAAGAAAATGAGACTGGTTTGCGCGCAGTCTCAGGGCAGGATCTGCAGCCAGACCCAGCCGGTGAGGATCACGCCTGCCGTGCCGATCAGCACCGAGGAGGCCGCGACCCGTTTGGCGCGGCCATACATGTTGGCGAAGACATAGGCATTCACGCCCGGGGCCATGGCGGCGGTGAGCGTGGCCGAGCGCAGCGCCTCGGTGCTCAGGTCGAAGGCGCGGGCAAGGCCATAGGTGATGGCAGGGTGGATGAACAGCGACAGCGCCACGACATAGGTGATGGTGCGCAGATCGCCCTCGGGGCGGTAGCGCCAGAGCACGCCACCGAGCGAGAACAGCGCCGCCGGAAGGGCCGCGCGCACCATCATGTCGAGCGCCTGATCCATCACGCCGGGCAGCTGCAAGCCGCTGAGATTGAACGCAAATCCCAGCCCGATGCCGATCACCAGCGCGTTGCGGAACATTGCGACAAGTGCCTTGCCGAGTGAGTCGCGCAGCCGCCCGCCGCGGTTGCGGATCAGTTCCATCGTGGTGATGCCGATGGCGTAGCAGATCGGCGAATGCAGCGCGATGATGGCGTAATTCGCCGCCAGGGCATCGGGCCCATAAGCGCGCTCGGTCAGTGGCAGGCCCAGAAGGACCGAGTTCGAGAACAGCGCAACAAAGCCGATGGCGGTGCAGTCTTCCCAGTCGCGCCGGAACAGGAGCCGCGCGCCGGCGAAGCCCAGCGTAAAGCTGATGATGGCACCCGTGTAGAAGGCCATCAGCAGCCGCCAGTCGAATTCCTGCCCCAGATCGAGCCGCGCGATGGCGACGAACAGAAGGCAGGGGATGGCGAAATTCTGGGTGAAGAGTACAACGCCATCGACCTGCGCATCACTGATCAGGTTGCGGGCGCGGGCGATATACCCGAAGCCGATGACCAGAAACACCGGCAGGATGACATCGGCCAGCGCCTGCATGGTCTATAACGACAATTCGATCACCATGCCGTCATGGGCCGGGGTGACATTCTCGGGGGTCTCGTCGCGCAGCGTGGCATAGTCGAGATCCACATGCATGTTGGTCAGCACGGCGCGGCGCGGGGCGGCGCGCGCGATCCAGTCGAGCGTCAGGTCGAGATGGGCGTGGGTCGGGTGCGGCTTGCGCCGCAGCGCGTCGATGATCCAGACATCGAGACCTTCCAGCCAGGGCCAGCTTTCGGGGTAGATCGAGACCACATCGGGGCAATAGGCCAGCCCGCCGATGCGAAAGCCCAGCGCGTCAATATTGCCGTGACTGAGCCGGATCGGGTGCAGGGTAAGCGGGCCGCCCGCGCCCTCGATCGTGACCGGGCCGGTGATCGAGTGCATGTCGAGAATCGGCGGGTAGGGCGATGTCTCGGGCTGGATGAAGGCATAGCCGAAGCGCGCATAGAGCGCCTCCTGGGTCGGCCCGTCGGCCCAGACCGCCAGACGCTCGCGCGTGTTGAAGACAAGCTGGCGCAGATCGTCGATGCCGTGGACATGATCGGCATGGGAATGAGTATAGACCACCGCGTCCAGCCGCCCGATACCCGCGTCGAGCAGTTGCGCGCGCATGTCGGGGGAGGTGTCGATCAGGACCTGGGTGCGGCCCTCGCCGGTGATGCGTTCCACCAGCAGCGAGCAGCGGCGGCGGATGTTGCGCGGCTCATCGGGGTCGCAGGCGCCCCAGTGCCCCCCCAGTCGCGGCACGCCCCCGGAGGAGCCGCAGCCGAGTATCGTGGCGCGCAAGGTGCTCATGCGGCCGCCCTTGTGAACAGCCGGTCGAAATTGGCCGAGGTGGCGGCGGCAAATTCAGCATAGTCGAGGCCGAAAATCTCTGCACCGACCTGCGCGGTATGAACCGTATAGGCAGGCTCGTTGCGTTTGCCGCGATAGGGCGGCGGCGCGAGATAGGGGGCGTCGGTCTCGACAAGGATGCGCTCGAGGGGCGCGTTTGCGAAGATATCGCGCAGGGGCGCGCTTTTGGGGAAGGCTGCAATGCCCGACATCGACAGGTAAAACCCCAGATCGAGTGCGGCCTGTGCCAGACCCGCGCCCGAGGAAAAGCAGTGCATGACGCAGGTATAGGGGCCTGCGCGGTGTTCCTCGGTCAGGATGCGCGCCATGTCGTCATCGGCATCGCGGGCATGGATGATCAGCGGCAACCCGGTCTGGCGCGCGGCCTCGATATGCAGGCGCAGGCTTTCCTGCTGCGCGGCTTTGCTTTCGGCCGTGTAGTGGTAATCGAGCCCGCTCTCGCCGATTCCGACCATCTTGGGGTGATCAGCCAGCGCGACCAGTTCCGCGACCGTGACCATCGGCTCTTCGGCCACGCTCATCGGGTGTGTGCCAGCCGCGAAGAAGATGCCCTCATGCGCCTCGGCGATGGCGCGGACCTGCGGCAGCAGGCGCAGGCGGGTGCAGATCGTGACCATGCGGGTGACACCCGCTGCGCGGGCACGGGCGATTACGGCGTCCAGTTCACCGGCCAGTTGCGGGAAATCCAGATGGCAATGGCTGTCGACAATTGCGGGTGGCATGCGCTCTCCGGCAGGGCGGCGGCTCAGAGGAAGGCGCGCGCCTCGGTTTCAGTCTGCAGCATCATATCAAGCACAAGCGCGGCGGGGTCAAGATTGACGGCGCGCCCGTGGCGCGCACGCGCGCCCAGTCGTTCGGCTAGTGTGGCATAGGCACGCGCGGCCTGTGTATGCGGAGCCATGCGCGCAAGGAGCGCGGCTTCGCCGGGGACTGCCTCGGGCGGTGGGCCCATGATACCGGCGCGGGCGAGGCGGGCGAGGAACAGGTCATAAAGCGTGAGGATCAGGTCGAATCGCGCTTCATTGCCCTTGCCGACTGCGGAATCGGCGAGTTTGAGTACCCGGGGGCGGTCGATCTTTGGCAGGCCCTGGAATATCTGGACGAGGCTGGCATAGATCTCGTCCCCGCCGCCCTGTTCCAGTGCGATGGCCGCGCCGACCGAGCCGCCCGAGAGTTCGGCCAGCGCGGGAGAGGGGGCGCTGACGCCAGCCTGTGCCAGCGCGCGGGTGAGATCGGGCGGTGCGAGCGGGGCGAGGCGCAACTCGCGGCAGCGCGAACGGATTGTGGGCAGCAGGCGCGAAGGCTGATGCGCGATCAGCAGCAGGCTGGCATGGGCAGGCGGTTCCTCCAGCGCCTTGAGCAGCGCATTGGCCGCGTTCGGGTTCAACTCGTCAGCGGCATCGACAATAACCACCCGCCGCCCCTCGCCAGAGGCCGACAGGCCAAAGAAGCCATGCAGCCTGCGCATCTCATCCACCGTTATCACGCGGCGCAACCGGCCCTTGTCATCATACCCGCGCCGGATCACCAGAAGCCCGCCATCGGCCCCGGCGCGCAGCCGACGGGCGACAGGGTGATCCTCGGGGATATCGAGCGTTTCGGGAGGGGGGGTGGCGAAGAGGCCGCCGTCATTGGGAGGTGTGGCCAGCAGGAAGCGTGCCAGCCGCCAGGCCAGCGTCGCCTTGCCTATGCCGCGTGGCCCGCAGATCAGCCAGCCGTGATGCAACCGGCCCGAGGCATGGGCCTGCAGAAACGCTGCCTCGGCGCCGTCATGGCCATAGAGGTGGAGGGTCTCTCGCGGGTGCGGCGCGCCCTCGATCTGGTCGGGCGGGGGCAGGGTGGCAAGCTCAGCCATTCTGCCCCCTTGCCCCGACCGGAC
>SKIF01000139.1 GCA_007116575.1 Paracoccaceae bacterium
CCCCCTGAAAAGTCAGACCGGGAACCAGTCCGAGGTCGGCGTGAACAGCTGAGTTTCGGCAGAATACTGATAGACCCGGCCCGTGCCGATCTTGTTGTCCACCATCGAGACCGGCACCCCGAAGAATCCGCCCGTATCCCAGTTCTGAATCTCCGATAGGGCCTCTGCGGCATTGTCCGCCGTAAGCTCCAGCCCATTCTCTGCCACCTTGCGCAGCGCCTCGAGGCCGATGGTCAGCGAGAACAGCGCCTGCAGCCCCCAGGTCGGCATGTAGTTTTCCAGCGGCGTGCCCGCGAAGGCGGTTTTCTGGAAGGCCGCATAGCGGTCATAGACAGGGCCGCGCTCGGGGTCGTAGAAATACTTGTAGGGCATCACCCCCGCATACCCGTCCAGGATCGGCCCGGCCTCGGCGGTCACGCGGTCGGCAATCGCGTTTTCCATGCCCCAGAAGGTGCCCATGAAGCGCGTGGGCAGCCCGAATTGCCGCGCGCCCCCGATCAGTTGCGGCCAGACGCCAGTGACATAGCCTTGCAGGATGCAGAACTCGGCCCCCGATTGCGCCAGTTGCGTCACATGGGTCGGAATGTCGGCCCCCTGCTCGCGCGTGGCCTCTTCCAGCACCACACGCAGCCCCAGTTCCTCGGCACGCGCGCGGCCATGCGCAATCGGGTCGCGACCGAATTCGGTATTCGAGAAAATGAAAGCCACAGTGCTGCCGCCCTCATCGGCGATCTGTTGCAGCAGAATGTCGAACTGGTCCTCATAGCTGGGCCCCGGCAGATACTGGTAGGGATTGTTCGCGGGGTCCGCGAGGTCCGAGGCGAACGAGGTCGAGCCCATCAGCCGCGCGTTCTCGCCGCGCAATTCGGGGGCCACGAGCTTCATGAAGCCCGTCGAGTCGCCGAAATACATCACCAGATTTGGCTCGGTCGCGAGTGCCCGCTGGTAATTGGCCAGCGCATTGGCGGGAACATAGCCCGAATCCTCTGCCGTCACGCGGATCGGGACGCCGCCGATGCCGCCATCCTCGTTGACCAGCGCCTCGAACATGCGCAGCGCGGGTGCGACCATCTGGCCTGCAGTCGCAAACGGCCCGGTCAGCGGCAGAGACGAGGCGATGACGTATTCACTGGGCTGCGCGCGAAGCAGCGCGGGCGCCCCGATGGTGGCCGTGGCAGCCGCGCTGCCAGCCAGAAAGTGACGTCTGTTCAGGCGCATGATCTCTCCTCCCTCATGCAATCAGCCCCTTGCAAAGGGCCAGCGGTTCAGCGCGCGAAGTGCGCGGTCAATGATCTGGTTGATGCCGAAAGGCTCGAACAGCAAAAAGCCCACGATCAGCGCGCCGAAGGCAATCTCCTGGATCGGCGCGCGGATCATGGCTAGCTCTGCCCCGCCGCCTGCCAGCGCGCCGAAGACGACCTTGATCACCTCGGGCACCATGACGATGACGATGACGCCATAGACCGCCCCCATGGTGCGCCCCATGCCGCCCACGATGATCGCGGCGACCAGCATCAGCGACAGGTGCAGATCGAACTGTTCGGGCAGGATGCGGGCATAGAAATAGGCGAAAAGCGCGCCTGCCAGCCCGCAATAGGCGGCCGAAATGGCAAAGCTCATCAGCTTGTAGCGATAGAGCGAGATGCCGAGAATCTCGGCGGAATAGTCGCGGTCGCGAATGGCGATGAAGGCGCGGCCGACACGGGTGCGGAACAGGTTCTGCGCGGCCAGAAGCGCCAGCACTGCCAGCACGGCGATCAGCCAGAACAATTCGCGCCTGCTCTCCATTTCCCAGCCCAGAAGATTGGCTGCCGGCGTATTGATCCCGACCATACCGCCCGTCCAGGGCGCGAAGATCTGTTCCTCGATCAGGAAGATCACGATGAAATTCGCGCTCAGTGTGGCCACGGCCAGGTACAGCCCCTTCACCCGCAGCGAGGGCAGGCCCACGATGATCCCCGCCAGCGCCGAGACCGCCACCGCGAAGGGGATCGCCACCAATGTCAGCAGGTTTTCCGGGATCACCCCGCCCGCCGCATTGTGGAAGATCACTGTCGCATAGGCCCCGATCGCCACGAAAGCCGCATGGCCCAGGCTCATCAGCCCGGTATAGCCGATCACCACATTCACGCCCGTGACCGCGATCAGCATGATCCCCATCTGGCAGGCGATCAGCACGATGTAATTGTTGCCAAACAGCGGAATCGCCACCAGCCCGGCCAGCGCGGCGACCACGAATCCCCGCTTCCAGCGGTTGTTCAGCACCTGTTCGTCAGCGCGATAAGAGGTCTTGAGTTCGCCCGTGATCATATCCGCTCGATCTCCTTCGAGCCGAAAAGCCCATGCGGGCGGATCAGGATCACGATCAGCACGGCAACATACGGCACGATCCCTGCCCATTCGCCGCCCATTTGCCATTGTGTCAGCGCCTCGAGCACGCCCACGGCCATGGCGGCGATGAACACGCCCAGATAGCTGTCCAAGCCCCCCATCAGCACGATGGCCAGCACCGAGAAGCCAAAGAGCCCCAGCGCGGGCGAGATGCCGTTGCGCGTGGCCAGAATCGCGCCCGCAATCGCGCCCGTGGTCGAGGCCAGCACCCAGGCGCGCGAGAAGACCTTGGGCACCGAGATACCCATGGAATAGGCGGTGGACTGGTCCTCGGCGGTCGCCCGGATCGCCACACCGGATTTGGTGTAATGCACCATCAACACGATGCCGATGAAGATCACCAGCGCAATCGCCATATTCGCCAGATCCGTCCCGAACAGGAAGATATTGGCCCCGAACAGCTCGAACCGGATCGGCGTATTGGGCGCGAGTGCGGGAACGAATTCGGCGTCCGAGGTCCAGATCAGTTGCGCCAAGCCCGACAGGATCGAGATCAGCCCCACGGTGAGCATGATCATGGCAAAGACCGACTGTCCCATCAGAGGGCGCATCAGCGTGCGCTCGATCACCAGCCCGAGGATGGCGTTGCACACCAGCGCCCCCGCAAGCCCCAGCAAGATGCGCGGGGCATTGGCCAGCCAGTCGAGCACAGCGGCCATGGGCGAGAACATCGGCAGATCGGCGCGCATGGCCAGCATCCATTCGGGCCGCCAGCTTTGCAGCCACTCGGGCGCCCATGCGGCCTGCGGCACCAGCACGGCAAAGGTGAAATAGAAATACGCCCCGAACATGATCATGTAGCCATGGGCGAAATTCACTACCCGCGTCGCCTTGAACACCGAGACCAGCCCGACGGCGATCAGCGCATAAATCGCCCCGCTCATCAGCCCGTTGATGGTGAATTGCAGGAATTGCCCCATTATGCCGCCGCTCCCAGATAAGCCTCGATCACAGCCGGGTCGGCGCGCACCTTCTCGGGCGGGCCGGAGGCGATCTGCTGGCCGAAATTCAGCACCACGACATGGCTGCAGATATCCATCACCAGATGCATGTCATGCTCGACCAGAAGGATCGTGGTGCCAAATTCTTCCTGCACATCGAGGATGAAGCGCGCCATGTCCTCGGTCTCTTCGCGGTTCATCCCCGCGACCGGCTCATCCAGCATCAACAGGCGTGGCTGCATCGCCAGCGCCCGGCCCAGTTCGACGCGTTTTTGCAAACCGTAAGGCAGCGCCGTGATCGGGGCCTTGCGGATATGGTCGATTTCCAGAAAATCGATCACGCGCGCCTCGATATCGGCGCGCAATTCCAGCTCCTCGGCCCGCGCCGCACCGAAATAGCGCAGCGCGCCGTAAACCCCGGCCTTCAGCCGCGTATGCGCGCCAAGCTTGATGTTGTCGAGCACCGACATGCCGCGAAACAGCGCGATATTCTGGAAGGTGCGCGCAAGACCCAGTTCCGCACGCCGGTCAGGGCGCAGCGCGGTGATGTCCTGCCCGTCAAAGACAACTTGCCCTGCATCGGGGCGGTAGAAGCCTGAGATGACGTTGAACAGCGAGGTCTTGCCAGCCCCGTTCGGCCCGATGATCGCGGTGATCTGGCCGGGCGCGGCAGTGAAACTCACCCCTTGCAGCGCCTTGATTCCGCCGAATGACAGTGAAAGGTCCTGAACGCTCAGCACCCGCGCAGCCCTCCTCCTTGCGCGGCAGACCCGCCTCCGCTCGGGTCTGCCGTATCTTGTCAGGGCTCAGCTTACACGGGCGAGACAACCACGCAACAGGCTTGTGGCGCAAGTGACGCCGGGTCAGCTTGCTACAGCGTGGCGTTGACCGCGCCGCCATCAAGCAACAGGTTCTGCCCGACAATAAAGCCCGAATGCTGTGAGCACAGGAAGGCGCAAGCCGCGCCGAACTCGGCGGCGGTGCCGTAGCGGCCCGCGGGAATGGTCGCCTCGCGCTGCACCCGCGCCTCGGCGACCGAAATGCCCTGCGCCTTGGCCACGCCGCCGTCGAGGCTGGCCGCGCGATCCGTGTCATGGATGCCCGGCAGCAGGTTGTTGATGATCACCCCCTTGCCCGCCACCTGCCGCGCAGTACCCGCGACATAGCCGGTCAGCCCCGTGCGCGCCGTGTTCGACAGGCCCAGTTGCGCAATCGGGGCCTTGACCGAGCCGGAGGTGATATTCACCACCCGCCCCCAGCCGCGCGCCATCATGCCGGGCAGCAGGGCTGTCATCAGCGCGATGGGGGTGAGCATGTTGGCGTCAAGAGCGGCGATGAAATCGTCGCGGTTCCAGTCGGACCACAGGCCCGGCGGCGGCCCGCCGGCATTGGTGACAAGGATGTCCACATCGCCCGCCGCCTCGAGCACCTGCGCGCGGCCCGCCTCGGCCGTCACATCGGCGGCGACCGTCACCACCTCGACACCATGTGCCGCACGAATTGCGGCGGCCGCCTCCTCCAGCGCCTCGGCCCCGCGCGCGTTCATCACCAGATGCACACCCGCCGCGGCCAGCGCCTCGGCGCAGCCCCGCCCCAGCCCTTTTGACGACGCGCAGACCAGCGCCCGTTTGCCTGAGATTCCAAGATCCATTGCCGATCCTCCTGTCTGTTACGCTCCTCAGGTAGCACCAGAGCCCTGCAGGGGAAAGCGGGCAACTCGCCCGCAAACCGACATCCCAATGTCGCAAATGTCACTTTTTTCGGCGTTCGGGGTGGATTTCGGGACGCACTGCCTGTTACCGTTCACCGCCAATCATAATCAAACACACCCTGCGACAAAGGAGGGACCATGTATCGGAAAGTCATCTTTCCGGTCGATCTGACACATTTCGACCAACTCGGAAAAGCCCTGACAATCGCCACGGATCTGGCGCAGCATTACAAGGCGGAGCTGTGTTTCGTCGGGGTCACCGGCACCGCGCCCAGCCCGATTGCCCATACACCGGCCGAATTCGCCGCGAAGCTCGAAGAGCTCGCGAAGGACCACGGCGCGGCAACCGGGCTGAGCACCTTGGCGCTGGCCTGCCAGAGCCACGATCCGACCATCGACACCGACAAGACGCTGCTGCAGGCAATCCGGGACATGGGCGGCGATCTGGTGGTGATGCAGACCCATGCGCCCAGCGCCATCGACTATATCTGGGCCGGGCATGGCGACACGATCGCCGCGCATTCCGAGGCATCGGTCTTTCTGGTGCGCTGACGCCCGGACCGAATGAAAGAAAAAACAACAGCGGAGAGAAACATGTCAGATTCCGACAATAACACACCACCGGACGACGGGATCGATGCGCTGCCCGAACCCGAAGGTGCGTCCGAAGTGATCGAGACCGAATACGAGATCGGTCAGGACAACATCACCCCGAAGATCGGCCCGTTCGGGCTGGATATCCACAATCCGGTCTTTGTCGTTTCGGGTCTGGTCGTAGTGGCCTTTGTCATCATCACGCTCGCCTTTCAGGATGCGGTCGGCCCGGCTCTGGGCGCGATGCGGGCCTATCTCACATCGACCTTCGACTGGTTCCTGCTGATGGCAGGCAATATCTTTGTGATTGTTTGCCTTGGCATCCTTATCTCGCCGCTGGGCAAGGTGCGTATCGGCGGGGCCGATGCGACACCCGACTACAGTTACGCGGGCTGGTTCGCGATGCTGTTTGCCGCCGGCATGGGCATCGGCCTGATGTTCTTTGGCGTTCTGGAACCGGCTTATTACTTCGGCACACCATGGGGCGATCAGCCGCTCTCGCGCGATATCGGCATTGTCGATGGTGCGCTGGTGGACCCCGCCGCGGTCGAGGCCGCGCGACTGACGGCCATGGCCGCGACGATCTATCATTGGGGTCTGCACCCTTGGGCAATCTATGCGGTGGTCGCGCTGAGCCTCGCGCTGTTTGCCTATAACAAGGGCCTGCCGCTGACAGTGCGCTCGATCTTCTATCCGATCTTCGGCGAGCGGATCTGGGGCTGGCCGGGGCATGTGATCGATATTCTGGCGGTCTTTGCAACGCTGTTCGGCCTTGCCACCTCGTTGGGCTTTGGTGCGCAACAGGCGACAGCCGGCATCGGTTATGTCTTCGGTATCGACGGGCTGAACGACACCGCCACCTTCCCGGTGATTCTGATCGCGGTTATCACCGCTCTCGCGCTGATCTCGGTGCTGCGCGGGCTGGACGGGGGCGTCAAGAAACTCTCTGAAATCAACATGGTGCTGGCCATTATCCTGATGATCTTCGTCATCGCGGTCGGCCCGACAATGGTGCTGATCAGCCAGTTCTTCGGGAATCTCGGGGCCTATTTCTCCGAAATCCTCGCGTTGTCGAACCCGGTGGGCCGCGATGATGACGGCTTCCGGCAGGGCTGGACGGCCTTCTACTGGGCCTGGTGGATCAGCTGGTCGCCCTTTGTCGGCATGTTCATCGCCCGCGTCAGCCGGGGCCGCACAGTGCGCGAGTTCATCTTCTGCGTGCTGCTGATCCCGACCATCGTTTCGGCGATCTGGATGACGGCCTTTGGCGGCACCGCGATCAACCAACTGATCACCACGGTCACGGAAAGCGCGGTTTATGGCTTCGTGATCGAAGCCTATGTGCCGGAGCTCTCGCTCTTCGGGATGCTGTCGGAACTGCCCCTCGCGGCGGTTACCTCGGTGATCGGGGTCATCCTCGTGATCGTGTTCTTCGTCACCTCGTCGGACTCGGGTTCGCTGGTGATCGACACGATCACCGCTGGCGGCAAGATCAACGCTCCGGTCAGCCAGCGCGTGTTCTGGGTGATCTTCGAGGGTCTCGTCGCGGCTGCGTTGCTGCTGGGCGGCGGGCTAGTGGCGCTGCAGGCGGCTTCGGTCTCGACCGGCCTTCCCTTCACCATCGTCCTGCTGCTGGCCTGTTATGCGCTGATACGCGGGCTGATGAGCGAGCCGCGATAAGGCTCAACCCATGTACGACCGAAAGGCGCCCCATCGCGGGCGCCTTTCTCTTTCGCGGCAACATGCTGACGCAAGGTCCGGCTTGCGCAGGCAGGTTTTCGGCGCAAGACTAGGAGCCTCTGGGAGGAGTTATCATGCGAAAAACAACCCTTGTCGCCATGGCGTTCAGCCTTATGGCATTGCCCGCGCTGGCCGATCCGGCCCATGGCCTTTGGAAAACCCAACCCGATGACAACGGCAATTTCGGCCATGTGCGGATGCAGACCTGCTCGAATGGCAAGATCTGCGGCGGGCTGGTCGCGGCCTTTGACGGGGCGGGTCAGCAGATGGAATCGCCCAATATCGGCCGCGCCATCGTCTGGGACATGGAACCGCAATCGGACGGGCAATATCGCAATGGCCGGGTCTGGGCCCCTGACCGCGACCGCACTTATAATTCGCGGATGGAATTGCGCGGGAGCACCCTGGGCGTGTCGGGCTGTGTGCTGGGCATATGCCGCGAACAGCAATGGACACGGCTGCAATAAGCATTCGAGGGCGCGCCGCCTGATCACGGGCTGCGCGCTGCGGATGACACTGGCCGGACACTCGCTATACTGCGCGACAGAAAACAGCGACGCAGGACACGATCTTGGCCTATATCTATGAATGCGAGGTGTTTCGCGCCGCGGATATCCGCGTGCGCTGGGGCATCAATGAGGGCGAGGGGCTGGGCCTGCCCGCGCAGGCCTGCGCAGGCGACATCTATGCCCTGCAGCGCGACGCCAAGCCAATGAAGCTGCGCCTGCAGATGGCCGACACGATCACGCTGGCCGACACCCCCGATCCGGTGCATGTCCATGCCGCGCTGCAGCTGATGTCCTCGGATGGAGAGTTGATTTCGGCCATGGTTCTGGGCGTGGGTGAGCGGCTCTGCCTGCTTCCACTCAGCCCGATGCGCGTGCAGACGGGCTATGCATTGATCCGCATGGATGAGGACAGCCCCGCTCTGCGCATGTCTGAACTGGTGCAGGGCTGTTTCGGTCCAGGCACGCGGATCACCATGGCCGACGGCCAGTTGCTGCCGGTCGAGACCCTGGAAACGGGCATGGAGGTGCTCACCCGCGACCATGGAGCACAGGCCTTGCGCTGGATCGGCAAGCTCACCAAACGGGCGCACGGGGCCTTTGCGCCGGTCACATTTCCGCCGGGGCTGCTGGGCAATCTTGGCCCGCTGACGCTTGGCCCGCTGCAACGGATCTTCCTCTATCAGCGCGGCGAGGAACGGCTGGGCGGGCGGGCGGAATTGCTGGTGCAGGCGCAGTATCTGGTCGATGGCCAGCGCGTGCTGCAGCGCGAGGGCGGTTTCGCCACCCATTACAGCCTCGCCTTCGACCAGCATCAGATCATCTATGCCGAGGGCATCCCGGTCGAGAGCCTGCTGGTATCGCGCGCCACGGTCGAACGCCTGCCCGAAACGCTGGCGCAGGAACTGGCGCAACGTTTCCCCGGCCTCAACCAGCGGGCGCATTTCGCCCATGACCTTGCCGAGGGCGCAATCACCGAGGGGGTGCGCGCCGCGCTGCTGCGGCCCAAAGAAAAGTGACGCGCGCCGCGCAATCTGCTATGCCGGATCGGCGCAGCCCGCCCCGAAACCCGAGACCCTGCCAGTGTTCGACCCGAAGATCATCCTTGCTGCAACCGACCTGACCCGTCGCTCTGCCGCAGTTCTGGACCGCGCGGCCCAGCTTGCCCGCGCTCATGGCGCGCGCATCGCGCTTGTCCACGCCATAGAGCCGCGCGTGCCCCGGCTGAAGCTGGGCCAGAAAGCCGACCCGCTGCGCAAGGCGAATGCAACCCTCGAAGCGCAGCGCGCCAGTTATCCCGATCTTGAGATCACCTGCCATGTCGCGCGCGAGAAGCCCGAGACGCTTGTGCCCCGGCTGGCGAGAGAGCTGAATGCCGATCTGATCGTGCTGGGGCTGCATCTGCCACGCCGGGTACTCGATACGCTGCGCCTGACCAATCTCGAGCGCATCACCCAGGCCACAGGATGCCCGGTGCTGATTGCGCATACGCACGATGTCGCCCCCTACCGACGCATCCTCGGGGCCATCACCTTTGCCCCGGCCTCGGCGCAGGCGCTGCGCGTCGCCGCACGTCTGGCCCCCGATGCAGAGATGCACGCCATCCATGCATTGCAACTGCCGCTCAGCGCGAAACTGCCCTCGACCGACCTGATGAGCACGACCGAAATGACCGAGGCCGAACTCTTGCGCGATGCCTTCTTGGCGCTGGACGGGCTGCCTGCGGATTTGCACCTGCCCGAGATCGTGCCCGGCGGCGTGCATGAGGTGCTGCAATTCCGCATCGAGGAATTGCAGCCCGATCTGGTGGTGATCGGCTCGTATTCCGGGCGCCACCCGGAAAACCTTGGCAATTACGCCCGCGACCTGATGCGCGCGCCCCCCACCGACATGCTGGTCGCCAAGCCCGAATGACAGGTTTGCGCATTGCGCATGACGGGCATGCCGAAAAAACCTCGCACGGCTGGTGAATTTGCGCTAAGCAATGGTTTAACGTTGAACCATTGCTTTCAGGGAGGAGGCGACGCTTATGGCCGCGCGAAAATCCACTGCCAAATCAAACGTTTCTGCCGAAGAACTGCTATCCTATTACCGCGACATGCTGCTCATCCGGCGATTCGAGGAAAAAGCCGGCCAGCTTTACGGCATGGGCCTGATCGGTGGTTTCTGCCACCTCTATATCGGGCAGGAAGCCGTGGTCGTGGGGCTCGAGGCCACTGCGAAAGAGGGCGACAAGCGCATCACCTCTTACCGCGACCATGGCCATATGCTGGCCTGCGGGATGGACCCCAAGGGCGTGATGGCCGAACTGACCGGGCGCGAAGGCGGCTATTCCAAGGGCAAGGGTGGCTCGATGCACATGTTCTCGAAAGAGAAGCATTTCTACGGCGGCCACGGCATTGTCGGTGCGCAGGTGCCGCTGGGCGCGGGGCTGGCGTTCTCCGACAAGTACAAGGGCAATGACAATGTCACCTTCACCTATTTCGGGGATGGTGCCGCCAATCAGGGCCAGGTCTACGAGACCTACAACATGGCCATGCTCTGGGATCTGCCGGTAATCTTTGTCATCGAGAACAACAAATACGCGATGGGCACCAGTGTCCAGCGCGCCACGAAATCGCCCTCGCTCTGGGAACGCGGTGCCGCCTACGGCATCAAGGGCGAGGAAGTGGACGGCATGGATGTGCTCGCGGTCAAGGCCGCGGGCGAAAAGGCCGTGGCGCACTGCCGCGCGGGCAAGGGGCCATATATTCTTGAAGTCATGACCTATCGCTACCGGGGCCACTCGATGTCGGACCCGGCCAAGTATCGCACCCGCGACGAGGTCCAGAAGATGCGCTCCGAGCGCGACGCCATCGAGAATGTCCGCGAATTGCTGCTGCAGGGCAAGCATGCCAGCGAGGACAAGCTCAAGGAGATCGACCGCGACATCAAGGCCATCGTCAACGAGGCTGCCGAGTTTTCCAAAGAGAGCCCCGAGCCTGCGCTCGAGGAACTCTGGACCGACATTTACGCCTGATCCGAGGGAGGAGACATATAATGGCAACCGAAGTACTGATGCCCGCCCTCTCGCCGACGATGGAAGAAGGCACCTTGGCGAAATGGCTCGTGAAGGAAGGCGATACCGTCGCCTCCGGTGACATCATCGCTGAGATCGAGACAGACAAGGCGACAATGGAGTTCGAGGCCGTCGATGAAGGCGTGATCGGCAAAATCCTGATCGAGGCCGGCACCGATGGCGTCAAGGTCAACACCCCCATCGCCATTCTGGTGGCCGAGGGCGAAGAGGTGCCCGAAGAGGGCGCGAAGACCGAAACCGCGCCTGCTCCGGCGGCGCTCAATGGCGAGGAAGGCAAGACCGCCGCACCTGCGAGTGCCGCACCTGCCCCCGAAGCCCCCAAACCCGACACCTCCCCCGACTGGCCAGAGGGCACCGAGATGAAGTCCCAGACCGTGCGCGAAGCCCTGCGCGACGCCATGGCCGAAGAAATGCGCAGCACGGACGAGGTGTTCGTTATGGGCGAGGAGGTCGCCGAATATCAGGGTGCCTACAAGATCACGCAAGGCCTGCTCGACGAGTTCGGCGCGCGCCGCGTGATCGACACGCCGATCACCGAGCATGGCTTTGCCGGTATCGGGGTCGGCGCGGCCTTTGGCGGGCTGCGTCCCATCGTCGAGTTCATGACCTTCAACTTCGCCATGCAGGCCATTGACCATATCATCAACTCGGCGGCCAAGACGCTCTATATGTCGGGCGGGCAGATGGGCTGCCCCATCGTCTTCCGTGGCCCCAACGGGGCCGCGGCCCGCGTCGGCGCGCAGCACAGCCAGTGCTATGCCGCGTGGTATAGCCAGATCCCCGGCCTCAAGGTCGTCATGCCTTACTCTGCCGCTGATGCGAAGGGCCTGTTGAAAACCGCCATCCGCGACCCCAATCCGGTGATCTTCCTCGAGAACGAAATCCTCTATGGCCGCAGCTTCGAGGTGCCCGATCTCGAGGATTTCACCGTACCCTTCGGCAAGGCGAAGATCTGGCGCGAAGGCAAGGACGTGACCATTGTCAGCTTCGGCATCGGCATGACCTACGCGCTCGAGGCCGCCGAAAAGCTGGCCGAAGACGGGATCGAGGCCGAAGTGATCGACCTGCGCACGATCCGGCCCATGGATACCGACGCCATCCTCGCCTCGGTGATGAAGACCAACCGGCTGGTCACGGTCGAAGAAGGCTTCCCGCAGGGCTCGGTCGGCAATTACATCACGTCAGTGGTGATGGAGCAGGCGTTCGACTATCTCGACGCGCCGGTGATCAATCTGGCAGGCAAGGACGTGCCCATGCCCTATGCCGCCAATCTCGAAAAACTGGCGCTGGTCACGACCGATGAAGTGGTCGAGGCCGTGCGCAAAGTCACCTATCGCTGAGGAAGGGAAACATGCCGACAGAAATCCTGATGCCTGCCCTGTCCCCCACGATGGAAGAGGGCACACTCGCCAAATGGCTGGTCAAGGAAGGCGATACGGTCGCTTCGGGCGATATCATCGCTGAGATCGAGACCGACAAGGCCACGATGGAATTCGAGGCCGTCGATGAAGGCACGATCGGCAAGATCCTGATCGAGGCTGGCACCGATGGCGTCAAGGTCAACACACCCATCGCGGTGCTGCTGGCCGAGGGCGAATCCGCAGACGATATCGGCGAAAGCTCGGCAAAAGCGCCGGAGGCGAAGCCCGACGCGGGTGCGGAGGCGGCCCCTGAAAGGGGCTCCGATAAGCCCGCCCCCGCTTCCGCCCCGCCTGCCCCCAAGGCCGATGGCAAACGCATCTTCGCCTCGCCGCTCGCGCGCCGCATCGCCGCTGACAATGGGCTCGATCTCAGCCTGATCACTGGCTCGGGCCCGCATGGCCGGATCGTCAAGGCCGATGTCGAGGACGCCAAGCCCTCTGCCGCGCCCGCCAAGGCCGAGACCCCTGCGACCAAAACCGAGGCACCGGCGAAAGCCGCCATGGCCCCCGGACCCTCTGCCGATCAGGTCGCGCGCATGTATGAGGGCCGCGGCTATGAGGAAGTCGCCCTTGACGGGATGCGCAAGACAGTTGCCGCGCGCCTGACCGAGGCCAAGCAGACCATCCCCCATTTCTACCTGCGCCGCGACGTCACACTCGATGCGCTGATGAAATTCCGCGCCGATCTGAACAAGCAGCTAGAGCCGCGCGGGGTCAAGCTGTCGGTCAATGACTTCATCATCAAGGCCAGTGCGATGGCGCTACAGGCCGTGCCCGATTGCAATGCCGTCTGGGCAGGCGACCGGATGCTGCGGCTGAAACCCTCGGATGTCGCCGTCGCTGTCGCGGTCGAGGGCGGGCTGTTCACGCCCGTCCTGAAGGACGCGCATCTCAAATCTCT
Organism: Paracoccaceae bacterium; assembly: GCA_007116575.1. GTDB lineage: Bacteria > Pseudomonadota > Alphaproteobacteria > Rhodobacterales > Rhodobacteraceae > Roseinatronobacter. The sequence goes on from SKIF01000139.1 coordinate 13,285, forward strand.
CTCGGCGCTCTCGGCCGAGATGAAGGATCTCGCCACTCGCGCGCGCAACAAGAAGCTCGCGCCCCATGAATATGTCGGGGGCTCGATGGCCATCTCCAATCTCGGCATGTTCGGGATCGAGAATTTCGACGCCGTCATCAACCCGCCGCATGGCTCGATCCTCGCGGTCGGGGCCGGGCTGAAGAAACCTGTCATCGACAAGGATGGCGCGG
>SKIF01000138.1 GCA_007116575.1 Paracoccaceae bacterium
GCAAGGCGGTGATCGAATTGTTGCTGGCCGACCAACCCGAGCGCGAGGTCGTGGCCGAACCGGGCCAGACCATCTGGGAGGTCGCGCATGGGCGCGGCCTTGTTATCCCGCATCTGTGCCACAAGCCTGCCCCCGGCTATCGGCCCGACGGAAATTGCCGTGCCTGCATGGTCGAGATCGAGGGCGAGCGGGTGCTGGCGGCGTCCTGCATCCGCGAGCCCGCGCCCGGCATGGTGGTGCATACCGAGAGCCACCGCGCCAAGGCGGCGCGCAAGGGTGTGATGGAGCTGTTGCTGGCCGATCAGCCCGAGCGTGCGGCGGCGCATGACTGCGCAAGCCATTTGTGGGACATGGCTGAAGCGCAGGGGCTGGAGTCGAGCCGCTACCCGACCTTGGAGGCCGAGCGTATTCCGCTTCTGGATGACAGCCATGTGGCGATGCGGGTCAATCTTGATGCCTGCATCCAGTGCGGGCTCTGCGTGCGCGCCTGCCGCGAGGTGCAGGTGAATGACGTGATCGGCATGGCCGGGCGCGGGCATGACGCCTACCCGGTGTTTGATTTCGATGATCCGATGGGCGAGAGTACTTGTGTCGCCTGTGGCGAATGCGTGCAGGCTTGTCCAACAGGCGCGCTGATGCCCGCAACGCTGGTCGATGACGCCCAAGTGGGGGATAGCCGGTCGGTGGATCGCGAGGTGGCCTCGGTCTGTCCGTTCTGCGGGGTGGGCTGTCAGGTCAGCCTGAAAGTGCGCGGCGACAAGGTGGTCGCAGTCGATGGGATCGATGGCCCGGCCAATGAGGGGCGGCTTTGCGTCAAGGGGCGTTTCGGGTTCGACTATATCCACCATCCGCACCGCTTGTCCGTGCCGCTGATCCGGCGCGAGGGCGCGCCCAAGGGGCTGAATGTGGACCCCGGAAATTGGGGCGCGGTCTTCCGCGAGGCGACTTGGGAGGAGGCGTTGGAGGCCGCTGCCGGGGGGCTTGGGCAGTTGCGCGACAGCCAGGGCGGGCAGGCGGTGGCCGGTTTCGGCTCGGCAAAATGCTCGAATGAGGAGGCCTGGCTGTTCCAGCGGCTGATCCGCGAGGCTTTTGGTCATAACAATGTCGATCACTGCACGCGGCTATGCCATGCCTCATCGGTCGCAGCGCTGATGGAGAATGTGGGCTCGGGTGCGGTGACGGCCACTTTCAACCAGATCGAGAATGCCGATTGTGCCATCGTCATCGGCGCGAATCCGGTCGAGAACCACCCCGTCGCGGCCACCTATTTCAAGCAATTCGCCAAGCGCGGCGGCAAGCTAATTGTGATGGACCCGCGCGGGCAGGCGCTGGGCCGCCATGCCAGCCACATGCTGCAATTCCGCCCTGGCACCGATGTCGCCATGCTGAATGCGATCATGCATGTGATCGTCGAAGAGGGCCTGTGCGATACGCAGTACATTCAGGCCATGACCGAGAACTGGGACGCGATGCGCGCCCATCTGGCCGGGTTCGCGCCCGAGGCGATGGCTCCGGTCTGCGGCATCGACGCCGAGGCGCTGCGCGCGGTGGCTCGCGACTTCGCCGGCGCGAAAGCGGGGATGATCTTCTGGGGAATGGGGGTCAGCCAGCATGTGCATGGCACGGACAATTCGCGCTGCCTGATCTCGCTGGCACTGATGTGCGGGCATGTCGGGCGGCCGGGGACGGGGCTGCACCCGCTGCGTGGTCAGAACAATGTGCAAGGGGCCTCGGATGCGGGGCTGATCCCGATGTTCCTGCCCGATTATCAGAGCGTGGCCGATGAGGTCGTGCGCGCGCGCTTCGGGCAGGCGTGGGACACGCAGATTGCCCCCGAGAAGGGGCTGACAGTCACGGAAATCCTTGATGCGGTGCATGAAAGGCAGATCCGGGGCATGTATATCCTGGGCGAGAATCCGGCCATGTCCGACCCTGATGTGAGCCATGCCCGCGCAGCGCTGGCGAAGCTGGAGCATCTGGTGGTGCAGGATATCTTCCTGACCGAGACGGCAAATTATGCCGATGTGATCCTGCCTGCCGCCGCCTTCTACGAGAAAGCGGGGACCGTGACCAACACCAACCGTCAGGTCCAGATGGGCCGCCCCGCTGTGCCGCCCCCGGGACAGGCGCGCGAGGATTGGTCGATCACCGTAGCGCTGGCAGAGCGGCTGGGTTGCGACTGGGGTTATACCCACCCGCGCGAGGTCTTTGCCGACATGAAACGCGGCATGGCGAGCCTCGACAATATCACATGGGAGCGGTTGGAGCAGGAAGGCGCTGTGACCTACCCCTCGCTCTCGCCCGAAGACCCCGGCCAGCCGATCGTCTTTGCCGACAGCTTCCCCCGTGCCTCGGGCCGGGCGCGCTTCGCGCCCGCGGCGATCATCCCGCCCGATGAGCGCCCAGATGCGGACTATCCGATGATTCTGACCACGGGCCGCCAGTTGGAGCATTGGCACACGGGCGCGATGACACGGCGCTCTAAAGTGCTCGATGCGGTCGAGCCCGAGGCGAATTGCTCGCTTCACCCGGCGACGCTGCGCAAGCTGGGCGTGGAACCGGGCGGCCAGGTGCGGCTTTCGACGCGGCGGGGCTCGATCACGCTGATGGCGCGCGCGGATCGGGCCGTCAGCCCCGACATGGTGTTCCTGCCCTTTGCCTTTGTCGAAGCGGCGGCGAATATCCTGACCAACCCCGCGCTAGACCCCTATGGCAAGATCCCCGAGTTCAAATTCGCCGCTGTCCGGGTCGAGGCCGTGCCTGAATCCGTGGCGGCGGAATAGGATCGTTCTGATACTCGAAAGGGGACGGCGCTTTGCGCCGCCCCCTTTGCTCAAACCGCCGTCGCGCTATGCTTTCGTAGCCGACAGCATCTGCGCAATCTCGTCCTTCAATGCCATGCGCTTGCGCCGCAACTCCTGCTCATGCTGCTCCGAGACTGGCTCGGCCAGTGTTTCGGCGCGATGCACGGCGCGGTTGACAGTGTGATATTCCTCCGCAAGCCGCGCGAAATGGGCGTCGTCGAGCTTCAACTGGTGAATCAGGTCCACTGCCTCCGGGAATTCCTCGGCAAGCTCATGGGGGGTATGCGACATCAGGTTTTCTCCGTTCCATTGGCGTTACGTCACTTTGAAACGGCTTGTGGAGCGGTGCCTTGATCCAGCGCAATCCGGGTGTTGAGGCGTGCCGAACGGTTTGTCTGACCGGCGCGGGGGCAGGGCGGATGATGCGAGGGGACAGGGCGCGCGTGAAGCGTGCGCGCCCTGAAGGAAACTCAGGCCGCGCCCTGCCGGCGTTCGCCCGCACCCGGCTTGCCGCCGGGACTGCGCCGCTTCGCGCCACCCTTCGCGCGCGGCTTGCGCCGCGCACTGTCTTGCTGCCCTTCCTTGCGCGCTGGCCGTGGCCCGCCACGACCCGGTCCGCGTTTGCGGGCGGCTGCGCGGGCAGGCCCGGCCAGATCATCGGGCCAGGGCGTTCCGCCGATCACCGCTAGGTCGCGCTTCATCAGCCGCTCAATGGCGCGCAGATCGCCCATCTCGGCAGGCGCGCAGAAAGCGATCGCGCGACCCGAGGCCCCCGCCCGTGCCGTCCGGCCGATGCGGTGGACATAATTCTCGGGCACTTCGGGCAGATCGAAATTATAGACATGGCGCATATCGGGAATGTCGATCCCACGCGC
>SKIF01000117.1 GCA_007116575.1 Paracoccaceae bacterium
CAGCCGCGCCACCTGCGCCTCAAGCGCCTGTACATTGCGGTTGAGCACGACCATACGCCGCTGATCCTCAAGGCTGCGCGCCTCGACCTGCTGGAGTTCCTCCTGCGCCAGTTGCAGCATCAGGTTCCGGGTTTCGGCCTCGGTCAGGCGCTGATCGGCACTGCGGCGGGCCTCACGCGCCGCCTGTTCGGCGCGGGCCAGATCCGCAAGCTCGGCCTTGCGCGCGCCATGGGTGGTCTCGGCGTCGCTGCGCGCCTTCTCTGCGCGCACCAGTTCCTTGCGCTGCGCGTCGAGCCGGTTGACCTGTTGCAGCCGCAGTGCCGCCGTGCCCGACGCGTCAGAGGCGGCGACAAACAGCCCGTCCCAGCGCCAGACATCGCCCGCCAGCGAGACCAGCCGCTGTCCGGGCTTCAGCCCATCATGCAGCCGCGCGCCGTCTTCCGCTGACACGATTCCGGTCTGCGACAGTCGCCGCGCCAAAGCCCCGGCACCACTGACATGCGGTGCCAGCGGCGCGGCCTGCCCGGGCAGGGCAGGGGGCGTCTCATAAGCGGACAGCCCGACCCAGCCCGAACTGCCCGCTTCGGCCAGCGGCGCGCGCAGATCATCGGCCAGCGCGGCCCCCAGTGCCTGCTCGAAGCCCGGGGCCACGCGGATCTGGTCGAGCAGCCGCCTGCCATCGCCCTGATCGCGCTCGAGCACCCGTGCGAGTGCGGCCACTTCGGCGCGCAAAGTGCCTGCCGCGCCCTCGGCCTCGGCCAGCGCCGCGCGGGCCGAAGCCTCCTGTCCTTGCGCATGGGCGCGCGCATCCTCGCTCTGCGCCAGCACCGTCTCGGCCTCTTCCAGCGCCGTGCGGGCGTCTGCGCGCGCGGCTTCGGCCTGCTCCAGCCCGCCCGCGATTTCGGCGAGTTGCGCTTCGGAGCTTTCGCAACTCGCCTGCGCCTCTGACCTGGCCTTCTCTACCTGCGCGAGCCGGGTCTGGAGGTCGCTGACAAGCCGTTCGGCGGACTGGTGACGCGCGGCCAGCCGCGCGACATCCTCGCTCACCCGGTCGAGCGCGGCCTCGTGCTCTTGCAGTGTCGCGCCCGCGTCGCGCGCGCGCGACTGCGCTTCTTCCAGTCGGTCGTCCTGCCCCTCGCTGGCCTTGATGATCTGCGCCTGCTCCCATTCAAGCTGGGTGATCATGTCCTGCGCGTCGCGGTTGAGGGTGGTTTCGCGCTCTATGTCGCGGGTCAGTTGCGCGATGCGCCCGATCAGGGCCTCGACGGTTTCGGCAGCGCGGCGTGCCTCTTCGCTCAGCGTATCGCGCTGGACTTCCAGCCGCTGCACGATCGTGCCGGCGATGGTCTCTTCCTCGCGCAGCGGCGGCAGGCGTTCCTCGGCCGCGACGCGGGCCTGCGCCGCGTTCTGCGCTGCGCTTTCGGCTGTGGCACTCGCGCGCAGTGCCTCTTGCAGCGCGTTTTCCGCCGTCAGCCGCGCGGCATCCGCCTCGCGCCAGCGACGGTAGAGCAACAGCCCTTCCACCTGCCGCAACCGGCCCGCGACCTGACGATAGCGTTCGGCCTGCCGCGCCTGCCGTGCCAGCGTGGCCATCTGCTGGGCCAGTTGCTCGATCACGTCGCTGAGGCGTTCGAGATTGGTTTCGGTCGCGTGCAGGCGCAGTTCCGCCTCGTGACGTCGCTGGTAGAGCCCCGAGATCCCGGCGGCCTCTTCAAGGATCCGGCGTCGCGCCTTGGGTTTGGCGTTGATCAGTTCGGCAATCTGGCCCTGCCGGACCAGTGCGGGGCTGTGCGCGCCGGTCGAGGCATCGGCAAACAGCATCTGCACATCGCGCGCGCGCGCTTCCTTACCGTTGATCTTGTAGGCGCTGCCCGCGTCGCGGGTGATCCGGCGCGTGATGTCGAGATGGTCGGCATCGTTGAAGCCGGAAGGGGCGAGCCGGGCCGAATTGTCCAGATGCAGGCTCACTTCGGCGAAGTGACGCGCGCCGCGCGTGTCGCTGCCCGCGAAGATCACATCCTCCATGCCCGAGCCGCGCATCGCCGTGGGGCGGTTCTCGCCCATCACCCAGCGCAGCGCCTCCAGAAGGTTCGACTTGCCGCAGCCATTGGGCCCGACCACACCCGTCAGCCCCGGATGGATCAGCAGATCCGTTGGGTCGGTGAAGCTCTTGAAGCCGTTGAGGCGAAGCCGGGTGAACTGCACGCAGGGCCTGTCTTGCTGGGGTTTTGGGGGCGAGTGTCCGCGAGTGGGCAGGGCATGTCAAGCTGTATGATCTGCATATGGGGTCGCCATGGTGGTTATCCACAAGATATTGGAGAACCATCTGTGTCGAGCTGCGACAATTCGTCATGCTGTAAAGATGGCAAGATATAGACATATTCGATTTAGAGAATGTAAATAGGAGGCTGCTATGAGTGCTCAGACAACCCGCCCATCCGATACCTATTCACCGCTGTACTTCCTCGCCTCGCTCGGGGCGGGGGGCTTGGCAGTGACCTTCTTCATGTGGCTGCTGCACTGGCTGCCGCATCCGGGCCAGCCAGTGCCCGTATTCGAAGATATCGCCGCCGCCTTCACGGGCGGCACGCTTCTGGTGCAGGGCATGATCCTGATCGCGGCGCTGGCCATCGCGGTCACAGGTTTCCTCAACCTCAAGCTGCTGGTCTGGAACCTGCGCCGGTTCTCCGAATGGTCGAAGACCGAAGCCTATGCCAAATTCATGAAAACGAACGCCCAGACGCAGGTCATGGCGATGCCGCTCGCGCTTGCCATGTCGGTCAATGTGCTGTTCATCCTCGGTATGGTCTTCGTGCCCGGCCTGTGGTCGGTGGTCGAGTTCCTGTTCCCGCTTGCGATGCTGACCTTCATCGGTATCGGCATCTATGCCTTCCGCCTCTATGGCGCGTTCCTTGGCCAGGTGCTCGTGGAGGGCGGCTTCAACTGTGCGGCCAACAACAATTTCGGCCAGGTGCTGCCCGCCTTTGCCTTCGCCATGGTCGGCGTCGGCCTTGCCGCCCCGGCGGCGATGAGCACTGTGCCCGGCCTTGCCGCAATTGGTCTGGTGCTGTCGTCCTTCTTCTTCATGACCGCAGTGCTGATTGCCATCGTGGCGGTAATTCTGGGCCTGCGCTCGATGATGGAGAATGGCGCGAATCCCGAGACGGCCCCGACGCTGTCGATCATCGTGCCGCTGCTCGCGGTGCTGGGCATCCTGAGCCTGCGCCAGAGCCACGGGATGGATGCGCATTTCGGCGCAGTCGATCTGGCAGGCGAACGCATGGTGATGCTGGCGCAATATCTCTCGGTGCAGGTGCTGTTCCTGCTCTTTGCCGGGCTGATCCTGATCCGTCAGGGCTATGCGGGCCGCTTCATCTTCGGGCGCGAAACCTCGCCGGGGTCCTATGCGCTGGTCTGTCCGGGGGTGGGCTTTGCCGTGCTGGTGCATTTCTTCGTCAACAAAGGGCTGGTCGATGCCGGGTTGATCGCGCAATTCGGGGTGGTCTACTGGGTACTGACAGCCGTGGCGCTGGCCTCGCAGGCACTGATGATCGCGCTGGTCTGGCACCTGAACCGCCGCCATTTCGGTGCGCCGCGCACGGGGGAAGCGGTTCCGGCAGAGTAACACGGTTTCGGGATCTTACCGACGGGCCCCGGGCAAAGCCCGGGG
>SKIF01000021.1 GCA_007116575.1 Paracoccaceae bacterium
GCTCTTGGCATAGCCGCATTGCATTTCACGGGAATGAGCGCCGTCACCATCACACCGTTTCTTGACCCCCTGGAAGCCGACCGGGGCCTGAGTGGAGATTGGCTCGTGTTCGCCACATTCGCCGCCGTCCTCGCAGTGCTATTGGGGGCTGCGGCGGCACTGTGGCAGGATCGGGTCGAACTTCACCGCAGCACTCAGGCGATGCGCAAAGCTCGTGATCGGGCAGAAGCCGCGACGCGCGCAAAATCGCTGTTTCTGGCCAAGATGAGCCACGAACTGCGCACCCCCCTGAACGGCGTTCTCGGGCTGACCCAGGCCCTGCGCGATACCCCGCTTCACGACGATCAACGTGAGCTTGTTGACACCATTTTCACCTCGGGACATGCGCTCGTCGCAATCGTTGACGATATCCTTGACGCGGCAAGACTTGACGCCAAGCAGATTGTGCTCGACCCCGCACCCTTTGAGATTGCTGCGCTTGTCGCGGATGTGGTCCGCCTGATGGACGGACAAGCGCGCGCAAAGCAGCTCAGGATCAGGACCACAATCTCGCCCGACCTGCCCGCATGGGTGCTCGGCGATGCACCGCGTGTCCGCCAGATCCTGCTCAACCTGGTCGACAACGCAATCAAGTTCACCGAGATCGGTGAAGTGCATATCAGCGCCCATCAGGGATCTGAGCCGGGCTCAGTCGCCCTCGCGGTGCGCGATACCGGTATCGGCATCCCCGCAGGCAAACAGGCTGCCATCTTCGCGCCCTTCGCGCAAGCCGACGATTCAAGCACGCGGCGCTTTGGCGGCACCGGCCTTGGTCTCACCATTTGTCGAGAGCTGGCGCGGCTGATGGGCGGCAACGTCGAGGTCGAAAGCACATCGGGAAGCGGGACAACGTTCCGTGTCAGATTAGCTCTTCCTGATACGCAGGGCCCATCGATTCCGAAAGCTCCGGCTCAGGCAATCATCGCTGACGCGCGACAGCCGCGTCCAACCTGCGCGCCGGGGTCGGCGCCCGGTCCCGATGTGCCATCCCCTGTCAAGCGCGTTCTTGTTGTCGATGACATGCAACTCAATCGCCTCGTGGTGCGCCGGCTGCTGCCACATGCGCTTTACGAGATCGAAGAGGCGGAAAACGGTAGTCTTGCATGCAACGCTGCGGCACAAGCTCTTGTCGAAGATCGTCCATTCGACATCATCCTCATGGATGTCTCGATGCCTGTCATGGATGGACTGGCCGCCACGGCCGCAATCCGTGAAGCCGAATACCTGCAGCGCCCTGCTGATGCTCCGGTTCGGATCGTGGGGCTCACCGCGCATGCCGCCCCCGAGGACACGGCACGATGTCGTGCAGCGGGGATGGACGAAGTGCTTACAAAGCCAGTCAACCGCAACAGCCTTCTGGCGGCGCTCAGTGGCTGCGCATTTCAAAATTCGGATCAGGCCAAGCCGGCCTGACCTTTCGATAAACATCTCCCCGTTTGAACGAGGTGGTCTTTGGAAATCACGCAGCCACTTATTGCTGCCTTCGTTTCAGAAGCAATTGACCGCAGGCATGATGCCAGCACTGCACTGGATAACGTTGATCCAGTCGCATGTAACGAACCGCCTTTGGGCTAACCGAGGGTGAAGCCCTCGGAAAAACGGTTGCTATGAAACAGCACCGACTGGAAACTTCACACCCATATTCAGCTGATGAACGAGGATCAGCAATATGTCCGGGAACTGCTTGCCCGAGTGGCGCTCCCTGCGCAACCTTGCTTGTAGCAATAGCTTGCGCAAACCAATCTTCGGGGTCAATATCGTTGGTGGTTAGATTACGGGGTAAACATGGTGAACGATCATCGCGCTGATCTCGGGGCCGCACTCCTGATCGAACGCCTTGTGCGAGAGGCCTATTCAGAGCGCGGACCAGGGTCGATTACGCCGCTGCAATGGGCGATCTTGCGCGCATTGGGACGCAGCAACGATTTCTCGGCCACACAGGGATGGATTGCGCGCTTTGTAAACGTCACCGCCGCGCCGGTCAGCCGATCCATTCGCGCCCTTGAACGGCACGGCGCCGTGATCAGTCAGCGCGACCCGGATGATGGTCGGCAGGTGATTGTCACACTAACCACATCGGGGCATGAATTGCTCGCAAAAGATCCGATTTTCACAATCAGCAGACGAATCAGCGGCCTTGATGCCAGACAAAAGGTTGCATTGCGACACGCATTGCAGCACCTTTTCCTTGAACCCGCCGCCACGGATTGAAGTCATGGCCAGAATCCTGCTTGTAGATGATGACAGCGCGATCCGTCGCATCCTGTCTTTATTACTGAACCAGGCAGGGCATGACGTTGCGCTGGCAGCCTCGGAAGCAGAAGCCCTGGAAGAACTGGGCAACGGGGAAGCGGCTGACATATGCATACTGGATTTTTGGCTTGGCAAGGATAACAGCCTGAAGTTGATGGATAATATTCGTCAAATTCAACCGAATATCCCGATCCTCTTCTTGTCGGGCGGCAACGAAACAGTGCCGCTTGAAGCGACAACCGCGCTGGCTGAAATGCAAGGCGCATCCGAGTTCTTGTACAAGCCGATTTCCGCAGAAGCATTACTCCAAGCGGTGAACAGGAACGTCAAATAACCCGCGGTTTTCCCTTGCGCAGTACTTGGTGCTAAGATATTTTTGCTAGTAGCAATTAACAGAAAGTTGATGAAAAGGCTCCATGATGAAGACATTTGATGCTCTCGAGGAGGTGTCCCATGAAATGCAACTGCTCGCGCATTACCTTAGAATGGTGTCGCGCGACGGTGGGCCGGGTGCGGAAACCGCCGATCGTTTTTCGCACAAGATTCTGGAACTGCAACGCCAGATCGAAGACGGACTTCAGAGGCTCTCCCCAGAGGTTAAACCCTGTATGGGCCCAATGGCCGTGCTTGGCCGCAGGCTTTGTTGACAGACGCCCCCCCCGCAAGGCGACGGCAGACAAGGCAGCCGATAATAGTTGAGCTGCTCGCCGCGGCCAGAAGTATGATGAGAGTTGACCGTGCGACACGCACCGATCCCCGATCTGCTCGAGCGTACTGGTTGCGCGACACGAGCGCGTGCAGACCTTGCCCGGCTCACATCGGCGCAGGCGCTCAGCCTTGGCGTGGTCGATACTCTGCTGTCGGCCCCGCTCGACCAACTTGATGCGGCCATTCAGAACGCGCTGGTGCGCCTCGGCGCATTTTGCGGTTCAGACCGAAGTTACGTTTTCCAGCAAACCCGCCCTGGCATCATCTGCAACACCCATGAATGGTGCGCGCCCGGCATCACACCGATGATCGACATGCTGCAGGATATGCCGATGGACCTGATTGCTCCATGGCGTCCTGTCTTCGCGCGCGATGCGCATGTTTATATCTCGGATGTGCTGGAACTCGACGCCACCGACCTGCTGCGCGAAACTCTGGAAGTGCAGGGCATCCGTTCGCTTCTGGCCGTGCCGTTGATGGAGGACGGGCAGATCATCGGCTTCATGGGCTACGATTCTGTTGATCAGGTGCGCCGCTTCATGGAGGGCGAGATTTACCTGATCCGCTCGGTCGCCAATATTGTCTCGACCCAGCTTAC
>SKIF01000047.1 GCA_007116575.1 Paracoccaceae bacterium
CGGCTTGCGCCGCGTCAAGCTTGCCTGTGCAGGCCCCGCGCGGCTGCGTTCGGGGTGGCAGGCGTTATTCCGAAGGGGTCTGGCGCGCGAGCGCCTGTTCCAGGACGAAGACGCGGATCGCCGAGGCGAGCCCGATATCGCCGCGCGCGGCGTCGATCTCGGCGGCCAGCGCATTGATCGGCTGGCCGCGCGCGCGTGCGATGCGGCGGAATTCCTGCCAGAAGACATCTTCGAGCGAGACCGAACTGCGATGCCCGCGCAAGGTGAGCGAGCGTTTGACGGGGCGGCCGCTCATGGGTCGGGCTTTTGGGGGCTGCGCCTGTGGGCGTCGAGATGGGCACGGGCCTTCTCGGCCTCGGCCTTTGCGCGCGCGCGCTCCGTGGCGCTGCGCCCGTGGCGGACCGCGTTTTCATCGGCCTTTGCGCGCGCGGCGGCGCGGGCGGCCTGTTTTCGGGCCTGGCGCAGGTTGATGGGCTTGGTCATGGGGGCCCTTGGGGGTGTCTGGTCTTGCGCAAGTGTCGCGGCGGGAGTCGCGCGCGTCAAGTCTCTGCGCGCAGATGAGGGATTTGAGTATTTCTGGCAAGAAAATGCGCGAGGGAGCTTCATCTGTTTTCGGATTGTCAACGCTTGCGCAGGCTGACAGGTGGTGGCGTCAAAGGAATTGCGGGTCGCCTGTGGCCCAGCCCAAGGTCAGTGCTCGGCCGCAGGGCAGGGGCGCCGAGCGCGCCTCTCCGCCAGCGGGGGCTTTGCCGAAGAGGCTTGCGAACGCCTCGAAATCTGCAAACCACCGATGGTCCTGTGCGAAGGATTGCACGATCATCGCGGCCCGGTCGGTCCCGAAACGCTGCGCCTCGATGACAGCGGCGGCGGTGCGGTGCAGGAGTTGGTAGCGTATCGTAGAGGGTGGGCTGTCCAGGCCGAGCAGTTCACAGATTGAAGCGAGCCGTTGCGTCTTGCCCGGAGTTGCGGGCGTGAGCCAGTCTGCGAGTGTCGGGCCGAAGGGCTCGTTGACTTTGGCCTCGACAGCGAGCGCGCAGGTCTCGGTGCTTATTCGGACGAGTGCGAAGACATCGCATTGGCTGGGGCGCGTGCCACCGGGCAAGGCCACCTTATGTTCGGGCAGCGCGAGCAGCAATTCGGGGGCCGGGGGCAGCAGGGCCGCGATCTCGGGAGGCAGGCTGCCTTCGGCAGCCTGCCAGGAGAGCGCCGCGGCCATCGCGGAATAGCCGCGCCGCCATTGGCCCTGCGGGTCTGCCAGCAGGTCGCGCCAGTCTTCAGCGGCTCGGCTTGGCAGATAGATGCGCGTGCTCACCCTTTCGGGCCGATCATCTCTTCGGGGCGCACCACGCGGTCGAAGGTCTCTCCATCGACGAAGCCCAGTGCAATGGCCTCTTCGCGCAGGGTTGTGCCGTTCTTGTGCGCGGTCTTGGCGACCTTGGTGGCGTTGTCATAGCCGATGGTCGGGGCCAGCGCCGTGACCAGCATCAGCGATTCCTTCATCAGTCGGTCGATGCGCTCGACATTGGCCTGCGTGCCGACCACCATGTTGTCGGTGAAACTCGATGCCGCATCACCCAGAAGCTGCATGGATTGCAGCACATTGTAGCTCATCATCGGGTTATAGACATTGAGTTCGAAATGGCCCTGTGAGCCGGCAAAACCCACCGCCGCGTCATTGCCCATGACATGGGCGCAGACCATGGTCAGCGCTTCTGCCTGTGTCGGGTTGACCTTGCCGGGCATGATCGAGCTGCCCGGCTCGTTCTCGGGCAGGATCAATTCGCCCAGCCCCGAGCGCGGCCCCGAGCCCAGCAGCCGCATGTCATTGGCGATCTTGAACAGCGAGCCCGCCACGGTCTTGAGCGCACCCGAGAACATGACCATCGCATCATGCGCGGCCAGAGCCTCGAACTTGTTCGGAGCGGTGACGAAGGGCAGGCCGGTAATCTCGGCGATATGGCCCGCGACCGCTTTGTCCCAGCCCTTGCGCGTGTTCAGCCCCGTGCCGACCGCCGTGCCGCCCTGGGCCAACTCGTAGATATGCGGCAGGCACATCTCGACCCGTGCAATCCCCATCTTCACCTGATGCGCGTAGCCGCCGAATTCCTGCCCCAGCGTGAGCGGCGTGGCGTCCTGCGTATGAGTGCGGCCGATCTTGATGATATCCTTGAATTCCTCGGACTTCGCAACCAGTGCGGCATGCAGCTTTTCCAGCCCCGGCAGCAGCACATCGCGCGCCAGCATCCCGATTGCGACATGCATCGCGGTGGGGAAAGTGTCATTGCTGGACTGGCCCATATTGCAATGATCATTGGGGTGGACCGGGTCCTTGGAGCCCATCGCGCCGCCCAGCATCTCGATGGCGCGGTTGGAGATCACCTCATTGGCGTTCATGTTGGATTGCGTGCCCGAACCGGTCTGCCAGACGACAAGGGGAAAGTTGTCGTCGAACTTGCCTTGATAGACTTCGGTTGCGGCGGCAACGATGGCCTTGCCGCGGGTCTCGTCGAGCGTGCCCTGTTCCATATTCACCAGCGCGCAGGCCCATTTGACAGCCCCGAGCGCACGGATGATCGGCACGGGTTGGCGTTCCCAGCCGATGGGGAAATTGCGGATCGAGCGTTGTGTCTGCGCGCCCCAGTATTTGTCGGCGGGAACCTCGAGCGGGCCAAAGCTGTCGGTTTCGGTGCGGGTGGCGGTCATGCGGCAGGGCTCCTTGGATGGGCGAAAATCTGCCCTGTCCTTAGCCTGTGCCTGTCGGGAAATCAATCAGTATGCGATTGCATACTGATTGCGACCTACTTGCGGAACCGATCAAGGCTGACCACTTCACCACCCTTTTCCTCGCCCGGTGCATCCTCGAGCATCGGGGCCTCGTCCTCGTCCTCGTCCTCGTCATCACCGTCTTCCTGGTGCAATTCGAAGCGCAGGCCGAACTCCACCGACGGGTCGACAAAGGTCGAGATGGCATCGAACGGGATATAGAGTGGCTCGGGCGCATTGCCGAAATTGAGCGTGATCGCGAAGCCGTCCTCGTCGACGCTGAGATTGTCGAACCAGTTCTGGATGACCAGTGTGATTTCTTCAGGGTAACGTTCGCGCAGCCAGTCGGCCATCTGCATCTCGGGATGGCCAGTATCGACCGTGATGAAGAAATGGTGCTCGCCCGGCAATCCGTCGGCCGCGACCCCCTCCATTACCTTGCGGATCAGCCCCCGCATGGCGTCATGCATCAGATTGCCATAGTCGATTCCGGGCATGTCTGGCTTCCTTTCCTGCGTCACAGCATAGGACATTCAAGATGGATTGAAAGCCCCGTCTGAGGGTGCCATGAAAAATTCTGCGCGGCGGACAGCAACGCATTTTTGGGGCGAATTCAACCGGCAAGGACGGGAAAGTGCAGGCTTCTGTTGCCAGGTGCCTGCGAACCCCGCCTGACGCTGCTAGGCGTCAGGGCTTCAAGGTTTCGGTTTCGTTACCGCTTACGCAGCAACAGCCACCGGAGCACGGTTGTCATTTGCAACTGTACGTTTTGCACCGATAACGGTGGTGGCTCACCGGGACAAAGCTAACCCCTTTAG
>SKIF01000057.1 GCA_007116575.1 Paracoccaceae bacterium
GGTGGGTGGGCCCGGCTTGCGGGCGCTTTGCGGCAATGACAGAGCTTGCCAGATATTGTGGCACGCGGGCCATGCACCGCTGGGTATCGCGGGTTTGACCGCCGCTGCGGAAATGAATCCTTGCACGCAAGCGGTCCGCTTGGCAGCATGAACGTGACGACTCGCGCGTCACAACACAGGCTCAATGGGAGACATGCTTGGGCATCAGCGCCTTGACCCCCCCGACCTCCGACAGCGCAGACGCGCTCGCGCATCTGGAATTTTCCGACAATCGCCTTCTGGTCGATCTGTGCGGCGAATATGATCGGAACCTGACCCATCTGGAAAGCCAGCTTGGCGTGCAGATCATCCGGCGCGGCAATCTGCTCGACATCATGGGACCCGAAGACGCCCGCGCGCAGGCCGTGCGCATTCTGGAGGCGCTCTACCAGTCGCTCGAAGAGGGGCGGCAGATCGAACCCGGCGATATTGCCGCGCTCATCCGCATGGGCACGCCCAAAGCCACCGAAGGCCCCGAGGGCCAGCTTGAGATGTTCCGCACCGGCGCGCTCGAGATCCGCACCCGCAAGAAGATGATCGCGCCGCGCACCGAAGCGCAGCAGGCCTATACCCGCGCTCTGCTCGAGACCGAACTGAATTTCGGCATCGGCCCCGCCGGCACTGGCAAGACCTATATCGCGGTTGCCGTCGCAGTGCAGATGTTCGCGGACGGAGTGGTCGACAAGATCATCCTGTCGCGCCCCGCCGTCGAGGCGGGTGAGCGACTCGGCTTCCTGCCCGGCGACATGAAGGAAAAGGTCGATCCCTACATGCAGCCGCTCTATGACGCGCTGAACGACTTTCTGCCAGGCAAGCAGTTGCAAAAGCTTATGGAGGAACGCCGCATCGAGATCGCGCCCCTGGCCTTCATGCGCGGGCGCACGCTGTCCAATGCCTTCATCGTGCTCGACGAGGCACAGAATGCCACCGAGATGCAGATGAAGATGTTCCTCACCCGTCTGGGCGAGGGCTCGCGTATGGTCATTACCGGCGACCGCAGCCAGGTCGACCTGCCGCGCGGGGTGCAATCGGGGCTGCGTGCCGCCGAGCGGATTCTGGACGGAGTCGAGGGCATCCGCTTCAGTTATTTCACCTCGCAGGATGTCGTGCGCCACCCGCTCGTGGCCCGCATCATCCGCGCCTATGAGAAAGACGAGGACACCAGTGCCTGAGCCCCTTGTGGCGCTGGTGATCGAAGAATCGCGCTGGGAGGCGCTGGGCCTCGCGCCTCTGGCCGAGGCGGCGGCCGCGGCCACACTGGCGCATTTGGGCCATGCGACCACCGGCTACGAGATCGTGCTGCTGGCCTGCGATGACGCCCGTATCGCCGCTCTGAACGCCGATTTCCGGGGCAAGGCGCAGCCGACCAATGTGCTGAGCTGGCCCGAATGGGACCTCGCCCCCGAGCACCCCGGCGCCCTGCCCGACGCGCCCCCCGACCCGGACCCGCAGGAACCCGAGCCGCTGGGTAATATCGCGCTGGCCTATGAGACCTGCGCGCGCGAGGCGCACGCGCAGGGCAAGTCGCTGGACGCGCATCTGACGCATCTGGTGGTTCATGCTTTGTTACATTTGCTCGGATATGATCACATACGTGACAAAGATGCCGCTTTGATGGAAGAAACCGAGACGCGGATACTTGCACAACTCGGGATCGCGGACCCATATGAGGAAGCGGCCTCGGGGCCAGAGTAACCCTGGAAAGGACAGATGGGCGACAGTATAGACGGATCTAGTGCAGCGCAGCGCGCGCAGGAAGATCCCCAAGAGAGTGAGGCGCGCGGCCTGTTCGGTCGGCTCTTCGATGCCTTGACCCCCGATGATGACAGCGCTGCCAAGGCGCGCGCCCTGGGCGCAACCCTGCCCGGCCTTGCCCGGTTGCAGGACATGCGCGTCGAGGATGTGGCCATCCCCAAGGCCGAGATCGTGGCGCTCGAGCAGGGCACGGGGCTGGCCGAAATCGTGACCGCGTTCCGCGATTCGGGCTATTCGCGCATCCCGGTCTATGACGAGACGCTCGACCAGCCGCTGGGGCTGTTGCTGCTCAAGGATCTGGCGCTGCGCTATGGGTTCAACGGCCATCACGCCATCGACCTGAAGGGCCTGTTGCGTCCCATCCTCTATGTGCCACCCTCGATGACACTGGCGGTGCTGTTGCGCAAGATGCAGGCGGAACGCACGCATTTTGCGCTGGTGATCGACGAATATGGCGGGGTGGACGGGCTGGTGACGATCGAGGATCTGCTCGAACAGGTCGTGGGCGAGATCGAGGACGAGCACGACACCGAGGAAGAAACCCTTGTACAGCATGAAAGCCCGAAGGCGCTGCTGGTCGATGCGCGCGCGCCGCTGGAAGAGGTCGAGAAAGTGCTGGGATTCCGCCTGACCGATGCCGAAGAGGAGGAAGAGATCGACTCGCTGGGCGGGCTCGTTTTCCTGCTCTCGGGCCGGGTACCCGTGCGCGGCGAGGTCATCGCGCATCCTTCGGGGATCGAATTCGAAGTGGTCGAGGCCGAGCCGCGCCGCATCCACCGCCTGCGTGTGCATCTGCCCGAGGCATTGCGCGACGCGGCGCAATGAGCCTGCCTTGCCGACCGAACTGAGCCGTCCCAAATCCGGCCTCTGGCGGGACAGGCTGCGCCTTGCGGGCGGCTATGGCGCGCTGGGCGTTCTGGCGGCCGCCGGGCAGGCCCCGCTGGGCTGGTGGCCGCTCTCGCTGGTGGCACTCGCGGCGCTGTTCCGGGCCTTGCCCCTGGCCGCTGCCCCCCGGGCCTGGGGCGGGCGGCTCTGGCTGGCCGGGACCGGCTATTTCGGCGCAGCGCTGTTCTGGATCGTCGAGCCTTTCTTCATCGCCCCGGAAATCCATGGCTGGATGGCCCCTTTCGCGCTGATCTTCATGGCGGGCGGCATGGCGCTGTTCTGGGCGGGCGCGGGCTGGATGGCCGCGCGCGCGGCCGCAGGCCGCGCCCGCCTCATCGCACTGGCCGCCGCCCTCGTGCTGCTGGAACTCCTGCGCGGTCTCGTGCTGACCGGCTTTCCCTGGGCGATGCTCGGCCATGGGCTGATCGGCACCCCGCTGATGCAGCTTGCAGCCCTCACCGGGGCGGGCGGGCTGAGCCTGATACTGCTGCTCGCGGCGCTTTTGCCCCAGCTGGCCATCGGCCTGGGCAAGCGCGCCGCAGGCGCGCTTGCCGCCGTCGCACTGGGCAGCGCGCTGTGGCTCTGGGGGGCCACCCGCACCGAATTGCCGCCGGATCGCGACCAGGTGGTGCGGCTTGTGCAACCCAATGCGCCACAGGACGAGAAATGGCGCGAGGACAACATCTACCGCTTCTTTACCCGCCTGCTCGACCTCTCCGCCGAACCCGCCAGCCCCGCCCCCGACCTCATCCTCTGGCCGGAAACTGCTGTGCCCTTCCTGCTTGAACATGCGGGCGACGGGCTGTGGATGATGGCAGATGCCGCCGCCGCGCATGGGCCCGACACATTGCTCGGCTTCGGTGTGCAGCGGCTGGAGGGCGGACGCTATTTCAACAGCCTTGCGCTGATGGACACCGAGGCCGAGGTGCTGGACATCTATGACAAGCATCATCTGGTGCCCTTCGGTGAATATGTGCCGCTGATCGGGCCTTTGCTGCCGCCGGGCTATGCCGGATTCGCCGCGCAGCAATTGCGCGGCTACAGCCCCGGCCCCGGCCCTGTGCTGCTCGATCTCGGACCGCTGGGCCGCGCGCTGCCGCTGATCTGCTATGAGGCGATCTTTCCGCGCCACCTGCGCAGCGCGGCGCGGCCCGACTGGATCGTGCAGATCACCAATGACGCCTGGTTCGGCGAATTGACCGGCCCCTATCAGCATCTCGCCCAGGCGCGACTGCGCGCGGTCGAACAGGGGCTGCCGCTGTTGCGCGTGGCCAATACTGGTGTCTCGGCGGTGATCGACGCGCGCGGGGACCTGGTGGCCACGCGCGATCTCGGGGTCACGGGGCATCTCGACGCCCCGCTGCCCAGCGCGCTGCCCCCTACCCTCTATGCCCGGTTTGGCGACTGGCCCATGATCGCGCTGCTGCTGGCGCTTTTCGGGGGCGCGGCCCTTGCGGGCCGCGTGCGGCGCGCCTGAGCCCTGCCTCACCCTTCGCGCGTGGGGCCGTCGCAGGGGGCATCGAGCCCCCTGCAACGGCGCTGCCGCGGCACATGCCCTGTCACCTGCGCAACCGCCCCGCTCCCGGGCACCGGAGGCGAGCGCCCGCAAGCGGGGCATGGGCGGGTGGCCTCCCCGAGCGGGCGCTTCTTCCGACCTCACAGGAGTCGCGCCGCGCGCTACCCGACCCGCCCCAGCACAAGCACTCCCGGTGTTGCGTTTTCCGCAACCCGGCAGGCCGCCTGCACGGCGGCCACAGCCTGCGCCGCTGCCTCCTCATCTGCCGCATGGACCAGCGCCAGCGGATCGCCCGCACTAACCCTGGTACCCAGCGGGGCGATCTGCGACAGGCCAACGCGCGCATCAATACTGTCGCTTGCCTGCCGCCGCCCGCCGCCCAACTCGATCACGGCCAGACCCAGCGCGCGCGTCTCGTATCCTGCCACCACCCCGTCCTGTTCTGCCGGGACCCGCACGACCACAGGCGCGGGCACCAGATAGTCCAGGGCGCGCTCCAGAAAATCCGCGGGGCCCCCAAGCCCCGCCACCATCTGCGCGAAGCGCTCGGCGGCGCGGCCCGAAGTCAAGGCCGCTTCAACCATCGCCCGCCCTTGCGCCGCGCCTTCGGCCAGCCCCGCCAGCGCCAGCGCCTCGGCCCCGAGCGCGCAGGTCACGTCCCACAGGCGCGGATCAACCTCTCGTCCGGTCAGGAAATCCACTGCAACCGCGACTTCCAGCGCATTGCCCGCCGCCGGGGCCAAGGGCGCGTTCATGTCGGTGATCAGCGCCCGCGTGCGGCAGCCCGCGCCATTGGCGACCTCGACCAGCGCCTGCGCCAGCGCCTCGGCCTCGTCTTGCGTCGCCATGAAGGCCCCGTTGCCGCATTTCACATCCAGCACCAGCGCATCCAGCCCGGCGGCGAGTTTCTTCGACAGGATCGAGGCCGTGATCAGGTCGCGCGACTCGACCGTGGCGGTCACATCGCGCACGGCGTAGAAACGCCGGTCCGCCGGGGCCAGAGCCGCAGTCTGGCCGATGATGGCGCAGCCCGCTTCGTCGACCACGCGCCGCAGGCGCGTGGCCTCGGGCGTTGCATCATAGCCCGGAATCGCTTCGAGCTTGTCGAGCGTGCCGCCGGTATGGCCCAGCCCCCGGCCCGAGATCATCGGCACCACTGCGCCGCAGGCCGCAAGCGCGGGCGCGAGCATCAGCGAGACATTGTCGCCGATCCCCCCCGTGGAATGCTTGTCCACCACTGGCCCGCGCGCCCAGGCCAACACCTCGCCCGAATCGCGCATCGCCTCGGTCAGCGCCACGCGCTCGGGCAGGCTCATGCCCCTGAGCACCACCGCCATGGCGAAGGCCCCAAGCTGCGCATCACCCAGATCGCCCGAGGTGATGCCCGCCACCAGGGCGCCTATCTCTGCGCGCGTCAACGCACAGCCATCGCGCTTGCGCCGGATGAGTTCCTGATAAAGCATCGCCTGACCCTTTCCTTTCACATGAATACCCTTGCCTTTCGCGCGCGCCTTGGCAAGCATCGCCGCCACAGGAGACCGCCATGATCGACCCACGCATCGCCGAGAGTTTCGCCCGTCAGTCAATGATGACGAGCCTGAAGGCACGACTGGTCGCAGCGCATGACGGGCGCTGCGTGATCGGGGCCCCGCTGCTCGACGCGTTTCGCCAGCAGCAGGGTGCGGCCCATGCCGCTGTTGCCTTCGCATTGGGCGACACGGCAGCGGGCTATGCCGCGCTGAGCCTGATGCCCGAGGGGCAGGAAGTGATGACCGCCGAGATCAAGATCAACCTTCTCTCTCCGGCGATAGGTGACAGCGTCGAAGCCGTGGGCGAGGTGCTGCGCGCGGGCCGCCGGTTGAGCGTGGTGCGCGCCGAAGTGTTTGCGCTGAACGGCCAGCGCCGCAAATCCGTGGCGCTGCTGCAGGGCACGATGGTCGCGGTCTGAGCGCCACGCCTCTGGACAAGCCCGCGCGGGCGCGATAGTTCACACGTTCACAACCACATGCGCGCACGCCCCATGCCCACCACACCCACCTTAGGAAACTGGATTGCCCTGATCACGCTCGGCCTGATCTGGGGGGCGTCTTTCCTTGGGATCGCCGTCGCTCTGGAGGGCTTCGCGCCGGTCTGGGTTGCGGCGGGGCGGATCGTGATCGGCGCGCTGACACTGAGCGGCATCGCGCTGGCGCTGCGCGTGCCCCTGCCGCGCAGCCCGCGCGTGCTGGCCTTCGCGCTGGGAATGGGGGTGTTCTCGAACGCGCTGCCCTTCTTCCTGCTGGGCTGGTCGCAACAGCATGTCACCTCGGGCTTTGCCGGGATCAGCATGGCGGCGATCCCGCTTTTCGTGATCGGCTTCGCGCATTTCCTTGTGCCGGGCGACTCGCTGACCCGGCCCAAGGCGCTGGGCTTTGCGCTGGGGCTTGTCGGCGTCGGCGTGCTGATCGGCCCCGGCGTTCTGGCGGCCTCGGGCTCGGAACTGGAAGAGCTTGCGCGGCTGGGCTGCCTCGGGGCCGCGCTGAGCTACGCTGTGGGCGCGATCCTGACGCGCCGCTGCCCCGAGGTGCACCCGCTGGGCTTTGGCATGGTCGCGCTCTGGTCGGCCAGCGCCATGATGCTGCCCGCAGCCCTGCTGACCGACGGTCTGCCCGCCCTGCCCGAGCCGCGCCCGCTGATTGCACTGCTCTATCTGGGCCTGCTGCCAACGGGCTTTGCCACTTTGCTGCTGGTCGGTGTGATCCGCAGCGCAGGCCCGAGCTTCCTGTCGCAGGTCAATTATCACGTCCCGGTCTGGTCGGTGCTGCTGGGCGTGCTGGTTCTGGGCGAGGATTTGCCGGGCCGCTTCGTACTGGCGCTCGCGATCATCATCGGCGGGCTGATGCTGGCGCGGCGCACGGGGCTTCGCGCGCGGCCCGCACTCTGATAGGCTGGCAGCCATGTGCGGCCGCTTCGCTATCACCTTGCCCCATGACGCGATGGCCCGCGCCTTTGGCGCGCGACCGGCCAATGACCTGCCCCCGGTGCCCCGGTTCAACATCTGCCCGACCCAGCCCGTGGCCACAGTGATCAGCCGCGACGGACAGCGTCATCTGGGGCCGATGCGCTGGGGCTTCCTGCCGCATTGGTACAAGACCGAGACCGACGGCCCGCTGCTGATCAATGCCCGCGCCGAGAGCATCGCCGAGAAACCCGCCTTCCGCGAGGCCGCGCGCGCGCGGCGCTGCCTGATCCCGGCCTCGGGCTTCTATGAATGGACCAAGGATGGTGAGGGCAACCGCCTGCCCTGGTATATCTCCCCGGTCTCGGGCGAGATGCTGGCCTTTGCCGGGGTCTGGCAGGTCTGGGAGCGTGATGACCGCCGCCATGTCACCTGTGCCATCGTCACCTGCGCGGCCAATGAGGCGATGGCGCGGATCCACCACCGGATGCCGGTGATCCTTGCGCCCGAGAACTGGGCGCTCTGGTTAGGCGAGGCGGGCCATGGCGCGGCGCGGCTGATGCAACCCGCCCCCGAGGATGCGCTGCGCTGGCACCGGGTGGACCGCGCGGTGAATTCCAACCGCGCCGAAGGGGCGGAGTTGATCGAGCCGGTATAGGGGGGCGGGTTGAGCCCATCACCGGTATTCAGGCAGGCCGCTTCGCAGGCGCAGCATCGTGCCCGGCTCATAACGGACGGTCAAGAGAACCGCCTGGCTCCATCACGCCGCTTCAGGTCCGGCCATTCGCATTGTCGGCGGCTGGTGCAAATGGTCCCTGAGGTCAACCGGCACAGGGCAGATCAGAAAACACCGCCCCCATCAGGGGCGGTGTGCAGCGTCGCGAGCATTCTGCGGCGTCAGAAGAAGCCGAGCTTGTTCGGGTTGTAGCTGACCAGCATGTTCTTGGTCTGCTGGTAGTGATCCAGCATCATCTTGTGGGTCTCGCGCCCGATACCCGACTGTTTGTAGCCACCAAAGGCCGCATGGGCCGGATAGGCGTGGTAGTTGTTGACCCAGACACGCCCGGCCTCGATCGCGCGGCCGAAGCGATAGGCGCGGGTGCCGTCACGCGTCCAGACCCCGGCGCCCAGGCCGTACATGGTGTCATTGGCAATCGCGAGGGCCTCGTCCTCATCCTTGAAGGTTGTGACCGACACCACCGGGCCGAAGATCTCTTCCTGAAAGACGCGCATCTTGTTGTGGCCCTTCAGGATCGTCGGTTCGATATAGTAGCCCCCCGAAAGATCGCCCTCCAGTCGCTTGGCCTGGCCGCCGGTCAGCACTTCGGCGCCCTCTTCCACACCAATGGTGAAGTAGGACATGATCTTGTCATGCTGCTGCTTGCTGGCCTGCGCGCCGACCATGGTGGCCAGATCGCGCGGATCGCCCTGCTGGATAGCCTTAACCCGCGCGATGCAGCGCGCGATGAATGCCTCATAGATGTCTTCCTGGATCAGCGCGCGGCTTGGGCAGGTGCAGACTTCGCCCTGATTGAAGGCAAAGAGAACGAAACCTTCCACCGCCTTGTCGAGATAGGCATCGTCCTGCGCCATGACATCCGAGAAGAAGATATTGGGCGATTTGCCACCCAGTTCCAGCGTGACCGGGATCAGATTGACCGTGGCGGCTTCCATGATCTTGCGCCCTGTCGCGGTTGATCCGGTGAAGGCGATCTTGGCGATACGGGTAGACCGCGCCAGCGCGTCGCCTGCCTCTGCCCCCAAACCATTGACGATGTTCAGCGTGCCTGCGGGCAGCAGATCCGAAATCACTTCCATCAGCACCAGAATCGCCGCCGGGGTCTGCTCGGCGGGCTTGAGCACGATGCAATTGCCAGCGGCAAGCGCGGGCGCGATCTTCCAGGCGGCCATCAGGATCGAGAAGTTCCACGGAATGATCTGGCCGACAACGCCCAGCGGTTCATGGAAGTGATAGGCTACCGTGTCATTGTCGATCTCCGACATGGAGCCTTCCTGCGCGCGCAGCGTGCCCGCGAAATAGCGGAAATGATCAACCGCCAGCGGAATATCGGCGGCGGTGGTTTCGCGGATGGGCTTGCCATTGTCCCAGGTCTCGGCTGCGGCAATCAGGTCGAGGTTCTGTTCGATCCGGTCGGCGATCTTCAGTAGAATGTTCGAGCGTTCCGCGACCGAGGTCTTGCCCCAGGCGTCTTTCGCCGCATGGGCGGCATCCAGCGCCAGATCGACATCGGCGGCATCCGAGCGCGGCACTTCGCAGATTTTCTGGCCAGTGATCGGCGTGATATTGTCCAAATAACGCCCCGCGACAGGGGCTACGAATTCACCGCCAATGAAGTTTTCATAGCGTGGCTTGAATGGCGACTGGGTGCGGAAATCCGCTTGGGTCATCTGGTTCATGGTCTTCCTCCGAAAATGCCGCGTCCCGGCGGCGGCTGTGATGTCTGTTGCGCCGGATCCCGGCGCGGCAGGATCAGAATGGCCCGGGTAGCGGACCCCTTCCCTGGCGTCAGAGAGCATGGGACCGCCCCGCCAATCAATTCGACCAAAGGACAGTACGAGGTCTTGGCTGGCTGCTGAAAAATCGCCCGCCTCCAAATGTTCAGAAATTGGACCGGGAAACGGTTCCTTGGCACGTTCTCGACAAGCTCTGTGCCGGACGACCAGTCCGGGACGCGATGTCAGAACAGGAACAGCTTTCCTGACGGGCGCTGCCCGATCTTCTGTTTCAGCAACCTGTCAGACGCGGCTTGTCGGCGCTAGCACCGGACGCTGTGGCGTAGCGGTGCGGTGCCGGGATCAGCCATCGGTGTAATCCTGACGCAACCAGTAGCTGTGATCCCCGCGCGCGGCCTGCGCGGGCGCGGGGCTGCTCTGCATGGACACCTGCCGCAACAGACGCTGCAAGCGACGCAGCGACAACGGCTTGCGCAGCAGCAGGACCGTTCGGTCGGCGGCTTTCTGGACCAGCGCGGGGTCGTGATCGGCGGTGATCAGCACGGCGGGAATGGCACCATGACGCGCGCGCAGCTCGGCGATGACATCGAGCCCGTTGGCGCCCGCGTCAAGCTGGTAATCGGCGAGGATGATGTCTGGCGGCACGCCCAGTTCGGCAATCAGCGCCTCGGCCTCTTGCGTCGTGGTGGCCTCGATCGGGCTCGTGCCCCAGTCTTCGAGCACTGTGGTCATGCCCTTGCGCACCTCGGCATCGTTCTCGACCACCAGCACCAACAGGCCATCAAGCGCATCATGCAGGCTGCCTTCGGGCGCATGGATGGTCCGGCCTGCAGTATCTGGTTTCGCGCGCGCAAGCGTAACGCTGAAGACCGTGCCGCGCCCGAGCGTTGAGCGCAGCGCGAGCGGATGGCCCAGAAGCGCGCAAGCCTGTTCGACGATGGCCAGCCCCAGCCCCATGCCGCTGTCGCTATTGGCCGGGTCCAGCCTGGTGAATTCCTGAAAGATCTCGGCCTGCTTGTCCTCGGGAATACCGGGGCCGGTATCCCAGACCTCGATGCGCAAGAGGCCACCATTGCGGCGCACGCCCAGCAGAACGCCGCCTTTCTTGGTGTAACGAAGGGCATTGGACAAAAGATTCTGCAACACGCGTTTGAGATAGACCGAGTCGGAGCGGACATGCACGTTCGTGTCGCGCACACGCAATTCCAGCCCGCGCAGTTTCGCCATGGGCGCGAATTCCTCGCGCAGCCGGTCGAGCAGCGCGCCAAGCGGGATGGTCTCGGGCTTCGCCTTGGCCGCGCCGATATCGAATTTCGAAATATCGAGCAGCGCGCCGAGGATCTGTTCGACTGAGCCGAAAGCAGAGTTCACCCGCTCGATCAGACGCGCCTGCGCGGGCGGGTGATCCATGGACGACAGCGACGACAGAAACAGCTTGGCCGCGTTGAGTGGTTGCAGCAGGTCGTGGCTTGCCGATGCCACGAAACGTGACTTCTAGGCATTGGCGCGCTCGGCCTCGTCGCGGGCGGATTCAAGCTCCAGCGTACGGGCGCGCACACGCGCCTCAAGCGTCTCATTGAGGCGATGCATCTCTTCAATGGCGCGGCGTTCCATGGTCAGGTCGTTGAAGGAAATCACGAAACCCTGATCGGGCATGGCCTGCGCGAAGAGATCAAGGATCGCACCATCATCCTGCCGGATTTCCAGCCGCAACGGCGTACGGTTGGGCGGGCCGTTGACCCAATCGGTCAGCGTGGCGCGGATATTGCTGCGCCCCAACTGCCTGCGCCGCATCAGGCTGTTGAGGATCGCCGTGAAGGGCGTGCCGCTGACCAAGAGTTCCACAGGTGGCGAGAACAGCTCGCGCAGGCGGCGGTTCCAGCCTGCGAGCCTGGCCTTTGCGTCAAAGATCATCACCCCCTGATCGATATGATCAAGCGTTGCGCGGACCATCTGCGCCTGCTCGTCGAGCAGCTTCGCGCGCTCGTCGCGTGCCATGCGCACCATACCGGTCACCTCGGTCTGAGTGACAGCCGTGCCGCCCGAATCCATGCGTTGCTCGGAAACCTGCAGCCACTGATCCTCGACCAGCGCGACCATGAAACTCACATCCCGTCGCCGGTGGTTCTCGAGCCGCTTGGCCACCCAGTCGCGCCGCTGGGCGGAATCGGAAATCTTCAGGCTGGGGCTTTCGGACACAATGCGCACATAGTCAGGAAAGGACAGCCCTGGCCCCAGCCTGCGCCGCACATCGGGCAGATCGGCGCAGAAGCGCGAGTTCCACATGGTCAGGCGGCCCTGTGCGTCGAACATCGCAAAGCCCTCGACCATCGCTTCCAGCGCCTCGGCGAGCGCATTGCGCGCGCCTACGGCTTCGCGTTCGGCCTGTGAGAGGCGGGCGTTGGTGATGCGCAGCCGGTCCAGCGTTTCGGCCAGATCGCGGGTGCGAGCGCGGACCTGGCTTTCCAGTGCGACAACATGGCCAAGCTGCGCGACCGAGCGCTTGGCCCCTTGCGTCAAGCGCTCGGAGCGGTCCATCAGGGCGCGCAGGATCGCGCGCAGGCGGCGGTTCTCTTCCTCAACGCTCAGATCGTCGGACAGCAAACGTTCAGGCATCCGCGCGCTCTTGGTCCGCCGGGGCGTAATCATTGGCGCAGAATTGATCCGTGTCTTCATCGGGCGGGTAGAATGCCAGCCCCGTGAAGGTCTGGTTCACATGCAACATGTTGAACTGCTCGCCATAGGTGTTGAAGCCGGTCACCCCGAAGCGTTCCAGGATCGCCGAGATGCGCTGAGTCTTCTGGCTGTGTTCGGCTTCGATCCGGCGCAGGATACAGTCGCAGGCAAGGATCGTCGGCGCGGGGCCGTCCTGTGCGAGTCGTGATAACTCACTCTCAAGATGCGCTTCGAGATCCACCCCCTGCGCAAGGCGCAGCACCATGCCCGGCTCGATCGCCGAGAAAAAGCGCAAGGTGCCGTCGTCCTCCACCCGCTGGATGGCCAGCACATGATGATCTTCGCCGATCTTCGAGACCACCGGATAGGCCGCAAAGATGAAGGGCGAGAGTTGATGCGGATCCTTGCCGAGGATGCGCGCATATTCGGGGCCCGCCGGCATGCCGTTGATCTCGCGCACGAGCCGCGTTTCGGGGTCGGCATCGGTCACGACCATGCGTTGATCGGTGGGCTTCAGATGATCGAAGCGAAAGGCGCTCACCCGGCAGGGGGTGCGCAGCACTGCCAGAACAGCCGCGTCACTCATGAAGCGGCCCTGA
>SKIF01000082.1 GCA_007116575.1 Paracoccaceae bacterium
GCGGTCGAGCCGATGAAATAATCGCTCATGCCGGGTTTGTGGCTGGCGATCATGATCAGGTCGGCATTGCAGTCGGCGGCGCAGGCCAGAATGTTCTCCGAAGGCCGCCCGCCGCGAATATCGACATCGACATTCTTGGCCTTGGCCGAAGATGCCAGCGAATCCAGTTGCTCGCGGATGGCCTTGCGGTGTTCCATCAGCTGCTCGCGCGCGATCGCGGCGGCCAGATAGGCGGGCACTTCGTCAAGCACATGCACCAGCGTGATACTGCCGTCCGGATCGACCAGTTTGTTGGCCTGCTTGATCAGGGCGCGACTGGTCGCGCCCTTGTTGAACAATGCAACCGCGATGACGATGGATTTGTACATTTGTCCTCTCCCTGTGTCTCCGGTCGGTGCTTCAAACCGGTTTGGATGAAGAATTGCACAGCAACGCGCCTATGGCAATCGTAAGAAACCCCGGCGGGGCCATCGGCCTGCCGGGGTGATGTGGCGAGGCGCTTGCCCTCAGCGTGTGACCAGCACCGAGATCAGCGCGTGACGCACGATGCGCGAAGCGGTCGAGCCGATGAAATAGTCGCTCAGCCCCGGCTTGTGGCTGGCGATCATGATCAGGTCGGCCCCGGCCTCCTTGGCCGCACCCAGGATCGAGGCGGCGGGCTGGCCTTCGCGCACGACGATCTCGATATCCCCAGAACCACCGGCAATGGATTCCAGCTGCACCAACACGTCACTGCGGCGCGCCGATATGTGCTCTTTCGGGATCGACGCCGCGACATAGCCCGGGATCTCGTCGATTACGTGGACAAGCGTGATCTTGCCACCCTCGTCCAGCAACCCGCGCGCCTTTTTGAGCGCGGCACGCGTGGTTGCGCCTTCATTGAACAGAGCCGCGGCGATCACGATGGATTTGTACATGAGTGTGTTCCTTGTCTTGTTGAATTTCAGCGTTCCACCAGAACCGAGCACTGCGCATGGCGTATCACGCGCGCTGCGGTCGAGCCAACGAAATAATCACGCAGCCCCGGCTTGTGGCTGGCGATCATGATCAGGTCGGCCCCGCTGTCTTCGGCGGCCTGCAGGATCTGCCCCGAGGCCGCGCCATGGCGCACCTCATGGGCCACGCGCAGATCCTGCGCAGGGTCGGTCATTGCCTTGAGTTCCACCACCGCCTCGGCCCGGCGGCGTTCGGACAGATCGCTGGGCAGTTCGGCGGCAATGAACCCAGGCACCTCTTCCAGCACATGCAGCAGCCGGACCTCGCCGCCACCATCCATCAGCGAGATGGCCCTCTGAAACAGCGCGCGGGCCTGTTCGAGATGCTCAAGATCCACGGCGACGATAATTCTGGCATACATCTTCTGGGTTCCTCCCGCCTGTCAAATCAAACTCACCCTTCCACATTGTGCAGGCTCTGGCGTTGATTTCAATCAAACCGCATTGCTGCGCAGCATGGTCGGGTGGCACGGTTTCGCCTGTGTTTCGGGTTGTAACCAGATGTGACCCTTGCGCCACTTGCGTCCGGCAAGGTATCTGCGCGACTAAAGCACCCTCAGGCAAGGAGCGAGGCATGAGCGTCTCACTGGTCATTCTGGCAGCCGGGCAGGGCTCGCGCATGCTCTCGGACCTGCCCAAGGTGCTGCATCCGCTGGCGGGTGTGCCGCTCGTGGTCCATGCCATGCGCACCGGGCGCGTGCTGGAGCCCGCGCGGGTGGTCGTCGTGGTGGGCCATGGCGGCGAGCAAGTCGCCAAGGTTGTCAGCGCCGAGGATGACAGCGCGCATGTTGTCAGCCAGGACCAGCAGCTTGGCACCGCCCATGCGGTCGCGCAGGCGCGCGAGGCTCTGGCCGGGCAGGGCGGCGATGTGGTGGTGCTTTATGGCGACACGCCCTTTATCCGGCCCGAAACGCTGCAGGCGATGCAGGCTGCGCGCGCGGCGCATGATCTGGTCGTGCTGGGCTTTGACGCAGTCGATCCGGGTCGCTACGGGCGGCTCGTGACGACGGGCGACCGGCTGGAGCGGATCGTGGAGTTCAAGGACGCGACCGAGGATGAGCGCGCGATCAGCCTGTGCAACAGTGGCGTGCTCTGCGCCGACGGTGCGCGTCTCTTCGAGTTGATCGATGCTGTGGGCAATGACAATGCCGCGGGCGAGTATTACCTGACCGATATTGTGGGCCTTGCCCGCGCGCGGGGCCTGTCGGCGGGCGTGGTGCGCTGCGACGAGGCCGAGACGCTGGGCATCAATACCCGCGCGGAACTGGCCAGCGCCGAGGCCGCCTTTCAGGCCCGCGCGCGCAGCGATGCAATGGAAAGCGGCGTGACACTCACCGCACCAGAGACCGTGATCTTCGCGCAGGATACCGTCATCGGCCGCGATGCACTGGTCGAGCCCTATGTCGTTTTCGGCCCCGGTGTAACGGTCGAGAGCGGTGCCACGATCCGCGCCTTCAGCCATCTGGAGGGCGCGCATGTCAGCCGGGGTGCCGTGGTCGGCCCCTATGCGCGGCTGCGCCCCGGCGCGGAACTGGCCGAGGATGTGCGCATCGGCAATTTCGTCGAGGTCAAGGCGGCACAGATTGACGAGGGCGCGAAGGTCAATCACCTGTCCTATGTTGGCGACGCGCATGTCGGCGCACGCGCCAATCTGGGCGCGGGCACCGTGACCTGTAATTATGACGGTGTCTTCAAGCACCGCACCGAGATCGGCGAGGGGGCCTTCATAGGCTCCTCCACCATGCTGGTGGCCCCGCTGCGGGTCGGGGCCGGGGCCGTCACAGGCTCGGGGTCCGTCATTACGCAGGATGTGGCCGAAGGCGCGCTGGCGCTGGGGCGCGCCCGACAGGATACCAAGCCGGGGCTGGGCAAGCGCCTGATGGACCGGCTGCGCGCGGCCAAGGCCGCGCAGACGAAAGGATAAGGCGATGTGTGGTATTGTCGGTGTTCTGGGACAGCACGAGGTCTCGCCGATCATCCTCGACGCGCTCAAGCGGCTGGAATATCGCGGCTATGACTCGGCGGGCATCGCGACTGTCAATCAAGGCAAGCTCGACCGCCGCCGCGCAGTGGGCAAGCTGATCAACCTCTCCGACACGCTGGTGCATCAGCCACTGCCGGGGCGCTCGGGCATTGGTCATACGCGTTGGGCCACGCATGGCGGCCCTTCGGTTGACAATGCGCACCCGCATCAGGCGGGGCGTGTGGCGGTGGTGCATAACGGGATCATCGAGAATTTCCGCGCCCTGCGCGAGGAACTCGCCGAACAGGGCGCGCAATTCACCAGTCAGACAGATACCGAAACCATCGTTCAGCTTGCCAGCCATTATCTTGATCAGGGCATGGCGCCGGTGCAGGCCGCGCGCGCCACGCTCAAGCGGCTGGACGGGGCCTTTGCGCTGGCCTTCCTGTTCGAGGGCGAGGAGGACCTGATCATCTGTGCGCGGCGCGGCTCGCCGCTCTGCATCGGTCATGGCGAGGACGAGATGTATCTCGGCTCGGACGCCATCGCGCTGTCGGAACTGACCGACCGTATCACCTATCTCGAAGAAGGCGACTGGGCCATCCTGACCCGCAATGGCGTGCATGTCTTCGATGCCGATGACCACCAGACCGCGCGTCCCATGACCCGTATCAATGCCGCCCAGGCGCGGGTCGACAAATCCGGGCACCGCCATTTCATGGCCAAGGAAATGGCCGAACAGCCGGGCGTGCTCAAAGCCGCGATGGAGGTCTATTCGGGGGTGGATCATGGCGGGATCGATCTGCCAGAGGGGCTGGATTTCGCAGCCGCCGACCGGCTGATCATGGTGGCCTGCGGCACCGCCCATTACGCCTGTCAGGTGGCGAAATACTGGTTCGAGCAATTCGCGGGCCTGCCGGTGGAACTCGATATCGCCTCGGAATTCCGTTACCGCGCGCCGGTGCTGGGGCAGAAGAACATGGCACTTTTCGTCAGCCAGTCGGGCGAGACCGCCGACACGCTGGCCGCGTTGCGCCATGTGCGGGGCCATGTCGCGCAGGTGCTGGCCGTGGTCAATGTGCCGACCTCCTCGATTGCGCGCGAGGCCGATGTGGTGCTCCCCATCCATGCCGGCCCCGAGATCGGCGTTGCCTCGACCAAGGCGTTTACGGCACAGTTGCAGGTGCTCGCGCTGCTGGCGCTGAAGGCCGGGTTCGCGCGGGGCCATCTGAGCGAGGACGCCTATCGCACCCGGCTCGAGGAATTGCGCGCCGCCCCCGGTTTCGTGGCGCAGGCACTCGACCGCGAAGACGAGATCCGGCGGCTGACCGAACATCTGGCCCGTGCACGCGACGTGCTGTTTCTGGGGCGCGGCGTGATGTATCCGCTGGCGCTTGAGGGGGCGCTGAAACTCAAGGAAATCAGCTATATCCATGCCGAAGCTTATGCTGCAGGCGAGTTGAAGCACGGCCCCATCGCACTGATCGACAAGGATCTGCCGGTGATCGTCTTCGCGCCCCATGATGCGCTGTTTGAAAAGACTGTCTCGAACATGCAAGAAGTGATGGCGCGGCAGGGGCAGGTGCTGCTGATCTCGGATGCCAAGGGGCTGGCCGAGGCGGGTGAGGTGCCGTTCCGTCTGCAGATGCCGACTGTTCCCGACCTGATCGCGCCCATTGTCTACGCCGTGCCTGCGCAGCTGATCGCCTATCACACGGCGCTGCATCGTGGCACCGATGTCGACCAGCCGCGCAATCTGGCGAAATCCGTGACGGTTGAATGAACGCGGCCAGTGACCTGATTGCCCGCTTGCGCGGCATGGGCGACGCGACCAAGGCTGCCGAGATGTCGGCCTACCACAAGACTTCGCGCGAGTTTCTGGGTCTTTCGGCGCAACCGCTCGACGAGATGGCGCGCGATATGCGTCGCACGCTTGCGCTGCCTGACCGGCTCGCCCTTGCGCAGGGGCTGTGGAAGAGCGACATCCACGAGGCCCGCATCCTCGCTGCCAAGCTGCTGACACAGGCCCGCATCCGCCCCGATGATGCGCCCGTTTGGCAGATGATCGCCGCATGGGTGCAGGATTTCGACAGCTGGGCGCTGGCCGATCACGCCGCGATTGCCGGGGCCAAGCGGTTGCAGGCCGATCCCTCGCGGCTGGACGAGGTTGAAGGCTGGACGCGTGACCCGAACCTCTGGGTGCGCCGGGCAGCACTCGTGATGACCCTGCCCTGGGCGCGGCTGCCGCACCCAAAAGCGCAGGATCTGGCCGTGCGCGAGCGTGTGCTGGGCTGGGCGGCGGACTATGTGCCCGATCAGGACTGGTTCATCCAGAAGGCGATTGCCTGGTGGCTGCGCGACCTCTCGCGCCGCGACCCGGAACGGGTTGCGGCCTTCCTCGACGGACCGGGTCGCGCGATGCGCCGCTTTGCCCGAACCGAGGCGCAACGGATCATGCGCAAGGCCGGGTCATAGTCTCACCGAAGACGTAACCTGCGCCCCCCTCAAGCGCGCAGCGCGGCGAGGGCCTCGGCCAGATCGAGCTTGCCGTCATAGAGCGCGCGGCCCGAGATCGCGCCGTTCAGCGCCACCCCGCAATCGCGCAGCGCGATCAGATCCGACAGCCGCGACACCCCGCCCGAGGCGATGACCGGCAGGCTGACGGCGCGCGCGAGTGCGGCTGTTGCGTCAACATTCGGCCCCTGCATGGCCCCGTCGCGGTTGATATCGGTATAGATGAGGGCGGCGACACCGGCATCCTCGAACCGGCGCGCCAGTTCGGTCACTTCGATCTCGGTTTCCTCGGCCCAGCCGCGGGTCGCCACGCGCCCCTCGCGCGCGTCGATCCCCACAGCCACCTGACCGGGAAAGGCGCGTGCGGCCTGTTGCACAAGCGCGGGGTCTTCCACCGCCACAGTGCCCAGGATCACCCGGCGCAGCCCCTTTTCGAGCCAGGTCTCGATCGTCGCCATATCGCGGATGCCGCCCCCCAACTGGCAGGGAATCGAGACCGCCGCCAGAATCGCCTCGACCGCAGCGGCATTGACCGGGGTCCCGGCGAATGCGCCGTTGAGATCCACCAGATGTAGCCATTCGGCGCCCTGCTCGGCAAAGGCGCCCGCCTGTTCGGCGGGTGCGTCACTGAACACGGTCGCCTGATCCATCGCGCCCTTGTAGAGGCGCACGCATTGCCCGTCCTTGAGGTCGATTGCGGGATAGAGGATCATTGGCGCGCCCTTTTGCTGCTGTCTCGCGCGCCTTCTAGCGGCTGCGAGGGCGCAGGGAAAGCCCTGCCAAACCTCAGCGCCGCCCGCCCTCGATCACACGCAGCACCGGCGCTGCGGAGCGCGCGGGCATGGGGGGCTCGGTCTCGGGCAGGGGGCGGGCCAGTGCGAAACGGCGCGGGGTGCGGCCTGCCTCGCCCTCGGCCTCGATCACGCCCATCACCCGGTTGCAGCGTCCGGCCGCATCGGCCAGCGGCAGAAGCGCCAGTCGCGCGGTCATGCGTGGCAGGCCGAAGCCGCGCTCGGCCTCGAGTGCCAGCGTCACCCGCGCGCCCCGTGCGACCTGTTCGAGCGCGTGCTGCACTTCGGCGCGGGCCTCGCCGGTAAACAGCACGCTCAGCGGCATGCCGCGCATGTCCATGCCCAGAAGCGTTTCGACCCGGTGCCCGCAGATGCGCAGCCGCGCCACGCGCGGCGTCACCATCTCGGCCAGAAAGACATGCGGCAGGGTTGCGCCGAGTGCACGCGCGTCCATATCGGCGCGGGCGGGAACCGAGCCGTTGCGGCGCAGGCTGGCCCAGTAGGTGCAGACTCGCGACAGGACCGAGCGGGTGTCATCACCGCCATTGAAGTCCGACAGGTGTTTGGGCATATGATCGCTCATGACACTTTCTTCCCTTTTTGCGCCCCGCCGACATATCGGTGCGGGGCTGATCTGGTCGAGCAGCTCCCCCGTGGGGCTTAATCTTGGTGCAAGCTGTCTTAACAACCCTTTAATAGCTCAATTTGTGCCAGATTTCTGCCGCATTCTGCGCAGGTGGTTAATCCGGTCCGCTCCGGGCCTTTGGCAGCAGAGGGGCAGACCATGCACTCGATGACAGGATATGCCAGCCGTGCAGGCGCGGCGGACCTGGGCAGCGCCCGTCTGGAATGGGAATGGGAGCTGCGCTCTGTCAATGGTCGCGGGCTGGACCTGCGCCTGCGCCTGCCCGAAGGCACTGGTTTCATTGAGAAACCCCTGCGCGACATGCTGGGTGCAGCGCTGGCGCGCGGCACTGTCAACCTGTCGCTGCGCCTGCGCCTGTCTGCGGCCGAGGCAGAGGCGCAGATCGATATCGCCACGCTGCGGGGCCTGCTGGCCGTGCTGGACCAGATCGGAACCGAGGCCCATCAGGCAGGCGTGCTGTTGCGGGCACCAAGCGGGCTCGACCTGCTGGGTTGGCGCGGCGTGCTGCCCTCGGGTCCGAATCTTGCCACAATTCCGTCTGCCGAGTTGCAGGAGGTGCTGCTGGCCGATGCCGCGCCGCTGATCGCCGATTTCACCCGGATGCGCGCCACCGAAGGCGCGGCGCTGGCCGGTCTGCTGGCCGCGCAGATCGACCGGATCGTGGAACTTGTCGCACAAGCGCGCGCGTTGCTGGACCAGCGCGGGGCCGAGATCCGGGCGCAGTTCCACCGCGCCCTTGCCGCCGTGATGGGGGCGACCGATACCGACCCGCAGCGCGTCGCGCAGGAACTGGCGCTGATGGCGGTCAAGGCCGATCTGACCGAAGAACTTGACCGGCTTGATGCCCATTGCGCTGCCGGTCGTGCGCTGCTGGCCGAGACCGGCCCGGCGGGGCGCAAGCTCGATTTCCTGACGCAGGAATTCAACCGCGAGGCCAACACGCTCTGTTCCAAGGCGCAGCACTTGGAGATGACGCGCATCGGGCTTGACCTCAAGACCGTGATCGACCAGATGCGCGAGCAGGTCCAGAATGTGGAGTAGCGCGATGCCCCGGCGCGGATTGCTGATCATCCTCTCCTCGCCCTCGGGGGCCGGGAAATCGACGCTGGCGAAACGGCTGATGGTGTGGGACCCCGAGATCCGCTTCTCGGTCTCGGCCACCACCCGCGCTCCGCGGCCCGGCGAAGAGGATGGGCGCGAGTATTTTTTCCGCTCGCGCGCGGCCTTCGAGGCGATGATCGCGGCGGGCGAGATGCTGGAACATGCCGAGGTGTTCGGCAATTTCTACGGCTCGCCAAAGGCCCCGGTCGAGGCGGCGATGCGCGAGGGGCGCGACACGCTGTTCGATATCGACTGGCAGGGCGGCCAGCAGGTGCGCAATTCGACGCTCGCGCCCGATGTGGTCTCGATCTTCGTGCTGCCGCCCTCGATTGCTGCGCTTGACGCGCGCCTGCGTGCGCGCGGGCAGGACAGTGAGGACGTGATCGCCGGGCGGATGCGCAAGTCGCGCGACGAGATCAGCCATTGGGCGGAATATGATTATGTGCTGGTCAATGACGATCTCGATGCGACCGCCTTGCGGCTGCAGGGCATCATCGCCGCAGAGCGCCTGCGTCGTGAACGCCAGCCGGGGCTGAACGAGTTCGTGCGCGGGCTCAACCAGGAATTCGAGGCGCGCGATACGGTTTGACACAGCCTCTGCCGGAACCGGCTGCAGTGTCTGGAAAAGCGCCCCTGGGCCGTGCCCAACCACCCACCCGCACGGGCCCGAGGGCGCTTTTGGCGCGCTGTCGTCAGATGGCGTGGCCGTGCATCGGGCCGGGCCGGTCAAGCAACGCTGGTGTCGCAGCTGCGCAATGGAGGATCGCTGCGAGAGCAGCGGAGGGTCCGAGCCTGCGGCATGGGGGGAAAGACGTTCTGTTGGCAGGGGCACGACCGGGATGTGGCCGGCGGCGGTGAATGGGGTAGGCGATGAGCATTTCGAGTGACAAGACAGCCTTGCGCGCGCGCGCCTCTGCGCGGCGCGAAGACGCCGCCGCAGCCCCGGATGCGCGCGCGCAGACCGAGGCCGCGACCGGGGCCGCGCTGGCGCTCATATCCGAGCATTGCGGCGAGCGCGTGCCAGTCTTGTCGGGCTACATGCCGATGCGCAGCGAGATTGACCCGCTGCCGGTGATGCGCGCGCATCGCGGGCCGGTCTGCGTGCCGGTGGTGACGGGGCGCGGCCAGCCGCTGGTCTTTCACCGCTGGACAGCGCAGATGCCGATGGTGGAGGGGGCGTTCAAGGCGCTGATCCCGGCCCGGGCCGAGGAACTGGTGCCCAAAATCCTGCTGGTGCCGATGCTGGCCTTTGACCGGCGCGGCTATCGGCTGGGCTATGGTGGCGGATTTTACGACCGCACGCTCGAACGACTGCGCGCCAGCGGCCCGGTGCTGGCCATCGGCTTTGCCCATGCCGCGCAGGAGGTGGAAGCCGTGCCGACCGAGCCGACCGATGCACGGCTCGATGTGATCGTCACCGGGCGCGAGGTGATCTGGCCGGGGCAGGGCTGAGCGTTTCGGGACTGCGCTCTCCTACCGGGCGCGCGTCCTTATTCGGCGCTGATGGCGTGCGAGTAGTTGAGGTCATTCTCTGCTTTGCGCGCCTCTTCCTCATCCTCGGGCGCAAGCAGGGGGAATTCCTCTTCCGGCAGCCCTTCGCGCGACAAGAGCACCGCCATCGGGCGCGCGGCCGGGATATGTGAGCACACGATCATCACCGCCACCATGAAGGGCACGGCCAGAAACATGCCCGGAATGCCCCAGACCGCCCCCCAGAACGCCAGCGAGATGATGATCCCGAAGGACGACAGGCGCAGCGTCTTGCCCATAAGCATCGGATCGATGACATTTCCCAGAAGGAATTGCGTCATTCCCGCCAGCACGAAGATCAGCACGGCGGTTTGCGGCTCAGGCACCTGGATATAGGCCACCAGCGTCACAACCAGTGTCGCGATGATCGACCCCACCGAAGGGATGAAATTCAGCACGAAGGTCAGAAGCCCCATCGCCACGGCGAATTCGAGGTTGAACACCCGCAAGAGCAGGAAAATCGCGATCCCGGTCACGCTCGAGATCAGCGTCTTGACCAGCAGGTAGCGGTTCACGCGGCGGATGATCGAGCCGATAATGGCGCTGACCCTTTGGGCCTGCGCCTTGTCGGCCATCAGGTTTTCGAGCTTGGTGCCGAACCAGACCCGCTCGGCAAAAAGAAAGCCCACAAACAGAATGATTAGCACAACCTGGCTCAGGATCGTGCCCGCCTGTCCGGCGGCCGAGCGCATATAGCCCGAGACCTGGATCGAGCGCACAGTCTGCAGCACCGATTCCTCGACATCCTCGCCCATCCAGGCAAACATCTGCGCAATCGCGCGCTGGGCATCGTCAGTATAGGCCAGCGTCGTGCTCAGGACGGTGTTGATCTGCGAAATCACCAGCCCCGCCATTGTCAGCAGCCCCGAGGCAATCAGCACCACGGCCACGATAGAGGCCAGCCAGTTGGCGATGCGAACCTGCCCGATCTGCAGCCGCTGGATCGAATTTATCGCATCCGAGGTGAGAGAGAACAGGATGATCGCGATGGCCAGCGCAATCAGGATGAACTTGGCCTGTACCAACAGGAACAGCACCACGGCAAAGGCGATAATGCCCATCAGCCATGTCTGAAGGCGAAACTTCTCGTTGAAACTCAGCCGTGCGACAGGCGAGGATAGGGTCTTGTTTTGATCCGACATGCTCTGTTCATGGCAAGGGCGCGCTCTTGGTCGTCAGTATGGGCCGCATGGCCTGTGCAGACAAGGGCACATGCTGCGATTTTGATCCATCATGTGGATCTTGACGCGCAATGCCCTGCAATCCTTGCGGATTGTCGCGCCGCGATGACCAATTCAGTCGCGCAAGCGCAGAAGATAGGCAGCAATCGCCTCGCGTTCCGAGGCGTCCAGTTGCTGCAGGTTCGAGACCACAGCCGCCATGGTGCCACCCACCACATCAAATTCCGGGGTGAAGCCGGTTTCCAGATAGGCGCTGATATCGAAGGCGGTCCATGTGAACGCATCGCCCGCAATCGGCGGTATGCGTCCGCGCCCCGAGGGGTTGGGCGCCCCTTCCAGCCAGCGGGAGACGTCGAGCGCGCCCAGAAGATTGCGCGGCGTATGGCATTCGGCGCAATGCCCCAGCGCCTCGGACAGGTAGCGTCCGCGCGCCTCTTCCTCGGTCAGATCGCTGCTTACCACCCAGTCCTCGCGCAGATAGAGCGCCTTCCACAGCCCGACCGCGCGGCGGATGCTGAAAGGGAAGCCGATGTCATGCGGACGCGAGGGCGTGGCGTCATGCGGCAGGGTCATCATATAGGCATAGAGATCGGCGATATCCTGCGGCTCGGCGCGGATATAGGCGGTGTAGGGAAAGGCGGGATAGTAATGCTGCCCCTCGGGCGAGACCCCGCGCATGACGGCGGTAATGAAGTGGTCTTGCGTCCAGCCACCGATGCCATGCTCGGGGTCGGGGCTGATATTGGGTGCGATGAAGGTACCGAAATCCGAAGCGAAATCGCGCCCGCCCGACATCACCAGTGGATCGGCATCGCGCCCGGGCGCCATGTGACACGACCCGCAACCCGCTGCCAGAAAGACATCGCGACCGCGCTCGGCCTGACCCTCAAGACCGGCAAGCGCGCTGTTGTCGAGCCCGCGCGGCGCGCTGAACGACCAGAGCCCGCCGACCACTATGAGCCCCGCCACGGCCAGAATCGCCATCAAGCGACGTCGCATGATACCTCCTGTCCCAGATCGGCCCCGCACCTTGCGGTGCAGGGCCGTCCGCGTCAGCTTGCCTCGTCGCGATAGGCTTCGTGGCAGGCCTGACAGGTCCCGCCGACGGCCATCACGCCCGTGCGCATATCGTCAAGCCCGTCGCCCGCGACACCCTGCAGGTTTTCGACAGATCCCTGCAGCGCCACGAATTTCGCGACGAAATCATCGAGATCATCCCAGATCGCGGCATTGGCGCGGGTGCCGTCAATGCTGGAACTGTCGGTTCCCTCGGGCCAGAGTCGGCCCTGATCGACGCGGGTCAGGTGAAACAGATTGTCGGCTGCGGTCTGCGCCATGGCTGCGTCATACTCCATCCGACCCTGCGCCATGCCGCCCAGCACACCGAAATTATGCGCGAACAGCTTGAACTGCCCCTGCCGCGCGGCAACGGCCGGGTCCTGATCGGCCAGTGCCGGTAGGGCCAGCGCCGTGCTCAGCGCGGCTGCGCCAAAAATGCGTGTCAATCTCATGATCTTCCCTCTTCCTGTTGCGATAACCTGAACATAGCGTCTTTAACCGACAGGACAAACCGGGCGGCACATCAAGACTCCGTTCAGGTGAAGCGCACCTTGCCGATATAGGGCAGGTTGCGGTTGCGCTGGGCATAGTCGATCCCGTAGCCCACCACGAATTCGTCGGGGATCTTGAAGCCGGTCCAGGTGGCCTTGATCTCGACCTCGCGGCGCGAGGGCTTGTCGAGAAGCGCGCAGACTTCCAGCCGGGCCGGGTTGCGTGCCAGCAGGATGTGAAGCACATGGTTGAGCGTGAAGCCGGTATCGACGATGTCTTCCACCAGCAGCACATCGCGCCCCTCGATCTTGCCCG
This sequence comes from Paracoccaceae bacterium, assembly GCA_007116575.1. GTDB lineage: Bacteria > Pseudomonadota > Alphaproteobacteria > Rhodobacterales > Rhodobacteraceae > Roseinatronobacter. The sequence continues at coordinate 12,588 of SKIF01000082.1, forward strand.
AGAGATCCTTGAGGATACGCACCTCGCGCGAGGTGGTCATCGCATCGCCATAGGACGAGGCTTCCAGGAAATCCACCTCCACCGGCAGGTCGATCTCGCGCACCAGATCGGCGATAAAGACGAAGGAGCCGCGCAAGAGCCCCACCACCACCAGCTTTTCCGTGCCCGCATAGGCGCGGGTGATCTCTTCGGCCA
>SKIF01000136.1 GCA_007116575.1 Paracoccaceae bacterium
CCGTGGCGGGTTCATCTTTCACGGCAAGGTGAAGGCTCTGGCCGACGCTGCGCGTGAAGGCGGCCTGAAGTTCTGAGGAGACGATTATGGCAGAAAGACAAAACCGCCGGGACCGTCGCGAGCGCGAGGAAACCCCGGAATTCGCCGATCGTCTGGTTGCGATCAACCGTGTGTCCAAGACCGTGAAGGGCGGCAAGCGTTTCGGCTTTGCAGCGCTCGTCGTGGTGGGTGATCAGCGCGGTCGTGTGGGCTTCGGCAAGGGCAAGGCCAAGGAAGTGCCCGAGGCGATCCGCAAGGCGACCGAACAGGCCAAGCGCCAGATGATCCGCGTGCCGTTGCGCGACGGTCGTACGCTGCATCACGATATCGAGGGCCGTCATGGCGCGGGCAAGGTCGTGATGCGTCAGGCCGTGCCAGGGACCGGGATCATCGCCGGTGGTCCGATGCGCGCCGTGTTCGAGATGTTGGGCCTGCAGGATGTCGTGGCCAAAAGCCTCGGCAGCCAGAACCCCTATAACATGATCCGGGCAACCTTTGACGGGCTGAAAAACTCTTCCAGCCCCCGTCAGGTGGCGCAGCGTCGCGGCAAGAAGGTGGCGGAGATCCTCCGCAAGCCCGAAGCCGAGACCGTGGACGCGTAAGGAGCGATCACAATGGCAAAAACCATCGTCGTCAAGCAGATCGGTTCGCCGATCCGCCGCCCCGCTGCTCAGCGCGCGACCCTGAAGGGGCTGGGCCTGAACAAGATGCATCGCACCCGCGAGCTCGAGGACACCCCCGCCGTGCGCGGCATGGTGAACTCGATCCCGCATCTGGTGACGATCATCGAAGAGCGCGGCTGAACAGACTTGGCGGGTGCACGCACCTGCCACGAAAGCGTTTATCCGGCCTGATACCGGGCCGGATTTTCACATAGCGCCGTGTGGCCCTGATCCGTCGCTGGCAGGGCTTTCCGGCAAAGCAGGAGAAGCGACATGAAACTGAATGAACTGCGCGACAATCCCGGCGCGACCCGCACCAAGAAGCGCGTTGCCCGCGGCCCCGGCTCGGGCAAGGGCAAGACCGCTGGCCGCGGGATCAAGGGCCAGAAATCGCGCTCGGGCGTAGCGATCAATGCCTATGAAGGCGGCCAGATGCCGCTCTATCAACGCCTGCCGAAACGTGGCTTCAACAAGCCCAATCGCAAGCGGTTTGCCGTGGTGAATCTCGGCCTGATCGAGAAATTCATCACCGAGGGCAAGCTCGACGCGGCCAATACCATCACCGAGGATGCGCTGGTCGCATCGGGCCTCGTGCGCCGCAAGCTTGATGGTGTGCGCGTGCTCGCAAAGGGCGAGATCAGCACCAAGGTTGCATTGCAGGTCAGCGGTGCGTCGAAATCGGCGGTTGCAGCGGTAGAAAACGCTGGCGGCAGCGTCGAGATTGTCGCCCCCGCGCCGAAAAACGAGGCGGCGGCTGCTGAATAAGGTTGTGAGAGGCGCTTGAGGCCCTTACATCACTGCCCACAGGGATCTTGCGCCGCCAACCGGGCCCCCGGTCTGGCGGCGCTGACATGACATGGAAGAGAGACGCGCATGGCATCTGCGACAGACTCACTTGCGGCCAATACAAGCTGGGGGGCGCTCGCCAAAGCCAGCGATCTGCGCCGCCGGATCTTCTTCGCACTGGGGCTGCTGATCGTCTACCGCATCGGCACCTATATCCCGGTGCCGGGTATTGACGGCATCGCACTGCGCGAATTCATGGACGAGGCGGCCTCCGGCATCGGCGGGATGCTCAACATGTTCACCGGGGGCGCTATCAGCCGGATGGGGATCTTCGCGCTCGGGATAATGCCCTATATTTCGGCCGCGATCATCGTGCAGCTTGTCGGGGCGATGTACGAGCCCTGGAAGCAGCTCAAGAAGGAAGGCGAGATGGGGCGGCGCAAGCTGAACCAGTATACGCGCTACCTGACGGTGCTGCTGGCAACAGGGCAATCCTATGGGTTGGCGGTCTCGCTGGAGGCCGGTGATCTGGCGACCGATCCGGGCTGGTTCTTCCGCGCTGCTGTGGTGATCACGCTGGTCGGCGGCACGATGTTCCTGATGTGGCTGGGTGAACAGATCACCGAGCGCGGTATCGGCAACGGCATCTCGCTGATTATCTTCGTCGGCATTATCGCCGAGATTCCGGCGGCGCTGGCACAGTTCCTCAGCCAGGGCCGTTCGGGCGATCTGGCTCCGGCGGTTGTCATTGGGGTGATCATCATGGTCGTTCTGGTGATCGGCTTCGTCGTCTTCATGGAGCGCGCGATCCGAAAGATCACGATCCAGTATCCGCGCCGTCAGGTCGGGATGAAAGTGTTCGACGGCGGTGCGTCGCATCTGCCGATCAAGGTCAACCCCGCCAACGTGATCCCCGCCATCTTCGCCTCTTCGCTGCTATTGCTGCCAACGACCGTTGCGACCTTCTCGGGGCAGGGGCAGAGCGAGCTGACCGCAACGATTCTGGCGTATTTTGGCCCCGGCCAGCCCGCCTATCTTGCCTTCTTCACGGCCATGATCGTGTTCTTCACCTTCTTCTATACGCAGAACGTGTCCTTCAAGACCGAGGATGTGGCGGAGAACCTGAAGAACCAGAACGGCTTCATTCCCGGCATCCGCCCCGGCAAGCGCACAGAGGAATATCTGGACTATGTCGTGGTGCGACTTGTCACTGTGGGGGCGATTTATCTGGCGGCGGTCTGTCTTCTGCCCGAGATCCTGCGCGGCCAGCTGGCGATCCCGTTCTATTTCGGTGGTACCTCGGTGTTGATTGTGGTCTCGGTGACAATGGACACGATCAACCGTGTTCAGTCGCACCTGGTCGCGCATCAGTATGAAGGGCTGCTGGAGAAATCACAGTTGCGCGGCAAGAACCGCAAACGCCCTGCTGGCAACAAACCGAAGGCTCCGTCGCGTCGATGAATATCATTCTGATCGGCCCGCCCGGCGCGGGCAAGGGCACACAGGCGAAGCGGTTGGTCACGGAACGTGGCATGGTCCAGCTTTCGACAGGCGACATGCTGCGCGAGGCAAAGGACTCGGGCACGGAAATGGGGCAGCGTGTAGCCGAGGTCATGAGCAAGGGAGCACTGGTCACCGATGAGATTGTCATCGGGCTGATTGCCGAAAAGCTCGATAGCCTGGGTGATGCAGGCGCGATCTTCGACGGTTTCCCCCGAACGCTCGCTCAGGCCGATGCGCTGGACGATCTGTTGCAGGCCCGCGGCGCGCCGATTGACCATGTTATCGAGATGCGGGTCGATGACGAGGCGCTGGTGGCGCGGATTTCCGGTCGCTTTTCCTGCGCCAGTTGCGGGGAGGTCTATCACGACACGACAAAACCCACCCGCAAGGATGGTGTCTGCGACATCTGCGGCAGCGCCCAGTTCATTCGCCGCGCCGATGACAACGAAGAGTCGCTGCGCGCTCGTCTCATGGCCTATTACAAGCAAACCTCGCCGCTGCTGGGCTATTACCACGCCAAGGGACAGTTGAGCGTGGTTGATGGCATGGGGCAGATGGATGCGGTTGCCGGGGCGATTTCAGGGGTTCTGGATAGCTGAACCCCGCACCTTGCGCGCGCTCCCGCAGAGGTGAGCCGCAGGGCCTTGACGCGCCGCAGAAAACCCCATACGCGACACTCTCGGATTGCGAATCGCGCCTCGGCTACGGGGCGTGTTTCGTTTTGGAAAGGCACGCGGGGGACAAACCTCCCCGTGTTGTGAAAAAAGGTTCTGGGATTACGGAACCGCAACGAAAGGAAAACCCGCGTGGCACGTATTGCTGGCGTTAATATTCCCACAGGAAAGCGCGTTCCTATCGCGTTGACCTATATCCACGGTATCGGACCCGAGTCGGCCCGCCAGATCTGTGCGGCGGTTGGCATCGACACGTCGCGCCGCGTCAATGAGCTTTCGGATGCCGAGATTCTGGCCGTCCGTGAGCATATCGACGCGAATTTCACGGTCGAAGGCGATCTGCGCCGTGAAGTTCAGATGAACATCAAGGGCATGATGGATATCGGCTCGTATCGCGGTCTGCGCCATCGTCGCAACCTCCCCGTGCGCGGTCAGCGCACCCATACCAATGCGCGCACGCGCAAAGGCCCGGCGAAAGCCATCGCCGGCAAGAAGAAATAAGGGGAGGGTGTAGAGATGGCTCGTGACAAGACTCGCGTCAAACGCAAGGTCCGCAAGAATATCGCTGCTGGCGTCGCCCATGTGAACTCCAGCTTCAACAACACCAAGATCCTGATCTCGGACGTGCAGGGCAACGCGATCTCGTGGTCGTCGGCTGGCACGATGGGCTTCAAGGGCTCGCGCAAATCCACGCCTTATGCCGCGCAGCTGGCCGCTGAAGACGCTGGCAAAAAGGCACAGGAACACGGTGTCAAGACGCTGGAGGTCGAGGTGCAGGGGCCGGGTTCAGGGCGCGAATCGGCGCTGCGCGCTTTGGCTGCGGCTGGTTTCAATATCACCTCGATCCGCGATGTGACGCCAATGGCCCATAACGGCTGCCGCCCCCCCAAGCGTCGCCGCGTCTGACCGGATTTCAAACCACGGACGGGCCGCATGTTTCATGCGGCCCGCCCCTGTCATTTAGGCCCTCGGGCGTTGCTGCGTTTCGGACATGGCGCGGCAACAGGAATGGAGGCGACACGCATGATCCACAAGAATTGGCAAGAACTCATCAAACCCGCGCAACTGGACATCAAGCCCGGTTCCGACCCGATGCGGCAGGCCGTGATCACGGCAGAACCGCTGGAGCGCGGTTTCGGCCTGACGCTGGGCAATGCGCTGCGCCGGGTGCTGATGTCCTCGCTGCAGGGCGCGGCGATCACATCTGTGCAGATCGACAATGTGCTGCACGAATTTTCCTCGGTCCCGGGCGTGCGCGAAGACGTGACCGATATCGTGCTGAACCTCAAGACCGTGGCGCTGCGCATGGATGTCGAAGGGCCCAAGCGGGTCTCGATCTCTGCGCAGGGGCCGGGCGTTGTGACGGCAGGCGATATCCAGACCAGTGCGGGGATCGAGGTTCTGAACCGTGATCAGGTGATCTGTCACCTCGATGACGGTGCATCTGTCTATATGGAACTGTCGGTCAACACCGGGAAGGGCTATGTCTCGGCCGACAAGAACCGTCCCGAGGATGCACCCATCGGGCTGATCCCGATCGACGCCATTTTCTCGCCGGTGCGCAAGGCCAGCTATGAGGTGCAGCCGACTCGCGAGGGGCAGGTTCTTGACTATGACAAGCTGACCATGAAGGTCGAGACCAATGGCTCGGTCAGCGCTGAAGATGCCGTCGCCTATGCCGCGCGCATCCTGCAGGATCAGCTTCAGGTCTTCGTCAATTTCGACGAGCCGGAATCGGCTGGCGCGAAGGACGATGATGACGGGTTGGAGTTCAACCCGCTGCTGCTCAAGAAGGTGGACGAGCTGGAACTGTCGGTGCGTTCGGCCAACTGCCTCAAGAACGACAATATCGTCTATATCGGCGATCTGATCCAGAAGACCGAGGCCGAGATGCTGCGCACGCCGAATTTCGGGCGCAAGTCGCTCAACGAGATCAAGGAAGTGCTCTCGGGCATGGGGCTGCATCTGGGCATGGATGTCGAGGAATGGCCGCCGGAGAATATCGACGATCTGGCCAAGCGCTTCGAGGATCAGTTCTGAGAGAGTTAGCGGGGAGGCGGGTGCTGCGCGCCCGCCCCTCAGCCAAGACCGGGCATGGTGCCCCAAGGAGAGCCAAGGTCACGCAGCCTTGGCCGGACAAAGCAAAAGAGACGTTGAAGGAGAAAACACATGCGTCACGCCAGAGGATACCGCCGCCTGAACCGCACCCACGAGCACCGCAAGGCGCTGTTTGCGAATATGGCCGGCTCGCTCATTGAACATGAGCAGATCAAGACCACCTTGCCCAAGGCCAAGGAACTGCGCCCCATTGTCGAGAAGCTGATCACGCTGGCCAAGCGCGGCGATCTGCACGCGCGCCGTCAGGCGGCAGCGCAGCTCAAACAGGACAAGCATGTCGCCAAGCTTTTCGAAGTGCTGGGGCCGCGCTACAAGGAACGTCAGGGCGGCTATGTCCGCGTGCTCAAGGCGGGCTTCCGCTATGGCGACATGGCCCCGATGGCGATCATTGAGTTTGTCGAGCGCGATGTGAATGCCAAGGGCGCCGACGATCTGGCCCGGCTCGAGGCCGAGACTTCGGAAGACTGAGCCTGACAGACTGTATTCAGAGGGGGCCCGCATCTGTGATGCGGGCCCTTTTCCCATTGAAACCGTGCTGCGTGACTTCCTATATCGGGGCTGTTCCGCTGTCAGAGGTCTTGCGATGCGCCCCTTCATTACCGCTTTCACCTTGTTCCTGCTGGCGAGCATCCCGCTGCGTGCCGAGATGGTGCCGCAATCGGTTGAACAGGTACAGTTGAGCTTCGCCCCCGTCGTACGTTCCGCCGCACCGGCAGTCGTGAACATTTATGCTCAGCGGGTCGTCGCGCAGCGCGTCTCGCCCTTTTCCGATGACCCCTTCTTCGGCGATCTGTTCCGCAATTTCGGTCAGGTGACACCGCGCGTGCAGAACTCGCTCGGCTCGGGGGTGATCCTGTCCGAAGACGGGATCGTGGTGTCGAATTATCATGTCGTCGGCAATGCGACCGAAATCCGCGTCGTGCTCAATGACCGTCGCGAATTTGATGCCGATATCATCCTGACCGATGAGGAAAGCGACCTCGCGGTGCTGCGATTGCGCGGGGCCTCGGACCTGCCAGTGCTCGGCTTTGCGGATTCCGATGCGGTCGATGTCGGTGATCTGGTGCTGGCCATCGGCAACCCGTTCGGTGTCGGCCAGACCGTGTCGAGCGGGATTGTCTCGGGGCTGGCGCGCTCGGGCATCGCGGTCGGGTCCGGGCGTGGGTATTTCATCCAGACCGACGCACCGATCAACCCCGGCAATTCCGGTGGGGCGCTCGTGGACATGCAGGGCCGACTGGTCGGCGTCAACACGGCGATCATCACACGCTCAGGCGCCTCGCACGGGATCGGCTTTGCCATCCCGGCCAATCTTGTTGTGCAGGTGGTGGATCAGGCAAGCGAGGGGCGGGCACGTTTCCAGCGGCCCTGGGCCGGCGTGACTGTGCAGGCGGTCGATGCCGCGCTGGCCGACGCGTTCGACCAGCGCCTGCCGGAAGGCGTGGTGCTTCTGGATCTGCACCCCCAGAGCCCGCTGGCAGATGCCGGGTTGGGGCGCGGGGACATTATTCTGGCAGTCGATGGAGCCCCGGTCAATTCTGGCCCGGAGATGATGTTCCGTCTCGCCGCGCGGGGCCTTGGCGCGCAATCCGAGTTGAGCTACCGGCGCGGACTGGAACACGGGCAAGTCGTCATCGACCTCGTGGCACCACCGGAGATCCCGGACCGCGCCGCCCGTACGGTCGAGGGGCAGACGGCTTTGCACGGGCTCTCTGTCGCGCGGATCAATCCGGCGGTGATCGCCGAGTTCACCCTGCCGCCCGATGCCGATGGCATCCTGGTCACGGATCTGAGCGATCTTTCCGCGCGCACCGGGTTGCGACGCGGCGATATCCTGCTCTCGGTCAACGGGGTTCGCATTGAGTCCACCGATGATGTGGTGCGGTTGGCCGCCGAGCCCACGCGCAACTGGCAGATCGAGGCGCTGCGCGATGGCCGCCGCGTTGTTCTGCGCTTCCGCATGTAGCCCTTCCGCGCCCCGCGCAACGGGTCTAGACTATCGCCATGCCGGACCTGTTCGATCAAGCCTCGCCCACCGCACCCGAGACGACGCAGCGCCCTCTTGCCGACCGGCTGCGACCGCAATCGCTTGCCGAGGTCATCGGGCAGGACAAGGCATTGGGCCCGGATGGCCCGCTGGGCGCGATGCTGGCCGCAGGCACGTTGGCTTCGGTCATCTTCTGGGGGCCGCCCGGCGTGGGCAAGACGACCATTGCGCGGCTTCTGGCGGATCAGACTGACCTGAGTTTCGTCCAGATCAGCGCCATCTTTACGGGCGTTCCCGATCTGCGAAAGGTGTTCGAACAGGCGAAGCTGCGCCGCGCGAACGGGCGCGGGACGCTGCTGTTTGTTGATGAAATTCACCGGTTCAACAAATCGCAGCAGGATAGTTTCCTGCCTCATATGGAGGACGGCACCATCACATTGGTCGGGGCCACGACTGAAAACCCGTCCTTCGAATTGAACGCCGCGCTGATGTCGCGGGCGCAGGTGATCGTGCTCGAGCGGCTGACACTGGCGGATCTGGAATTGCTGGCACAGCGCGCTGAACAGGCAATGGGCCGCCCCCTGCCGCTGACTGGCCCCGCGCGCGAGGCGCTTCTGGAAATGGCCGATGGTGACGGGCGCGCGGCGCTGAACCTGATCGAACAGGTGGCCGTATGGGATGTGAAGGACAAGCTTGACGCAGAGGCGCTTGGCACCCGCCTGATGCGTCGCGCGGCGCAATATGACAAATCCGGGGACGCGCATTACAACCTGATCTCGGCGCTGCACAAATCGGTGCGGGGCTCGGACCCGGATGCCGCGCTCTACTGGTTTGCCCGCATGATCGAAGGCGGCGAGGACCCGCGCTATCTGGCGCGGCGGCTGACACGGATGGCGGTCGAGGATATCGGCCTTGCCGACCCGCAGGCGCAGGCAGTCTGTCTGGAAGCCTGGCAGGCCTATGAGCGGATGGGCTCGCCCGAGGGTGATCTGGCGCTGGCGCAGGCAGTGGTCTACCTGGCACTCGCACCGAAATCGAATGCGGTCTATGTCGCCTGGAAAGCGGCGTTGCGCATGGCAAAGGAAACCGGCTCGAAGCCACCGCCCAAACATATCCTGAACGCGCCGACGAAATTGATGAAGGATCAGGGCTATGGGGCGGACTATGCCTATGACCATGACGCCGAGGACGGGTTTTCGGGGCAGAACTATTTTCCCGAGGGCGTGAAACGGCCCGTTCTCTATCAGCCTCTCGAACGTGGCTTCGAGCGAGAACTGGCCAAGCGCGTGGCCTATTTCGCGAAACTGCGTGCGCGGCGGGACGAATGAAAGACCAAAGGCGGCCGTGTCCGCTGTGCGGCCACGGTTCTGCTATAGCGCTACCCGCGCGCTCTGTGGGGAGCGGGGAACTGAGTATTTCTGGCAAGAAAATGAAGGCTGGGCTTGCTTGACATGCGGTGCGGCACGGGGAATGGAGGGGCGCGGCAAGGAAAAGGGCGCGGTATGGCGGGTGTACAGATACGGCAGGTGGGCGCGGATGAGGGCGAGCAGCGGCTGGACCGCTGGCTCAAGCGCCTCTTTCCGCAGATCACGCAAGGGCTGATCGAAAAAGCCTGCCGCAAGGGCGAGATTCGGGTGGATGGGGGGCGCGTGCAGGCTTCGACGCGGGTGCAGGCCGGTCAGAGTGTGCGCATTCCGCCGCTGCCTGACGCAGATGCTGCGCCGGTCGCGCGCAAGCCGCGTGTGGCACAGAGCGATGCCGAAATGATCCGCGCCGCCGTGATCTGGAAGGACCAGCACATCATAGCTTTGAACAAGCCGCCTGGCCTGCCTAGTCAAGGTGGCAGCGGGCAGGGTGCGCGGCATGTGGACGGGCTGAGCGAGGCCCTGAGTTTCGGATACAAGGAGCGCCCGGTTCTGGTGCACAGGCTGGACAAGGATACCTCGGGCGTTCTGCTGCTGGCGCGAACCACGCGGGTTGCGCGACGGCTGGCCGAGGCGTTTCGTGAGCGCAGCGCGCGCAAGATCTACTGGGCTCTGGTCGCCGGGGTGCCAAGCCCGGCGATGGGCACGATCCGCTATGGGTTGGTGAAGGCCGGAGGGCGAGGGGCCGGAGAGAAGATGCGCTGCATCCACCCCGGCGAGGTCGAGCAGGTCGAGGGTGCGAAACGGGCGACCACGGATTACGCCGTGCTCGAGCGGCTGGGAGCGCGTGCCTCCTGGGTGGCGCTTTCGCCCATCACGGGCCGGACGCATCAATTGCGCGCGCATATGGCCGAGATCGGTCATCCGATCATCGGGGACGGAAAATACGGCGGTGCGGCGCAGGAAAACCTTGGCGATGGCTGGGGTGCTGGGATCGGGGGCGAGGTGAGTCGCAAGTTGCATCTGCACGCGCGTGGCCTGCGGCTGGTGCATCCGGTCACGGGCGCGCTTCTGGACCTGACCGCACCCTTGCCCGAACATATGGCGCGCACATGGGCGCTGTTCGGCTGGCGCGAGGCTGACAGTCCCGGTGATCCGTTCGAGGATGCGTGATGCGCCTGCGGATGGTAGTCTTTGACGTTGACGGCACGCTGATCGACAGCCAGCACCATATATGTGCTGCGATGGATCAGGCCTTTGGCGAGATGGGGCTGGTGGCCCCGGCGCGGGTTGATGTCCTCGGGATTGTTGGTCTGTCACTGCCGCAAGCCATGGCGCGGCTGGCACCCGGCCTGCCGCTGGCAGATCTTGATGAACTGGTTGCACGCTACAAGAGGGCCTTCGCGAGCCTGCGGGCCGATATGCTCTCGCCGCTCTATCCCGGTGCCCGCGCCATGCTTGATGCGCTGGCCGCCATGCCCGAAATGCTGCTGGGCATCGCGACCGGGAAATCGCGACGGGGGCTCGCCCATATCCTCGCCGCGCATGATCTTGCGCGCTATTTCGTGACCGTGCAGGTGGCCGATGACCATCCGTCCAAGCCGCACCCCTCGATGATCCATGCGTGCTTGCGCGAAACCGGCGTGGCGGCGGGCGATACGGTCATGCTGGGCGATACGAGCCATGACATGGAGATGGCGCGCGCGGCCGGGGTGCACCGGCTTGGTGTGAGCTGGGGCTATCACCGGCCCGAGGCGCTGGATGCGCCGGTAATCTCTGAATTTGCGGCGCTAGCTGGCGCGTTGCAGGCAATCTGGACCGGGGCGAGAATATGAGCGGCTGGACGAAGAAGCGTTTCTGGAAAGAGGTGGCGGTCTGCCCATGCGCAGCGGGGTACACGGTCACGCTTGACGGGCGAGGGTTGCGTACCCCGGCGAAGGCCGAGCTTGTCGTGCCGACCGAGGCGCTGGCCACCCTGCTGGCCGAAGAGTGGCGCGCGCAGGGTGAGGTGGTCGCACCCGAGACCATGCCCGCCACCCGCGCGGCCAATGCCGCCATCGACAAGGTGCGCGGGCAGAGAGAAGAAGTGACCGAACTGCTTGCCGCCTATGGGGACAGTGATCTGGTCTGCTACAGGGCCGCCGCACCGGAAGAACTGATCGCGCGCGAGGCGCGTGCCTGGGACCCGCTTCTGGACTGGGCAGCGCATCGCTACGGTTGCCGGCCGCTGACGCGCTCGGGCGTGATTCATGCGCCGCAGCCTAAGCGCTTGCTGGACAATCTGCATGCAGATGTTTCACGGCTGGACGCGTTCGAGCTGACGGCCTTTCATGATCTGGTGGCGATGTCGGGCTCGCTGATCATCGCGCTGGCGGTGCTGGATCGATACGCGGAACCTGACGCGTTGTGGCAGGCCTCGCGCATCGATGAGGACTGGCAGATTGAGCAATGGGGTGAGGATGAGGATGCTGCGGCCCTGACGGCCGGGCGGCGCACGGCCTTCCTGAACGCGGCCCGATTCTACTTCGCCCTTCAGGCGTGAGCCAGCGCAAGGACAGGTTGAACACCTCACCCGCGTCCGGGCATGCATTTTCTGCCGCGCATTGCGGCACCTTACGTGGTCACGAGATGTCCGAGGTTGAACAGGCAGGGTACCGGTTGCCTTTCTGCCCCTGTGTCAGGCGATGCCGGTTAGCCGTCACGCCCAAAATCTTCGCCTCCCCGCGGGAATCACCCAATCTGTCATATTGCCGTTACATCCGCTGCCTACTCAGCCCGTGTTGAAACCGCCCATCCGGGGCATAGAACACAGGAGCGTTTCATGCGCACATCCCTCACTCTTTCGCTGTCTGCTTCCGCGCTGGCCCTGTCGGTCGGTATCGCACAGGCTGACTCGGTCGACCCCAACCTGCCGGTCTATGAGGCCGCGTCGGGCGTGTCGGGCAACCTGACCTCGATCGGGTCGGACACGCTCAACAACCTGATGACCCTGTGGTCGGAAGGCTTCCGCAGCTTCTACCCGAACGTCAACGTCCAGATTCAGGGCGCTGGCTCGGGCACTGCTCCGCCCGCTCTGATCGAGGGCACAGCTCAGTTCGGCCCGATGTCGCGCGCGATGCGTGGCTCGGAAATCGAAGAATTCGAAGCCCGTTACGGCTATGCGCCGCTGGCGATGCGTGGTGCGATTGACGGGATCGGTGTGTTCGTGCACCGCGACAACCCTGTCACCTGCATCTCGATGCAGGAAGTGGACGCAATCTTCTCGTCCACCCGCAATGGCGGCGCTGACGAGGCGATCACCACCTGGGGCCAACTGGGCGCTGAAGGCGAATGGGCCGACCGTCCGATCGCTGCCTATGGTCGTAACTCGGCTTCGGGCACCTTCGGCTTCTTCCGCGATGTGGCCCTGTTCGGCGGCGACTTCAGCCCCGAAGTGCGCGAACAGCCCGGTTCCTCGACCGTGATTCAGGGTGTTGCTGCTGACCTCGGCGGCATCGGCTACTCGGGCGTTGGCTATGGCACGGCTGACGTGCGCGCGCTGGAAATCCGCGGCGAAGACGGCACCTGCTACTCGACCGATGACGCGCCGTCGGGTCTGTACCCGATTGCCCGCTTCCTGTTCGTCTACATGAACGTGGACCCGAACGCTGAACTGGAGCCGCTGCGCGCTGAATTCGTGCGCTATGTCTACAGCCAGCAGGGCCAGGAAGACGCAGTCCGCGCAGGCTTCTTCCCTGTGACCGCGACAATCGCTGACATGGACCTCGAGGCTTTCGGCCTGAACTAAGGCCGGACCGGAACGTCGGGCGGGGCGGCTTGTGCTGCTCCGCCCTCATCAGATTTTTTCATCATGGACAGGACCAGATGAGCGACTCAGCCGCCAGTTCCGACACACAGGCCCGCGCAGCATCCGCCCGCCAGCGCCGCATGACCACGCGCGCCAGCGTCAAGATCGGCGAGAAGCTTGCAGGCGGCATCATCACCGTCGGCGGGCTGATGGTCATTGTGGCCGTGCTGGGCATCATGGTGTTTCTGGTCCGCGTTGTCGTCCCGCTGATGGCGTCGGGCGAATTGCAGGGCAATGTCCGCTACCAGCTTGATACGGGTCAGGATGTGACCTGGATTGTCGGGGATGAATTCCAGACCATCGGGCTGGCGCTGGCTGCCGAAGGCCGCGTGATCGGCTATCATATCCCCTCTGGGCAGGAAATCCGGCGAGAGCAATGGGATTTCGGAGATGCGACCGTCACCTCGGTTGCAGGGTCGCTGGGCCGTGACCGGATCGCGCTGGGCTTTGATGACGGGACGGTGCGCTTTGCGACGCTAGGGGTTGATAACACCTCGACCGCGCGGCGCAATCTGCCTTCCGGGCTGACGACGCTGGATGCCCGCGACCGCGCGCTTGACGGGCGCGTCTTCACCGAAGTGGGAACAGGCGATTTCCGCACGCTGGAGCCTATTATCGAACTGGGCGACGGCGAGCAGGTTTCGGATTTTGCCATTACCGCGATTGACTATCGCATCGGCGGGACAAGTGACCGCCCGGTATTTTCGTTTGCGACGCTCGATTCGGACAATCAGGTCCGGGTCAGCCGGTCGCGCGTGCAGCTGAACATGATGACCGGCGAAGAAACGACAACCACGACGACCACCGAATTGCCGCCCCTGGGGCTGGAGCCGGGGGTCACGCCGACGGGCGTGCTGGTGTCGGGCAATGCCGACCGGGTGCTGGTCGCTGCCGATAACGGTTTCGTCTTCCGCTATGACCTGCGCGATGCGGACAACCCCGAACTGGCCGAGCGTATCCGCGTGGCCGATGACGGGGTTGGCGTGACCGCGATGACCTTCCTGACTGCCGAGGATGCGCTGGTCGTGGGCACGGACGCAGGCGATCTGATGGTCTATTTCCGCCTGCAGACCGGCACGCCCGACACGACGGACGGGCGCGAACTGGTGCGTGCGCGCACCCATGCGCAGATGCCCGCTGCCATCACCGATATTTCCGAGGCGCAGCGCGGCAAGGAATTTGTGGCCACCGATGCCGAGGGCAATGTCTGGGTCTATCAGTCCACCGCCGATCAGATCCTGTTCCAGCTCCAGCGTTCGGGGACTGTGACGACCGATTCCATCGCGATGCTGTTCCCGCGCTCGAACGGGGTGATGCTGGCCTCTCGCGGGGGCGAGGTCGAGGCCTGGAGCTATGACGTACCTCACCCGGAAGTCACCCTCGCCGTGCTGTTCGGACGCATCTGGTATGAGGGCTATTCCGAACCCGGCTTTACTTGGCAATCCACCGCCGGCACGGACACGGTCGAGCCCAAATACTCGCTGGTGCCGTTGGTCTTCGGCACCTTCAAGGCTGCCTTCTACGCGATGATCTTCGCAGTGCCGATTGCGCTGATGGCCGCGATCTACACCTCCGAATTCGTGGACAAGCGCGTGCGTGGTACGGTCAAGCCGATGATGGAGATGATGGAATCGCTGCCCACAGTGGTTCTGGGCTTCATCGCGGCGCTGGTGCTGGCGCCATTGGTCGAGGAATGGATCGGCGCGGTGCTGCTGGGCTTTTTCGCGCTGCCGATGGGGCTGATGATCGGCGCCTTTGCCTGGCAAACACTACCTGCGCCCGTGGCGCTGAAATACGATGGATTTCCGAAATTCACGCTGATGGGTGTGTCCATCGTTCTGACCGCATGGATCGCCTCTCGGCTGGGCGTGACGTTGGAGACCCTGCTGTTCTCGGGCGACTTCAAGCAATGGACCACCGGGCGCATTGGCACCGGCACGCCCTTTATGTTCCTGATCCTGCTGCCGCTCTGCTATTTCGTGGTCGCCTGGGGGTTTCGCAAGCAGTTCGGGCATCACTACCGCGACCTGATCGACAGCATGGACCGTTCGCGCGCGGGAATGATCGATGCTGGGCGCTGGATGGCGCTTCTTGCCGTGGCGATGGGGCTGTCATTGGCTGTCGCTTCGCTCCTGACGCTGATCGGCTATGACCCGCGCGGCAGCTTCATCGACAGTTATCAACAAAGGAACGCGCTGGTGGTGGGTTTCATTATGGCCTTTGCGGTGATTCCCAATATTTACACATTGGCCGAGGATGCACTGAACTCGGTGCCGGGGCATCTTCGCGCAGCTTCGTTGGCCTGTGGGGCGACACCATGGCAGACTGCGCGCTGGGTGGTGCTGCCGACGGCCGCCTCGGGCGTGTTCTCAGCAGTGATGATGGGCATGGGACGTGCGGTGGGCGAGACGATGATCGTCGTAATGGCTGCGGGCAACACGCCGATCATGGAGTGGAACATCTTTTCGGGACTGCGCACCCTGTCGGCCACCATCGCGATCGAGCTACCCGAGGCCGTACGCGACGGGACGAATTACCGCATCCTGTTCCTTGCCGCCCTGACGCTCTTCGTGATGACCTTCATCATCAATACCGGGGCGGAACTGATCCGCCAGCGCTTTCGCAAGCGCGCCTTCAACCTGTAATCGCGGGACTTGATCGATATGACCAGTTATAACGAACAACTCCCCCCAGCATCCGGTGCGGCCGGCGCAGCCGGAATTGCGGCGCGCGACACAGTGGCCCCGCGCCAGCGGCGGCGGTTCTCGGCCGACCTCTCGGCGCTGGGGGAACCTGCGCTCTGGGGGTTTGGCGGCGCGCTGGCGCTGGGGATCATCATGATAGCGGTGTTTCTGGCGGTGGTGCTGTATAATGGTGCCACGACCTTCTGGCCCAGCAAGATCGACCGGGTGGAACTGACCGATGGCAGCGTGATCGCGGGCACCGAACGGCGCGGCACGATCTTCCGCCCGCAACTGGGCAGCCTGGATGACGCCACCCGCGCCGAGGTCGAGGCCAATGACGGCTTCGCTTATCGCACGCTCTATCAGACCGCCAATTTCGACCTGTACGGTGATGATTTCCAGTGGGTTGCCGATTACGAGATCGAAAACATCACCCAGCCCGAGGATTTCTATTACTTCGAACGTCAGACTTGGGGCGTGTTCATCGGCCGCATCGCTGGCATGACCATCGACGGGCAGGCGATGGACTATGACCCGGCCGTGTTCCGCCGCGAACAGGCCGCCGCGCGCGACCGGTTCCGCGAAATCCGTCGGATCGAACGTAGCGAGATCGGGGGCATCAACTTCCAGATCGAGCGCGAACGACTGGCGCAGCGCCGCGCCGTGATCCGTCAGGGTGAGGACGCCGCCGCCGATGATGTCGCCGCCTCACAGGAGCGCATTGCCGAATTGCAGGCCGAGTTTCAGGAGTTGCAGACCCGCGTCAATGAAATCCGCGCGCGTGACCGGGCCTTTACTGTGACGCTCGAAGAGGTGGAGGGCCGCCAGATCACCCCCGAGATCAGCCAGATCGTCCGGTATTTCCCGGCCAACACCATCGGGTTCTTTGACAAGCTGGGGATCTATATCTCGCGCTGGTGGGAATTTGTCTCGGCGGAACCGCGTGAGGCCAACACGCAAGGCGGCGTCATGCCCGCCATCTTCGGCACCGTGGCGATGACGCTGCTGATGGTTGTCTTTGTCGCCCCTTTCGGTGTCATCACGGCGCTGTATCTGCGCGAATATGCCAAACAGGGGCGGGTCACGTCCATCGTGCGGATTTCGGTCAACAACCTCGCCGGGGTGCCGTCCATTGTGTATGGCGTGTTTGGTCTGGGCTTTTTCGCCTATGCAATGGGCGGCACGATTGACCAGCTCTTCTACCCCGAGGCGCTGCCCAACCCGACCTTCGGCAAGGGCGGTATCCTCTGGGCGTCGCTGACACTGGCGCTGCTGACGGTCCCTGTGGTCATTGTCGCGACCGAAGAGGCGCTGGCCGCCGTGCCGCGCTCGATGCGCGAAGGGTCACTCGCCTGCGGCGCGTCGAAATGGCAGACGATCCGCTATGTGGTGTTGCCCAAGGCGCTGCCGGGGATCATGACAGGGATGATTCTGGCAATGGCGCGCGGCGCGGGCGAAGTGGCGCCGCTGATGCTGGTGGGCGTGGTCAAGCTTGCCCCGGCCCTGCCGATTGACGGTTTCTATCCTTTCATCCATCTTGATCGCAGTTTCATGCATCTGGGCTTCCACATCTTCGATGTGGGTTTCCAGTCGCGCAACTCCGAGGCCGGCAAGCCGATGGTGTTTGTGACGACCCTGCTGCTGCTGGCGCTGATCGTCGTGATGAACGCGACCGCCATCATCATCCGCAATCGCCTGAAGCGCAAATACGCAACCGGCCAGTTCTGAGGCAGACCCATGAGCGATACACTTGAGTTTGAGCCGACCGCCTATCACGTCAAGAAATCGAACGCAGGTCCGGCGCTGGACATTGCCGATTTCAACCTGTGGTATGGCGAGAAACAGGCGTTGTTCGACAATAATCTGGAGATCCAGAAAGGTCAGGTCACGGCGCTGATCGGTCCGTCGGGCTGCGGCAAGTCCACTCTGCTGCGCTGCCTCAACCGGATGAACGATTTGGTCGACGGGCTGCGCATCGAGGGCACGATCCGTGTCGACGGATTCGACATCTACGGCAAGGGCGTCGATGTCATCGCGCTCCGGAAACGGATGGGCATGGTGTTCCAGAAGCCCAACCCCTTCGCCATGTCGATCTATGACAATATCACCTATCCGCTGCGGGTGGACGGCGTGACCAAAAAATCCATCCTCGATGACACCGTCGAGCACGCGCTGCAACAGGCCGCTTTGTGGGGTGAGGTCAAGGACCGGCTGAATGACAGCGCGCTTGGCCTCTCGGGCGGGCAACAACAGCGGTTGTGCATCGCACGCGCCGTCGCCTCGGACCCCGAGGTGCTCTTGATGGACGAGCCCTGCTCGGCGCTTGACCCGATTGCGACTGCGCGGATCGAGGAGCTTATCGAAGAGCTGAAAGGCACCTATTCGATCGTGATGGTGACGCACTCCATGGCCCAGGCGGCGCGGGTGTCCGACAACACGGCGTTCATGTATCTGGGGCGGTTGATCGAGTATGGGGATACGGATACGATCTTCACCAATCCCGAGCGCGCGCGCACCAATGATTATGTGACGGGTCGATTTGGATAGCACCTTCATGCAAGATGTCTCTGTTGCCGAGTTGATCGCGGCGCTCCCTCAGCCTGTGCTGCTGGTGGATCTGGATGGCTTTGTGCAGGTCGCCAACCCGGCGGCGCTGGAGCTGTTCGGCGCGCGCATCGAAGCAGCACAGATTCGCGCGCATCTGCGCCAGCCCGAAGTTGCGATCATGCTGGAGCGCGCCCTTGCCGGAGCCGACCCGCAGGTGGCGAACTATGTCTCGACCAACTTGAACCGGGAAACCGTCTGGCAGGTGGTCGCTCGACGCGCGGGCAGCCGGGGACTGGTGCTGTCGCTGTCCGATATTTCCGATGTTGAGGCCGCCGAGACGCAGCGACGCGAATTCGTAGCCAATGTCAGTCACGAGCTGCGCTCACCGCTCACGGTGCTGGCCGGGTTCATCGAGACCCTGCAGGGCCCGGCAGGCGAGGATGCGGCGGCAAGGGCCGAGTTTCTGGCCATCATGGCCGAACAGGCCGATCGCATGACAGGGCTTGTTGCCGATCTTCTGTCGCTCAGTCGGGTCGAGGCGGTCGAGAAGATCCGCCCGCGCAGCCCGGTCTCGATCCACGCTGTAATCAACGCCACTCTCGCTGCGCTGCGCCCACAGATCGAGGCCGCGCGGGTCGCGCTTGGTTGCGACCTGCCCGAGAGCCTGCCCGATATCCCGGGTGATTACGATCAGCTTGTGCAGGTATTTCACAACCTGATCGAAAATGGCCTGAAATACGGTGCCAGCGGCGGGCGGTTGGAGATCTCGGCCAGTTTGGTTTCTGCCTTGCCCGGTTTTGACGGGGCCGTCATGCGTATAAGCGTGCGCGACTACGGCGAGGGAATCGATCCGATCTACATTCCGCGCCTGACCGAACGCTTCTACCGCGTGGACAAGGCGCGCTCGCGCGACAGTGGCGGCACCGGGCTTGGGCTGGCCATCGTAAAGCATATCCTCAGCCGCCATCGCGGGCGGCTGGTGATCCGCTCCGCCCCGGGTGAAGGGGCCTGCTTCGACGCAATCCTGCCATGCTGCAGCACTCTTGCAAAAGGACCTGACCCATGAAGCCGCATACGCTTTCTGCCTTCGATCGTGATCTGGAAACCATTCGACTGTCAGTCCTGACCATGGGTGGACTGGTCGAGGCCGCGATCATGGGCGCGTCGCGCGCGCTCGAACATCGTGACGAGGAACTGGCCGCCAAGGTGGTACAGGAAGACCGCGCGATCGACACTTCCGAGGAAGACATCAACTCTCAGGTCGTGCGTCTTTTGGCACTGCGCCAGCCGCAAGCGGATGATCTGCGTTCGGCGGTCGCCGTGATGAAGATGGCCGGAGAGCTGGAGCGACTGGGCGACTATGCCAAGAATATGGCCAAGCGCGTCCCGGTGCTGATTTCGGCCCCGATGATCGAGGGTGCCGCGGGTGCGCTACGCCGTCAGGCAAGACTGGTCAGCCAGATGCTCAAGGACATGCTTGATGCCTTCGCCCGAATGGACCCGGCGCTGGCCCGAGATGTCATTGCCCGCGATATCGAGGTGGATGACATGACCAATGCGCTGTTTCGCGAATTCATCACCCACATGATGGAGGACCCGAGGAACATCACGCCCTGCCTGCACTATGTTTTCATCGCCAAGAATATCGAGCGCATGGGCGATCTGGTGACACATGGTGCGGAGCATGTGATTTTCGTGACCGAAGGCCGCACGGCAGAAGCACGAGAGAAAGGGCATTCCACAGCCACTATCGAAGCTCCTGAGAGATGACCATCATGTCTGACATCACTGCGCCGCTGGTGCTGATCGTCGATGACGAACCAGCGCAACTGGCACTGCTCAGCTACAATCTGACAGCTGCAGGGTTTCGTGTGGCCACGGCCAAGGACGGCGAGGAGGCGGTGCTGGCCGTGGCCGAGCAGGGGCCGGATCTGGTGCTTCTGGACTGGATGCTGCCGCGCTTGTCGGGGCTTGAAGCCTGCCGCCAGATCAAGGCCAGCCGGGAAGGGCGCGAGGCTGCGGTCATCATGGTCTCGGCCCGGTCGGAAGAGGCCGACCGTGTGCGCGGGCTGGACACAGGCGCGGATGACTACATCGTCAAACCCTATTCCGTGGCCGAGCTAATCGCCCGCGTGCGCGCCAACCTGCGTCGTCTGCGCCCGGTGAGCGCCGGACAGATGCTTGAAGTTGGGGATATACGGCTTGACCCGGATGTCTATCGCGTCAGCCGCGACGGACATGATTTGCATCTGGGGCCGACCGAATTTCGCTTGCTGGCTGCGCTGATGGAGCGCCCGGGCAAGGTTTGGACGCGCGAGGCGCTGCTGGATCGGGTCTGGGGCCGCGACATTTATATCGATACGCGCACGGTCGATGTCCATGTGGGCCGTTTGCGCAAAGCGCTGTGCGCCAGGGGTGGAACGGATCCGATCCGCACGGTTCGCGGGGCGGGCTACGCGCTGGGTTAGTGCGCAGCCGCCCGTGTCTCACTCTGGCAAGTCGCGCGGCACGACAAAGGCACGGGCGGCGCCACTGTGCGGCGTGAGTGCGCTCCAATCGGCAATCTCGAAATCGGCGACCAAGGTGGCGCAGGTCGGGTATCGCGCAAAGCCTTCATGCGCGGGCTGATCGCGCAGCAACTGGTGTGCAAAGGCCGCAATTCCCGGGTTATGCCCGATCAAGATAATCGTCTGCCCCTGCGCCCGGCGCAGTGCGGCGAGCATGACATCGGGGCTGGCATGATAGAGCGCGGCAAGGAAAGTCGCAGGCACTTCGCGGGGAAAAGCGCTCGATAACAGCGCCCAGGTCTCGCGCGTGCGCACTGCGTCCGAGACCAGTGCCGCGTCGGGAACATGTCCGTTCTCGACCAACCAGCGCCCCATTTGCGGCGCGGCCTTGCGCCCGCGCTTGTTGAGCGGGCGCTCGTGGTCGGAATGCAATGGGTTGTCCCAATCGGATTTGGCGTGGCGGGTCAGGATCAGGCGCAGGGGCAGGCTCATGGGTGAAAATACCTCATGTGATGGGCGGATTGGGCGGGTACGCGGCCATGGCTGCGCGAGAGCGGGCAGGCCGCACGCACTGCACAGCCCCCTGACAGGCAGGATGCTCCCTCGAGGCGGTCAAGAAACGCATGGCACGCGGCCAAGTCATAGCCCGCGCCCGTGAGCGCGCTGGACGGGCAGGCAGTGAGGCAGGGTTTATCGCATTCTATACAGGGCGATTGCGCGGGGGGCGGTGCCGCAAGCGCCTCGCGCAGCCCCAGTGCGCCGCGATAGCTCACCCAGAGCCCAGCCTCGTCATGGACAAGCAGATGCACGGGCGACACAAACGCCCGCCCCGAGGCGAGCGCCCATGTAATGAAGGGATGCGGGGGCGTGGTACCGAATGGAAACAGCGCCTGCGCGCCCATGCTCTCGGCCATCGCCCCGATGATGCGCGTGGACCAGCGGTCGATAGGGTCGGGCTGGCCATCGCGGTATTCGGGCGATTGCGTGAAGCCGTCCCAGAACGCCGCTCCTTGCGGCCCCAGCAGCACCAGCGAACGCAGGTCTTCGGGCATCGGCGCGGCCCCCTGCGGCACGACCCCCATCACCGCCAGCCCCTCGGCCTCGGCGAATTCCTCGACCTCTGCCAGCAGGCCCACCCGTCTACCCCTGCGGCTTGATCTGGGGCTCGGTGTCGCGGATGATGCTGCCCGCGCCGTGATCGGTGAACAGTTCCAACAGACAGGCATTGGGCGCGCGCCCGTCTAGAATGACGACCGCACGAACACCGCCCTCGATGGCCGCCAGCGCGGTCTCGGTCTTGGGGATCATACCGCCCGCGATCACGCCTTCCTCGGTCAGCTCGCGCACATGCGCGGGCGATAGCTGCGTGACCACATCGCCGCTGCGATCCTTCACCCCCGCCACATCGGTCAGCAGCAGCAACCGGTCGGCCCTGAGCGCCGCCGCGATCGCCCCGGCCGCCGTGTCGCCATTGATGTTAAAGGTCTCGCCCTGTCGCCCCATGCCAAGTGGTGCGATGACCGGGATGAAACCGCCGGTGAACAGGTGGTGCAACAATTCGGGATTCACTTCGGACGGGCGACCGACAAGGCCAAGATCGGGGTCATCGGGCTCGCAGGTGACCATACCGCCATCCTTGCCCGAGAGACCCACCGCCTTGCCGCCCTCGTCCTGAATCGCCTGCACGATGCGCTTGTTGACCGCGCCTGACAGGACCATCTCGACCACGTCCATCGTGGCGGCATCGGTCACGCGCTTGCCGCGCACGAATTCGGATTTGATATCCAGCCGCTTGAGCATCTCATTGATCATCGGCCCGCCACCATGCACGATGACCGGGTTGACGCCGACCTGCCGCATAAGCACCACGTCACGCGCGAAGCTCGCCATTTCCTCGGCGTCGCCCATGGCGTGACCACCGAACTTGATGACGACAATCGCGCCGGAATAGCGTTGCAGATAGGGTAGCGCCTCGGAGAGTGTCCGGGCAGTGGCGAACCAGTCCTGTGTCATGGGGCGTTGCTTCTTCATTGTGTCAGGTCAGTCCGGCGATGATGGCGCGCAGGGTAGGGATGCCGACCCCCTTCTCGGAAGAGGTGACGACGAGTTCGGGATAGGCAGCGGGGTGTTTTGCCAGCGCACTGCGCACCTGCGCCAGCGTGCGGGCCTGTTCGGCTGCGCCCAGTTTGTCGGCCTTGGTCAGCACCAACTGAAAGGTGACGGCCGACTGGTCCAGCAATTTCAGGATTTCACGGTCCACATCCTTGATGCCGTGGCGCATGTCGACCAACACGAAGGCGCGCCGCAGCGTCGCGCGGCCTGCAAGGTAGGACTTGAGCAGCCGCTGCCATTTTTCGACCACCGGGACCGGGGCTTTCGCAAAGCCGTAGCCCGGCAGATCGACCAGATAATGGCTCTCGCCGACAGTGAAATAATTGATCTCTTGTGTGCGCCCCGGCGTGTTCGAGGTCCGCGCAATCGCCCGGCGTCCGGTCAGCGCGTTGATCAGGCTTGATTTGCCAACATTCGAGCGGCCCGCAAAACAGACCTCCAGCCGGTCGGCGGGGGGCAGGCCGTCCATCGCGACCACGCCTTTGAGGAACTCCACCTGCCCGGTCAGCAGCTTGCGCCCGGCGTCTTCGGCAAAGGCGTCGGGGTTCTGGGCTTCGGGGAACGCGAGTGTGGTCATGGGCGTAGCTCCACGCTGTCGCCGCAGGCGACAGCGCCCCCGGAAATTACCTCGGCATAGACCCCGAAATCGGTATGCCCATACCCTTCCTCCAGCGCGTCGAGCGTGTTCACGTCAATTCGCCCGGTCGCGCAATCGACCATTGTGGCGCGGCAACGCCCGATGCGCTCGACCACCCGCAGCCGTGCGCCACCGATCACCAGTTCGCGCCCGATCAGATCGAATTCCTCCCAGGGGGCCAGCCCGTCGAGCCACAGATTGGCGCGCCAGCGGTCCAGCCCCAGATCGCGGCCTACGCGCTGGCTGAGCGCGCGCAGCGAGGACAGGTTCAGGATCGAGACTGACTCGAAGGGCGTATCGGTCATGCCGCGCCCGGCCTTGACCAGCCGCGCGGGCTGCGCCCGCCCGCCGGCCATCAGCGGCGCGACCCAGTTGAGAAAGGCGCTTTGCCCCTCTGCGGTGTCGGGATCGAAGTGTAGCGCGTCGCGCAACGGATGGGTCAGTGTCAGCTCGCCCGTCGCCTCGTCGAGCTCGGCCATGATCGCCTGCAGCGCCGGGGTCTTGGCCCCGCGGGTGAAGTTCATGCAGGCGTTCCAGCCCGGCATCAGATGCGCGGCCTCATGCGCGACGGCCCAGTGCCGGTCAAAAGGCAGGCAGCGGCCCTCACTCAGCTTGACCTGCGTCAGCGCCTCGCGACCATGCGCCTTGATGGGATGGCGGAAGATATGCGCCAGCCGCCACCCCATGCGGCTAGCCCTTCTTCTTCTTGACGCCGATATTGCCCAGCAGGTCGGGCCGCGATCCGTTCATGGCCATGATCGAGTATTGCTGGACAAAGGTGATGACGTTGTTGGCGATCCAGTAGAGCACCAGCCCCGAGGCGAACCAGCCCAGCATGAACATGAAGATCCACGGCATCCAGGTCATCACCGCCTGCTGGATCGGTTCGGTCGGTGTCGGGTTCAGCTTCATCTGCAACCACATCGAGACGCCCAGACAGATCGGCAGGATGCCGATGAAGATCAGCGACAGGAAGCTTTCAGGATGCGGCGCGGCCCATGGCAAGAGCCCGAACAGGTTCATGATCGAGGTCGGATCGGGGGCCGAGAGATCGTTGAACACGCCGAACCATTCTGCATGGCGCAGGTCGATGGTGACGAAAATCACCTTGTAGAGCGAGAAAAAGATCGGGATCTGCAACAGGATCGGCAGGCAGCCCGCAGCGGGGTTCACCTTCTTCTCCTTGTAGAGCTTCATCATCTCCTGCTGCATCTTCTGACGGTCATCGCCGACACGCTCTTTCAGCGCCAGCATCTCGGGCTGAAGCTCTTTCATCTTGGCCATCGAGACATAGGACTTCCACGCCAGCGGCAGCAGGATGGCCTTGATCAGCAGCGTCAGCGTGATGATCGACCAGCCCATGTTGCCGATGATGCCATTGATGAAATAAAGCGTCGCGAAGATCGGCTTGGTCAGGAAGAAGAACCACCCCCAGTCGATGGCGTCGATAAAACGGTCAATGCCCAAGTCGCGCTCGTAAGCGCGGATCACGCTCCATTCCTTCGCCCCCGCAAAGAGGCGCGTCTGCACCTCGTCCCGCTCGCCCGGGCCGACCGTGATGGTGGGCAGGTCGGCGCGGGTCTGGAACACGTCACGCGCAGGAATGTAGCGCGAGACAGCGGTAAAGCTCTGCCCCGGCTGCGGGGCGAGGACAGCCATCCAGTATTTGTCGCTGATACCCAGCCAGCCATTCTCGGCCACATCGGTCACGCGGGCATTGGTGCGTTCCTGATCATGCACGCTGAAATTACGGACGTTGCGATAGCTGTCCTCGTCAAGGCGCCCGTCAGCGATCTGGATGAAGCCCTCATGGCTGATGAAGAAATTCTCCAGATCCGATGGCTCGCCATGGCGTGAGATCAGCCCATAGGGAGCCATGCGCGCGGTCGTGTCGCTGGCGTTCTGGACAGCCTGTGTGACGCTGAACATGTAGTTTTCGTCAACTTCGAAACGCTGGGTGAACACCAGACCGGATGCATTGGTCCAGCCCAGCGTGACGGGGCTGCCCACGGCCAGCCGATTGCCTTCGATCAGCTCCCACGGAGTATTCGCGCCGGGAACATCATCCCATGTCATGTCGCGCCCGGGGCGCCAGCCATAAAGCGCATAGAAGGCCTCGGGCTCGCCGTCGGGGATCAGCAGTTGCACGATGTCTGAATCCGCATCGGTGGTGCGGAAATAATCGCGCAGCGACAGCTCATCGATGCGCCCGCCCAAGAGGTTGATCGAGCCGGTCAGGCGCGGTGTGTCGATCTCGATACGGGGCAGTTCTTCCGCCTCGGGCGCTTCGGCTTCGGCCATGGTCTGCGCCTCGCCGTCTTCGGCGACCGGCAGTTCGGTGATCTCTGCTTCATCGCGCGGTTGCGGCTCGGGGGGTGGGAACATCCACATCCAGCCGACAAGCACCAGAAGGCTCAGGGCAAAGGCCAGCAGCAGATTTCTGTTCTGATCATCCATGTGGGAGCGTCTTCCTGTCACATCGCGCGGTGCGCCCGGTTCAACAGAAGCACCGCCCAAAGGTCAAGCGGTTTTCCCCGGAATCGGGGATATGGCGGATCACATCTGGTCGGTCCCGCCCCCGGCTGTCTCTCTGTTCAGGCCGATGAAGTCGAATAGCGCCGGGTCGGGCAGATGCGAGGGGCGCGCATTCATCAGCGCACGGAACATGACATTGCGCCGCCCCGGGCTGCGCTTCTCCCACTCGTCGAGCAGCGCCTTGACCTGCATCCGCTGCAACCCGTCCTGCGAACCGCAGAGATCGCACGGGATGATGGGGTAATTCATCGCGCGGGCGAAGCGGCCGCAATCCTCCTCGGCCACGAAGGCCAGCGGGCGATAAACGAAGAGATCGCCGTCTTCGTTCACCAGCTTGGGTGGCATGGTCGCCAGCCGCCCGCCATGGAAGAGGTTCATGAAGAAGGTCTCCAGCAGGTCATCACGATGATGGCCGAGGACCACTGCGCTGCACCCTTCCTCGCGCGCGATGCGATAGAGGTTCCCGCGCCGCAATCGAGAGCAGAGCGCGCAATAGGTCCGGCCCTGCGGCACCTTGTCCATGACGATGGAATAGGTGTCCTGATACTCGATCCGGTGCGGCACCTGCATCTCTGTCAGGAACTCGGGCAGCACTGTCGCCGGAAAGCCCGGCTGGCCCTGATCGAGATTGCAGGCCAGCAACTCGACCGGCAGCAGCCCGCGCCATTTCAACTCGATCAGCGCGGCCAGCAGCGTGTAGCTGTCCTTGCCGCCCGAGAGGCACACCAGCCAGCGCGCGCCGGGTTCGACCATGCCGTATTGCTCGATCGCGGCGCGGGTCTCGCGGATGATGCGCTTGCGCAGCTTGCGAAACTCGGTCGTGTCGGGGGCACCTTGCAGGATCAGCGGCAGGTCAGAGTCATCAAGCATCTCGCTTTCCCCTTGCGTCATGGTCCGGGTCCGCACCCGGCACCGGGTCATAGCCTGACCCGCCCCATGGGTGGCAACGTGCGATGCGGCGCAGCATCAGCCAGGTGCCCTTGATGCCGCCATGCCGCTCCAGTGCTTCGATCGCATAGGCCGAGCAGGTGGGCTGATAGCGGCAGCCATGTCCGACCCATGGGCTGAGTACCACGCGATAGAGCCGCACCGGCAGCGCCACAATCTTTGCCAGCGGGGTCATGTCGCGCGCTCATGGATGTGGCGCAGCGCGCGGCGCAGGTCGTCGCACATTGCTGCGAAATCGTGGCTGATCGTGGCATGGGGGCGCCCGACCAGAACGTAATCCCACCCTGCGCGGCCATGTCTTGGCAACACCGCGCGCGCCACCGCGCGCAATCGCCTTTTGGCGCGGTTGCGTGTCACCGCATTGCCGAGTTTCTTCGAACAGGTTAAGCCGATGCGAACCGCTTCGCCCCCTTCCTCGGGCGCGCTTTGACGCGCCTGCAGCAGAAACCCCGGCGTGGTCCTCCGTGCGGCGCGGGCTGCACGCAGGAAATCGGCCCGTGTTTTCAGCGTGACCGGCTGCACAGACACGAAAGCCGCCGGGGCATCCGTGGCCCCGGCGCTTTGCCTTGCCACATCTGCCATCGGCGGCGTCATGCTTTTATCCTCCTGCCTGCACATGGCGCAGGCAGTCGCGCTCAGGCCGAAAGTTTCTTGCGGCCCATGCGGCGACGCGCGTTCAGGATCTTGCGGCCGGCCTTGGTGGCCATGCGTGCCCGAAAGCCGTGCCGACGTTTGCGGACCAGATTGCTGGGCTGATAGGTGCGTTTCATCGCTCCGTTCCTTCATTCGGGGCAATCGCCATCCGGCCGGATTCGGCTGCCCAAAGTTGTTCAAGCCCGCCGCTTACCTGCCTCACGAGGCCAAGTCAATTCGCAAAACCCGGGAAAACAGTTTCAACGCGGCGAGGCGTGTGAATAATGCTGCCTTTCACGCTCGCATGTTCAAGCCCCCGTGATAAGTCTCGGTTCAGTGAAAACATGTGTGTGCCCGGGACGTATAGTGTCGAGAAAGGCAACAGACAGGACAGGGACAGATGACAGAGCTTCCACCGCCTCGCCCGGGCTGGCGCCAGCGTTTGCCGCTGATCGTGATCGCTGCGGTTGCGGTAATCGGCGCGTTGACCCTGCGCGATTTTCTGAGCTTTGAGGCGCTGCGCGACAATCGTGCCGCGCTGCTGGCATTTCGGGATGCGCATTACCTGCTCACGGCTTCGGCCTTCATCGCGGCCTATATCGCCATCGTCGCCTTTTCGCTGCCCGGTGCCACCGCTGCCACATTGACCGGAGGGTTCCTGTTCGGGCTGTTTCCGGGCGCGTTCTTCAATCTGGCTGCCGCGACTATCGGTGCAGTGCTGATCTTTCTTGCCGTGCGGGCAGGGTTCGGGCGGGCGCTCGCAGCGCGGATCGATGCGGGGGAAGGGCGGGTCAAGCAGATTACCGCGTCCATCCGTGACAACGAGGTGCCGGTGCTGCTGTCGCTGCGGTTGATGCCAGTGTTGCCCTTTTTCGTGATGAATGTCATTCCGGCACTGATCGGGGTCCGGCTGAGCGTCTTTGCCGCGACCACTTTTCTCGGGATCATGCCCGGTGGGCTGATCTACACTTGGGTCGGGGCCGGGCTGGGCGAGGTTTTCGCCCGCGACGAGATTCCGGATCTGGGTATCATCTTCGAGCCGCATATCCTCGGGCCGCTTCTGGGGCTGGCCGCGCTGTCGCTCTTGCCGGTCATCATCAAGGTCCTGCGCGGAAAAGGGAAAGAGATATGACCCAAATCACCACAGATATCTGCGTGATCGGCGCAGGCTCCGGCGGGCTTTCGGTAGCTGCCGGGGCCGTGCAGATGGGCGCGCGCGTGGTGCTGGTCGAGGGCCACAAGATGGGCGGCGACTGCCTGAACTATGGCTGCGTGCCCTCCAAGGCGCTTCTGGCGCAGGCCAAGGCGGCGAAGGCGGGGGCGAAAGTTGATTTCGCGAAGGCCATGGCCCATGTGCAAGCCGCCATCGCGGCCATCGCTCCGCATGATTCGGTCGAGCGTTTCGAAGGTCTGGGCGTGCAGGTGGTCCGGGGCTGGGCGCGCTTTGCCGATGCGCGCAGCATCGAGGTCGATGGGACGCGCATCCGCGCGCGCCGATTCGTGATTGCCACGGGCTCGCGCGCCGCATTGCCCCCGATCGAGGGGCTGGACAGCGTGCCCTGCATGACCAACGAGACGATCTTCGATCTGACCGAGTGTCCCGGTCATCTGCTGATCATCGGCGGCGGCCCTATCGGGATGGAAATGGCGCAGGCGCATCGGCGGCTGGGCGCGCGCGTGACGGTCATCGAAGGCGCTCGGGCAATGGGCCGCGATGACCCCGAGGCCGCAGCCGTGGTGCTCGATGCGCTGCGCGGTGAAGGGATCGACATTGTCGAGGATGTGCAGATCGAGCAGGTCTCGGGACGTAAAGGCGCGATCGAGGTGCGGGTCAGGGGCGGCACGATCTTTTCCGGCACGCATCTGCTGGTGGCGGCGGGTCGCCTGCCCAATATCGAGCGGCTGGATCTGGATCGTGCGGGCATTGCGCATTCCCGTGCGGGAATCACGGTCGATGCACGGCTCAGGACGACGAACCGGCGCGTTTACGCCATTGGCGATGTCGCCGGGCAGGGGCAGTTCACGCATCTGGCGGGCTACCATGCCGGGGTGATCATCCGCTCCATGCTGTTCG
Source organism: Paracoccaceae bacterium (assembly GCA_007116575.1). Lineage (GTDB taxonomy): Bacteria > Pseudomonadota > Alphaproteobacteria > Rhodobacterales > Rhodobacteraceae > Roseinatronobacter. The sequence continues at coordinate 29,658 of SKIF01000136.1, forward strand.
GGCTGCCCGCGAAAGCGCGTCACGATCACATACCGCATGTGACCTATACTGACCCCGAGCTTGCCCAGATCGGCCTGACCGAGGCCGAGGCGCGCAAGCAATATGGCGCGCGGCTGAGTGTGCACAGGATCGGCTATGACCAGATTGACCGCGCGCAGGCCGAGGGCTGCACGGGTGGTTTCCTCAAACTGATGGCTGCGTACGGTCGGCCTGTGGGCGTCACCTGCGTCGGCGCGCAGGCGGGCGAAGTGATCGCGCCCTTCGCGCTGGCCATCGCCAACCGGCTGAAGCTGACGGCCATCGCCGGGACCGTGCTGCCTTATCCGACATTGGCGGAAATCGGCAAACGTGCAGCAGGGGCCTATTTCTCGCCGAAACTCTTTGATAACATAAATGTGAAGCGTGTAGTGAGGGCCGTTCAGCGTTGGCTTCCCTAAGCTGCGCGCACAGGGTCTCAGGCATGTTTTCGAACTCTTTGTCATCACGGTTTCTGGGGCTTGCAGTCATCTTCGTGCTGCTGGCCGAGGTGCTGATCTTCGTGCCCGCCGTGTCGCGCTTCCGCGAAGATTACCTTCTCGCCCGGCTTGAGCGTGCGCAGATCGCCTCGTTGGCGCTTTTGGCCTCGGATGGCTCCATCGCTGGTGAGTTGGCCGAGGAACTGCTGGAGAATGCCGGTGTTTTCAACGTGGTGTTGCGCCGCGATGCCGTGCGCGAATTGATCCTGTCTTCGCCCATCCCCGCCCCGATCGACGCCACTTACGACCTGCGCGGTGCCAATGCTTTCACGCTGATGCGCGATGCGCTGGACGAGATGCTCCGCTCCGAGACGCGCATCATCCGTGTTATTGGCGACCCGGTGCGGCAGGGTGGGTTGCTGATCGAGATCACGCTCGACACCAGCAATCTGCAGGCCGAACTCTGGGACCATGGGAAAAGCATCCTGCTCCTGACCCTCGGGCTGTCGGCTTTCGTGGCCTTGCTGCTTTATCTCGCGATACAGGCTTTTGTCGTGGCCCCGATGCAGCGCGTGATTCGTTCGATGTCGGATTACGCCGATGACCCGCAGGACGCCAACCGCATCATCACGCCGCAATCCGATATCCGCGAATTGCGCGCCGCCGAAGAGGCGCTCAGCAAGTTGCAGACCGACCTGACTGGCCTGTTGCGTCAGAAGGACCGGCTGGCCCAGCTTGGCGGGTCGGTGGCGCGGATCAGTCATGATCTGCGCAACATGCTGACCACTGCCTCGATGCTGGCCGACCGCATGGAGATGAGCCGTGATCCCAGCGTCCAGCGCGCGGCTCCCAAGCTGGTGAGTTCGCTTTCGCGGGCGATCAATCTGTGCGAATCGACCCTCACTTTCGGCAAGGCGGAAGAGCCCCCACCGAAACTCGCGCCCCTGCGCATGGCGGCGCTTGTCGAGGACGTCGTCGAGAACGAGAAACTGGCCCTCGCCGAGGGGGTCGATGTCACCTTCCTGACCGATGTCCCTCCCGACATGATGCTCCGTGCCGATGCCGAACAGATCTTCCGTGTACTAAGCAACCTGGTGCGCAATGCGCGGCAGGCGATCGAGGCTACCAAGCAGCCCGGCGTGATCGAGTTGCTGGCCAAAGCTACGCAGCAAGATGGCAAGCCCGGTATTGCCATCCGCATTGGCGACACTGGTCCCGGCTTGCCCGCAAAAGCGCGCGAGCACTTGTTCGAGGCATTTCAGGGTGGTGCGCGCAAGGGGGGCGTGGGTCTGGGGTTGGCGATTGCGGCAGAGCTTGTGCGAGGGCATGGCGGACGGCTGGAGCTGACCCGCAGCGATGCCGACGGAACCGAATTCCGTATCTGGCTGCCCTCGGCAGGCTGAGGGCAGAAATTCAGTCGGGATTTGTGAAATGCCGGATCGCCCTCTTGCAAAGCCCGGACAGGGGCGATATGTCGCCTCTCACGCGCCCGTAGCTCAGCTGGATAGAGCACCAGACTACGAATCTGGGGGTCAGAGGTTCGAATCCTTTCGGGCGCGCCATCCCTTCCCTTGATAGTCCGAAGTGACGTCTCGTCGGCGGAACAAGCGTGCCTACTTTGGGTTCTGAACGATGCGCAACGCGCGCAGCATCAACCCTTATCCAGATCGGCAAGCCGTTCGCGCAGCAAGGCAGCAAAAGCGTCGCGATAGGTCGGATCGGCAATCGCATGGTCCACTATGGCGGTCAGATAGCCGAATTTGGACCCGCAATCATAGCGCCGCGAGGGGTTGGTGATGGCTGCGACCTTGCCCTGACGTGCCAGATGGTCGATGGCATCGGCCAGTTGAATCTCGCCCCCCGCACCGGGGGCAAGCCCGCGAAGAAGCGTGAAGACCTCGGGCGTGAAGACATACCGCCCGAACGAGGCCAATCGCGATGGAGCGTCTTCGGGTTTCGGTTTCTCGACAATCCCCTCGACAGTGATCAGCCCGTCCGCATCCTCGACCCCGGCGCGCAGAATGCCATATTTCGACACATCCTCCGGTGCCACTTCGGAGACCGAAAGCACTGTTTGTGGCTTGCGTGCGAAGGCGCGAAGCAATGATGTGGTAGGCAGGGTTTCACCCTGCATCAGGTCATCGGCCAGCAAGACAACAAAAGGGTTGTCGCCCACGGCAGGCTCGGCACAGAGCACGGCATGTCCCAGCCCCAGCGGTTCGGGCTGGCGCAGGAAGATGCAGGCCACGCCCTCGGGCACGATATTGCGCACCATGTCGCGCAACTCGGTCTTTCCCTTTGCGATTAGCTGCGCCTCGAGTTCGAGATTGGCATCGAAATGGTCGCCGACCGCGCGTTTGTTGCGCCCGGTGACAAAGATCAGCTCGGTGATGCCCGCAGCAACGGCCTCTTCGACAGCATATTGCACGATGGGCTTGTCGATGATCGGCAAGAGCTCTTTCGGCATCGCCTTGGTCGCAGGCAGAAAGCGCGTGCCAAGCCCCGCGACCGGAAAGACGGCTTTTGTAACCCTGCTTTTCATCTCACGCCCTACCTTTCCAAACTCTCACTTCGCACTGTTTCGACGGGGATACTGTCTGCCCGCCCGGATCACAAGCCAGCGAAGTGTCGCTGACCGGAATGGCATGGGGAAGGAGTGATTATCCTGTCTCTTGTGAGCCCTATGCGCGCTGCACTTACTTGGTCGCGCTTTCGCGCTTGAGCCTTTATTGTCGGCGAGACATACTCTGACGCTAACAGGCCTTCCCGCCTCCGACGGGACGCAAGTATCGAGAGCAGTCATGAAGATCACGCCGACCACGCTTCCTGAAGTGCTTGTCCTGACGCCGCGACGGTTTGGTGATGCGCGGGGCTGGTTCAGCGAAAGCTGGAACCGGCGCACGCTGGAACAGGCCGGGCTCGTGCTGCCAGAATTCGTGCAGGACAATCATTCGATGTCGGCACAGGTCGGCACGTTGCGGGGGCTGCATTACCAACGCCCGCCGCATGTGCAAGGCAAGCTGGTGCGCTGCGCGCGGGGTGCGTTGCTGGATGTCGCGGTCGATGCGCGGCGCGGCTCGCCAAATTACGGGCAATGGGTCAGCGTGAAGCTGACCCAGGACAATGGCAAGCAGCTCTGGGTGCCGCCCGGCTTTCTGCATGGCTTCGTCACACTATCGCCAGATACGGAGATCAACTACAAATGCACCGATTTCTATTCACCTGAATGCGACGGGGCGGTGTTGTGGAACAGTCTGCCGATAGACTGGCAAGTGACCGACCCAATGCTTTCGGAAAAAGACGCGCAGGCCATTCCCTTTGACCAGTTCGAGTCTCCATTTGATTTCAAGCCGTAGGCAGATGCAATGAAGCTGTTGGTGACAGGTGGGGCGGGCTTCATTGGCTCGGCTGTGGTGCGGCTTGCGATCGGGCGGGGCCATCATGTCGTCAATCTCGATGCGCTGACCTATGCCGCCTGCCTCGACAATGTCGCCAGCGTGTCGCAGAGCCCGCTCTACGCGTTCGAGCAGGCCGATATCCGCGACCGCGCTGCGCTGACGCGAATCTTTGCCACCCACCAGCCCGATGCCGTCATGCATCTGGCCGCCGAAAGCCATGTGGATCGCTCGATCGACGAGCCGGGTGACTTCATCTCGACCAATGTCACCGGCACCTATGAACTGCTTGAGGCCGCGCGCGCCTACTGGGTGGACAGAGGCCGCCCCGAGGGTTTCCGCTTTCACCATATCAGCACTGACGAGGTGTTCGGTTCGCTCGGCCCCACCGGCAAGTTCAGCGAGACCACGCCCTATGACCCGCGCAGCCCCTATTCGGCCAGCAAGGCATCGAGCGACCATCTGGTTTGTGCATGGTATCACACCTACGGGCTGCCCGTGGTGATGACGAATTGCTCGAATAATTATGGCCCCTATCACTTTCCCGAAAAGCTGATCCCGGTCATCATCCTCAATGCGCTGGCGGGCAAGCCGCTGCCGATCTATGGCGATGGTTCGAATGTGCGCGACTGGCTCTATGTCGAGGATCACGCCGATGCGCTTCTGCTGGTCGTGCAGAACGGCATGGTCGGGCGCAGCTATGCGATTGGCGGCGAGAACGAGCGCAGCAATCTGGAACTGGTGCGCACGCTCTGCGCCATTCTGGACGAGATGCAGCCCTTGCCGCAGGGCTCCTATGCCGACCAGATTACCTTTGTCACCGACCGCCCAGGCCATGATGCGCGCTATGCTATCGACCCCGCGCGCATCCGCGAGGAGCTTGGCTGGCGGCCCTCGGTCACGGTCGAGGAAGGGTTGCGCCGCACTGTGGCGTGGTATCTGGACAATGAGGCATGGTGGCGCCCGTTGCAGGCGCGCAAGGGTGTGGGCCAGCGGCTGGGGGTGGGAGCATGATCCTTGTCTTCGGGCGCAGCGGGCAGGTCGCGCAGGAACTGGCGCGGCAGGAAGCAGCGGCTGAATTCGTGGGGCGCGACGCGTTCGATCTGGGTGATCCGGGCGAGGGGGGCGTGCGTCTCCATGACTGGATCATGGCACGCGCGCCCTCTGCCATCATCAACGCGGCCGCCTATACCGCCGTGGACCGGGCCGAGGAGGAGGAAGATCTGGCCACGCGGGTCAATGGGCTGGCCCCGGCGGCCATGGCGCAAGCCTTTGCGGCGCTGGGCATCCCTCTGGTGCATATCTCGACCGATTATGTCTTTGACGGCGCGGGCGAGACGCCCTTTGTCCCCCATCACCCGCCCGCGCCGCTGGGGGCCTATGGCCGCTCAAAACTTGCTGGCGAGAAAGGGGTCCGCGCCGCTGGCGCGACGTTTGCGATATTGCGCACCTCTTGGGTGTTCTCGGCGCATGGCAGCAATTTCGTCCGCACCATGCTGCGGCTGGGGGCCGAGCGCGACAGCCTGCGGGTGGTCGCCGACCAGATCGGTGGTCCCACGCCCGCAAGCGCCATCGCTGCGGCCTGCCTGCAGACCCTTGGCCGGTTGCAAGCCGACCCAGCCCTGTCCGGCACCTACCACTTCAGCGGTGCACCCGCGACCTCCTGGGCCGGTTTCGCCCGCGCCATCATGGCCGAGGCGGGGCTTGCCTGCCTAATCGAGGACATTCCGACGGCCGATTACCCGACACCTGCGCGCCGCCCGCTCAATTCGCGGCTGGACTGCAGCACACTCTCCCGACTGGGGCTCAGCCAACCCGAATGGCGCGCGGCATTGCCGCAGACAATCCGAGAGTTGAAAGGACGCATATGAGCACGCGCAAGGGCATCATCCTCGCAGGCGGCACCGGGTCACGGCTATGGCCGATCACGCAGGGCGTGTCGAAACAGCTCATGCCGGTCTATGACAAACCGATGATTTATTACCCGCTGTCGGTGCTGATGCTGGCGGGTATTCGTGAGATTGCCATCATCACCACACCCGAGGACCAGGCGCAGTTTCGCAAGCTGCTGGGTGACGGGCAGCAATGGGGAATCACGCTGGACTGGATCGTGCAGGCCCGCCCGGAAGGTCTGGCGCAGGCCTATCTGCTGACTGAGGCGTTCCTCGACGGCGCGCCCTCGGCCATGGTTCTGGGTGACAACATCTTTTTTGGGCATGGATTACCCGAATTGATGGCTGCCGCAGACAGCCGCGCGGGGGGCACTGTGTTCGGCTACCGTGTGCGCGACCCCGAACGCTATGGGGTAGTTGGTTTCTCGCCCGAGGGCGAGGTGCGCGAGATTGTCGAAAAGCCCGCGCAGCCCCCCTCGCATTATGCTGTTACCGGGCTCTATTTCCTCGATGGGTCTGCATCGCAGCGCGCGCGCGAGGTGCAGCCATCG